>NZ_JBMPIT010000007.1:0-331751 GCF_049341845.1 Curtobacterium guangdongense
CACCGCCACCATCACCGCCAAGATCAAGTAACACCCCGCGCCAGAAGCGCACCGCACCACACAACGGACACAGCACCCCGCTATCGCGGGGTGCTGTGTCCGTTCCGCGGTGCAGCGGGACCGACTCACCATGCGCGACTCGGTTCCGAAGCCGTCGGAGCGTCTCCAACTGTTTGCCGATCGCGATCCGTCCGGCATCGTCACCGGGGGCGTTCGGGAAAGCGTGGCGGAGGGTGTCGCGCCAGAGGCGTTGCTGCCGTCCCGCGGACTCTGTGCGCGAGACGGGGCGGATCAGCTTCACCCAAGCGCCGAACATCAGTTGCGCCACGACATCGTCGTGCGTCGCTCCTTCACCGCTCCGCTGATGACGCGTCCCGCGTTCCGCGGCAGCGACAGACGCGCGGCTCCGTGCGTCGGCGAGCTGTCGTCGGAGGAGTGTGTAGACCGCCTCCGGCGTCGCGCCCTCAGTGGTCCAGTCGGACAGGGAGCCGTCGAGCAGGGCAAGCTCGCCGAGCCGGGTGTCGATGGCGTTGCGCACCGCGATCTCGACGAACGACAGTTGCGCGTGCAGTGCGCCGGCGAGTTGCGTCGCCCAGAGGTAGAGGTCGCCAGCTCGTGCAAGGTCTCCACCGGTGACTGATGCGTACGTGCGCAGGCGGGCCGCTCCCAAGAGGGCAGCCAGCGCCGGTTGACTCGCTGGTCCCGAAACCGTAGCGTGGTCCTCACGAGCGTCGGGCACGGACCGGCGTGCATACCTCGAAACCCCCTCGCATCGCGAGGGGGTTTCTGTTTGCGGTGGTCCGTCCATCGTTCCGTCGACCATCCGGCAACGCTACGAGGCCGGTGTGCCGGAGGGAATCGCAAGTGTGATCGGCTCCGCGGTTCAGCGAGCAGCGGTGGTCGTGCCGATGACCGAGAGCAGCCGGAGTCGCTCAGCAGTCACGCTGCCCGGCTCGGCGGTGTGCACGAGGAGCACGTGCGACTGCTCGGGGTCGTGCAGCACCTGGCAGTGCAACGTCAGCTCCCCGACCTCGGGGTGGACGTACCGCTTGACCTCGCGCGGACGGACCCCGACCTCGTGCAGCGCCCAGACCTCCCGGAACTCGGCGCTCCTCGCGAGCAGGGTGTCCGCGAGGTGCGCCGCCCGCGACCCGGGACCGCGCCGAGCGACGACCTCTCGGAGACCGGACGCGTACATCCGGGACATGAAGGCGTGGTCTTCGACCGGGTAGAGCTCCCGGACCTCCGTCTGGGTGAACCACCGGAACCCGGAGCTCCGCGCGTCGCCGGTGTACCGCGAGTGGTCGCCGACGAGCGCCACGCCGAGCGGTGTCTGCCGCAGGGTCTCGCCGACCTCGTTCGACACCTCGGCCGCGGTGTCGACGAGGCTGTCGAGGATCCGCATCATCCCCGGGGACACGTGGTCGCAGCCCACGCTCCGCGTCGGTGGTTCGTGCCCGGCCAGACGGAACAGGTGGTCGCGCTCGTCGATCGTCAGCCGGAGGCCCTGCGCGATCGCGGCGAGCATCTGCTCCGACGGCTGTGGGCCGCGTTCGCGTTCGAGTCGCGCGTAGTAGTCCGTCGACATGTTCGCGAGCAGGGCCGCCTCCTCGCGACGGAGCCCGGCGGTCCGCCGACGCTGTCCACGCGGCAGCCCGACGTCCTCCGGTTGCAGGGCATGCCGGCGACCACGGAGGAAGTCCGCCAGTGCGCTTCGATCGATCACGTCGTCATCCTCTCGCGACGCGCCCGTCCGAGCCACGGATCGTCAGGCCGTGGATGTCGTGCACGGGGTCGGCGCATGCTCGACCGAGGCGCCACGAGGTGCCGCGAACGAGGAGACGACACGATGCCACGCACCCACGACGACGTCACGATCCCCGACCTCACCGGCCGACGGGCCCTGGTCACCGGCGCCAGCGACGGCATCGGTCTCGGCATCGCCACCCGGCTGGCCGCTGCCGGCGCCGAGGTCGTGATGCCGGTCCGCAACCGGCGGAAGGGCGAGGCCGCCGTCGACCGCATCAGGCAACAGCACCCGCACGCCGCGCTGCGGCTGGAGGAGATGGACCTGTCGTCGCTGACCTCCGTGGCGACACTCACCGATCGCCTCCGCTCGCAGGGCGACCCCCTGCACCTGCTGATCGGCAACGCGGGCGTGATGACGCCACCGGAGCGGCAGGAGACGGAGGACGGCTTCGAACTGCAGTTCGGCACGAACCACCTCGGGCACTTCGCGCTCGTCGGTCAGCTCCTCCCGCTCCTGCGAGCCGGCAGCGCACGCGTGGTGATGCAGACGAGCATCGCGGCCCGACAGGCCCGGATCGGCTGGGACGACCTCCAGTCCGAACGTCCCTACGACGGCAACCGCGCCTACGCGGCGTCGAAGCTCGCCTGCGCACTCGTCGGGTTCGAGCTCAGCAGACGGAGTCGAGCGGGTGGTTGGGGCATCACGAGTGCGGTGAGCCACCCGGGTGTCGCACCGACGAGTCTCCTGGCCGCCCGTCCGGAAGTCGGGCGAACGCAGGACACGACCGCGGTCCGGGTCATCCGGTGGTTGTCGTCACGCGGGCTCCTCGTCGGGACCATCGACTCCGCCGGGCAGCCCGCACTGCTCGCCGCGACGGGTGCCGACCTGGACGGCGCCTTCACCGGTCCGCGGTGGCCGGGTGGGCTCGGTGGACCGGCAGCCCGGCGCGAGCCATGGGCGCCGATGCGCGACGAACCGGCGGCGGCCCGACTGTGGACCGTCTCCGAGGAGCTCAGCGGTGTCCGGTTCCCGGAGCCGACCGGACGCGACCAGGAGCCCCGGCCGATGATGGGGGGATGAACGATCCCATCGTCGTGCCGCTCGGCTTCTCGCACGTGCGGCTCACCGTCACCGACATCCACCGGAGCAAGGCCTTCTACGAGCTGCTGTTCGGCATGCCGCCCGGGAGCGACTTCAGCGACCAGTTCGACGACCCGACGATCCACGACGACCCGTGGCGGACCTACGGCGGGTGCTCGTTCACCTTCGGCGGCCAGACCCTCGGACTGCGTCCGGTGGCGGAGTCGGGTGACCGGTTCGATCCCGACCGCGTCGGCCTCGACCACGTGTCCTTCCGGGTCGGATCGGTCGACGACCTGCACGATGCGGTGTCGCGGCTCGACGAGGCGGGCATCGAGCACGGTGCGGTGACGGACCTCCCGCCGTTCGGTCTCGTGATCCTGTCCGTACAGGATCCCGACGACGTGAACCTGGAGTTCGCCGCGCCCCGTCCGAAAGACGCGTCCGTCACCCGGACCTCCAGCTGATTCGGAAGGCGTCGGCGTTGCGTGACCGGCGTCAGACAACAGGAGGACACATGAGCACGACCTGGTTCATCACCGGCGCGTCGAAGGGCTTCGGCCGCGAGTGGGCCGAAGCCGCCCTCGAGCGCGGGGACTCCGTCGCCGGCACCGCACGGAACCCCGACGACGTGCAGGCGCTCGTCGAGCAGTACCCCGACACGTTCCTCGGCATCCAGCTCGACGTCACCGACCGCTCGGCCGACTTCACCGCCGTGCAGCGTGCAGCCGACCACTTCGGCTCCCTCGACGTCGTCGTGAACAACGCCGGCTACGGCCACTTTGGCATGGTCGAGGAGCTCACCGAGGACGAGGTCCGTGCCCAGCTCGAGACGAACCTGTTCGGCGCGCTGTGGGTCACGCAGGCGGCGCTGCCGATCATGCGCGAGCAGGGTTCGGGGCACATCATCCAGGTGTCGAGCATCGGTGGCATCAGCGCGTTCCCGACCGTCGGCGCGTACCACGCGTCGAAGTGGGCGCTCGAGGGCCTCTCGCAGTCGCTGGCGCAAGAGGTCGCCGACTTCGGCATCCACGTCACCCTCATCGAGCCCGGTGGGTTCTCCACCGACTGGTCCGGCCCGTCGTCGAAGCAGAGCGAACCGATCGACGCCTACGCCGACGTGCGCGAGGCGGCCTCGAATCGCCCGTCGGCGTCGGACCCGGGCAAGCCCGAGGCGACCCGCTCGGCGATCCTCAAGGTCGTCGACGCGGATCAGCCGCCGCTGCGGGTCTTCTTCGGCAAGGCGCCGCTCGGCATCGCGGAGAAGGACTACGAGTCGCGTCTGGCGACCTGGCGGGAGTGGCAGCCCGTGTCCGAGGAGGCACACGGCGCCTGACACGGAACGAGCGAGCAGGCCACCGGTCAGGCGATGATGTTGACCGCGCGCGAGATGACCAGGGCCATCAGGATGAACCCGCCGACGGACTGGTAGGCCATGATCATCTTCGCGCGGACGGTCATCGGCATCGTGTCGGTCGGGCTGAACGCCACCATGTTCGTGAGCGCCACGTAGAGGTAGTCGAGGTACACCGGACGCCACGCGGCGGTGCGGGAGTCGGTCTCCTGCGGGAACTGGAAGTCCGCCTCGTCGGACTCCCAGAGCCCCGGACGCCGTCGTGCGACCGGCCCGCCGCGGTCGAGCTCCCAGTAGACGAGCCCGAACGCGATGATGCTGCTCACCCACACCTGGAGCGCGGTGAGCAGCACGGCCCCGCCGTCCGCATGGCCGACGAGGAGCTCCATCACCGTCCGGATGACGGTGAGCTGGTTCGCGACCGTGAGCATGATCGCGAGCCCGACCGACAGCCATCTCGACCACGTCGTCTCGCGGGACAGCCGCCGCGGGTTGAACACGATAAGGGGCACGAGCAACAGGACACCGAGGAGCGGCACGACCCACGACGGGAAGAACAGCACCCGGCTCGGCAGGAGCAGCGCGAGCGCGAGGTTGACGAGGATCGCGGCGGCGACCGGGAAGCGGTGCTCGTGCTGGTGTCTGACCTTCGACGGGCTCACGCGCCGAGTGTAGAGGCCAGCTCGTCCGCCGGGACCTCCCGTCCGAGGATGCGCGACGCCGCTCGCAACCCGGACAGCAGCGCCCCGTGCACGGTCGCGGGGTCGTCGCCCCACGTCGCCTCGCCCGCGAGCTGCACGCGACCGACGGGTGTCCCGAGCAGGTCGTGGTCGTCAGGCGACGAGCCGACGTGCAGGTACGAGTACGACCCCTTCGCGAACGGGTCCGCCGCCCACCGGGTGATGCGCACGGCCTCGGGCTCCGGCACCGATGGGCCGAACAGCAACCGCAGGGCCGCCAGCCCCTCGGCGACGATCTCGGCGTCGGACAGCGTCTCGAGTCGACGTGCTCCGGAGCCGCCGACGAGCGCCGCCAGCACCGGCACCCCGGTCACGCGGGACATGTCGTACCAGGAGTGCCAGTCGACGCCGGCGTCCCCCTGCTGCCGGATCACCCAGGAGTGCCAGAACGCCGAGGGGAAGCGGAAGAACACCTTGTCGTAGACACCCATCCCGAGCCGGTCGAGCGCACCGGCGACGGGATCGGACAACGGCGGTGAGAACGTGATGTCCCCGGCCTTGAGGACCCCGAGCGGCACGGTCACGACCACCCGGGACGCGGACACGGACGACCCGTCGGCGAGGTCGACCCGGACGGACGACGGCGTGGTGGTCACCGCACGGACCACGGACGACAACCGGACGTCGAGCCCGGCGGACAGCCGGACGGCGTACTGCCCGTACCCGCCGGGGAACACGACCTCGTCCCCGGCGACGTGCTCCTCGTCGAGCCCGTGGGCGTCGAGGTCGGTGACGGGCGCGCCGCAGAGGTCCTCGGAGCGGTGCGCCATGTACTCGGTCACGCGATCCGCCCGTGAGCCGGTCCACCCGAGCGTCGACAGCACCGACGCGACGGCCGACGCGTAGGTGGTCCCCGGTGGCGAGGCGTCGACGACGGCAGGCAGGAGGTCGTCGACCGAGTGGAGGTCGGCCACCAGTGACGAACCCGACACCCGAGCACCGGACGGGTCGTGCCACGCGATCGGGCGCCCGTCGAACTGGAAGCTCCCGACCGTGAACTCCACGGTCTCGATCCCGAACGCCGACGCCAACGACCAGAGCGGGTTGCCCTCGACGCCGTGGATCCACGACGCCCCGAGGTCGACCGGCACCCCGAGCGCGGCGTCCGTCCAGGTGCGCCCGCCGATGCGGTTGCGGGCCTCGAGCACGACGACCCGCTGCCCGCCGAGCGCGAGTGCCCGCGCAGCTGCGAGCCCGGAGACCCCGGCACCGATCACCACGACGTCGAACGCCGACGGAGGAACGACCGCCATCAGTGCCCAGTCACCTTCGAGCGCATCCGGGCGGCCACGCTCGGTCGTCCGGTCAGTCGTTCCTCGCGATCGGCGATGTCCGTCGCCACGAGTCCGGCGTTCGCCCCGAGGAACCGCAACGGCTCCGGCTCCCAGTCCGGTGAGTGGTGCCCGACCCATGGCAGCGACGTCAGGTCGGACGAGACTCCACGCACGAGGTCGGCCAGCGTCCGCCCCGCCAGGTTCGTCGTCGAGAGCCCGTCGCCGACGTACCCGCCGGCCGACCCCACGGAACCGTCCCAGGTCACCGAGGCGCACCAGTCGCGGGGTACCCCGATCGGGCCGCCCCACGTGTGCGTGACCCCGACGTCACCGACGTCGGGGAAGAGCTCGGCGAGCGTCGTGCGCAGGTGGCGGAACACCCTCGGCACCCGGTCGTACGAGTTCCGGATCGTGGAACCCCAGTGGTACCGGGCTCCGCGGCCGCCGAACGCGAACCGGTCGTCCGCGGTGCGCTGTCCGTAGATCAACAGGTGCCGGTAGTCCGAGAACGTCTGCCCGTGCTCCAGCCCGATCCGCCCCCACGCCGCCTCGGACAGCGGCTCGGTCGCGATCATCAGCGAGTACAGCGGCATGATCCGCCGCCTGGTCTGCGGCATCGTCGCCCCGTAGCCCTCGAGCGCGACGACGACCGCGCCGGCCGAGACGGTCCCGGAGGTGGTGACCACACGCCCTGGAGCCCACGACACGGCGGGCGTGCGCTCCGCGATCACGACGCCACGGGCCTCCAGTGCGGCCGCCAGGCCACGGACCAACGCGGCCGGCTGCAGGCGCGCGCAGTCCGGGGTGAACGCGACCCCGACGGAACCGGCGGCGTCGCCGGGGCGCGCGGACCGGTAGTCCATGTCGTCGCCGAAGGCGGCGGACGCGTCGACCTCTGCGCGAGCTGCGCGGTCCTGCACCGCCGATCGCGCGTAGAGCACGGTGCCGCCCTTGACGAAGTCGCAGTCGATCCCGGCATCGTCCGCTGCGCGGCCGACCTCGTCGACCGTGTCCCGCATCGCCCGCCGCATGGCGAGTGCCGCGTCACGGCCGGCGTGCTCGGCGATCTCCGCCGCTTCGCGCGGGAAGAGCGCCGAGCACCACCCGCCGTTCCGTCCGGAGGCGCCGAATCCGGCGATCTCCTTCTCGACGACGACGATCTGGAGGCTCGGGTCGGCCTGGTGCAGGTACCACGCGGTCCAGAGACCGGTCAGTCCACCGCCGATGACACAGACGTCCGCCGAGCGGTCGCCGTCGAGCGGCGGCCGAGGCGTCAGGTCGTCGCGGCCGGAGGCCACGAGCTGGTCCATCCAGAACGAGACCCGCCGGTAGCCGGACACGGTCAGATCTTCGACGATGCCTCGGACAGGACGCTCCGCAGGATCGAGGTGATCTCGCGGAACTCCGGCTGCCCGATGGTCAACGGCGGAGCGAGCTGCACGACGGGGTCGCCACGGTCGTCGGCGCGGCAGTACAGCCCCGCGTCGAACAGCGCCTTCGACAGGAACCCGCGGAGCAGGCGCTCGGACTCGTCGTCGTCGAACGTGGTCTTCGTGGCCTTGTCCTTGACGAGCTCGATGCCGTAGAAGTACCCGGCACCGCGGACGTCGCCGACGATCGGCAGGTCGAGCAGGGTGTCGAGTTCGGCGCGGAAGAGCGGGGCGTTCTGCTGGACGTTCTGCAGCAGCCCCTCTTCCTCGAAGATGTCGAGGTTCTCCATGGCGACGGCGGCGGAGACCGGGTGCCCGCCGAACGTGTACCCGTGGTAGAAGGTCGTGTCGCCCTCGGCGAACGGCTCGAAGATCCTGTCGCTGATGATCGTCGCGCCGATGGGGGAGTACCCGGAGGTCATCGCCTTCGCGCACGTGATCATGTCCGGGACGAAGCCGTACGTGTCGCAGGCGAACATCGTGCCGATGCGACCGAACGCGCAGATGACCTCGTCCGAGACGAGCAGCACGTCGTACTCGTCACAGATCTCACGCACCCGCTGGAAGTACCCGGGCGGCGGGGTGAAGCAGCCGCCGGAGTTCTGCACCGGTTCGAGGAAGACGGCCGCGACGGTGTCCGGCCCCTCGAACTCGATCATCTCGCGGATGCGCTCGGCCGCCCAGTACCCGAACTCCTCCTCGCTCTGCCCGGCGAAACCCATCTCGTCGGCGCGGTAGTAGTTCGTGTTCGGCACACGGAGGCCGCCGGGGGTCAGCGGCTCGAACATCTGCTTCATCGCGGGGATGCCGGTGATCGCGAGGGCGCCCTGCGGGGTGCCGTGGTAGGCGACCGCGCGGGAGATCACCTTGTGCTTCATCGGCTTGCCGCGGAGCTTCCAGTAGTACTTCGCGAGCTTGAACGCCGTCTCGACCGCTTCGCCGCCGCCGGTGGAGAAGAACACCTTGTTGAGGTCACCAGGGGCGTGGTCGGCCAGGCGGTCGGCGAGCTCGATCGCCGCGGGGTGCGCGTACGACCAGATCGGGAAGAAGCTCAGCGTCTCGGCCTGCTTGGCGGCCATCTCGGCCAGGCGCTTCCGTCCGTGGCCGGCGGCGACGACGAACAGGCCGGAGAGTCCGTCGATGTAGCCCTTGCCGTGGCTGTCGTAGACGTGGTGGCCCTCGCCGCGGACCATGATCGGGACCTCGGCACCCGCTTGGTTCGCACCGTGCCGGGCGAAGTGCATCCAGAGGTGGTCGCGGGACTTGCGCTGCAGGTCCTCGTTGTCGACCGGTGCGAACGGGTCGTAGGAGCCGAGTCGCGTGGGCTGTTCGGTCTTCTGGTCGGAGATGGTCATCGCGTTCCCCAGTCGTAGAGCTGTTTGCGGAGTTGCAGGTAGACGAAGGTCTCGGTGCCGGTCACGCCGGGGATGGCCCGGATCGTCCCGTTGAGCAGTTCGATGAGGTCGTCGTCGTCCTCGCAGACGACCTCCACCATGAGGTCGAAGCTGCCGGCGGTCATCACGAGGTAGTCGACCGCCGCCAGTTGCTCGAGTGCGTCGGCGACCTTGCGGGTGTCGCCGTTCACACGGATGCCGATCATCGCCTGCCGGTGGAACCCGAGCTGCATGGGGTCGGTGACCGCGACGATCTGCATGACGCCGGTCTCGGTGAGCTTCTGCACGCGCTGCCGGACCGCCGCCTCGCTGAGACCGACCGCCTTGCCGATCTCGCCGTACGGACGGCGCCCGTCTGCCTGGAGTTGCTCGATGATCCGCTTGGAGATGTCGTCGATCGGTCCCGGACGTCGTGGTGCTGCCGCCATGCCGGACAGCATGGCAGTGCATTCCGGGGGAAAGCAAGGGAATCCGTTGTGAACACCGTGTTTCGCGACGATTTCCGTTGTTACAAGTCTTCCGAACGAGCGGTTTCCGTGCCAGTATCGCCGCCATGCTGGACAGCACGAAGACGGCGTCGGACACGGCGACCCGTGACCTCCGGAACTTCGTCGGGGGCGAGTGGACCCCGTCCGGGACGAACACGTCGTTCGGCTTGGTGGACCCGACGACCGAGGCCGAATACGGCATCTCGCCGATCTCCACCGCCGCTGACGTCGACGCCGCCTTCTCGGCAGCGAGCGCCGCGTTCGACACGTGGCGCCGCACGACCCCGGGGGAGCGCCAGCTCGCACTGTTCCGGATCGCCGACGCGGTGGAGGCCCGCGCGGACGAGTTCGCGGACCTCGAGTCGCAGGACACCGGGAAGCCCCGCGCCACCCTGGTCGAGGACGAGGTCATGCTCTCCGTCGACCAGATCCGCTTCTTCGCCGGCGCCGCGAGGAACCTCGAGGGCCGGAGCGCCGGCGAGTACCTGGCCGACCACACGTCCTTCGTCCGGCGCGAGCCCATCGGCGTCGTGGCCCAGGTCACCCCGTGGAACTACCCGCTCAACATGGCGGTGTGGAAGATCGCCCCCGCGCTCGCCGCCGGCAACACCACCGTCCTGAAGCCGAGCGACACGACACCGCTCTCCACGCTGCTGCTCGCCGAGGTCGCCGCGGAGTTCCTGCCGCCGGGGGTCCTCAACGTCGTACTGGGTGACCACTCCACCGGCGCTGCGATGATCGACCACCCGACCCCGCAGCTCGTGTCCATCACCGGGTCGGTCCGCGCGGGCATGGCGGTCGCCCGAGCCGCGGCCGGTGACCTCAAGCGCACGCACCTCGAACTCGGCGGCAAGGCCCCCGTGATCGTGTTCGACGACGCCGACATCCCCTCCGCGGTGGCCGGCATCGTCGCCGCCGGGTTCTTCAACGCCGGGCAGGACTGCACCGCGGCCACCCGGCTCCTGGTGCAGAAGGGCATCCACGACGAGTTCGTGGCGGCGCTCGCCGAGGAAGCCCGGACGAACGCGAGGACCGGCACGGACGGGTACTTCGGGCCGGTCAACAACGTGAACCAGCTCACGCACGTGCAGGACTTCCTCGACACGCTCCCCGACCACGCGACGATCGAGCTCGGTGGCCACCGGGTCGGCGACGTCGGGTACTTCCACGAGGCGACGATCGTCTCCGGGCTGCGGCAGGACGACCGCATCGTCCAGCAGGAGGTGTTCGGCCCCGTGCAGACCGTCCAGCGCTTCCGCACCGAGGCCGAAGCGCTGCGTGCCGCGAACGACGTCGAGTACGGCCTGGCGAGCTCGGTGTGGACGACCGACCACGCCAGGGCGATGCGCTTCGCCCGTGACCTCGACTTCGGGTGCGTGTGGATCAACACGCACATCCCGATCGTCGCCGAGATGCCGCACGGGGGCTTCAAGCACTCCGGCTACGGCAAGGACCTCTCCCAGTACGGGTTCGACGACTACACCCGCATCAAGCACGTCATGTCGTACATCGGCTGACCCTGACCCCCGCACCGAGCAGCAGGAGGCACCATGGCAACGACCGGCACCTTCGCCGAATCCGGAGCAGATCTCCGGCTCGAGCAGATCACGAAGTCCTTCCCCGGACACACCGCGGTCGACGCCCTCGACCTCACCGTGCCCGCCGGGTCGTTCTTCGCGCTCCTCGGGCCGTCCGGCTGCGGGAAGACCACCACGCTGCGCCTCGTCGCCGGCCTCGAGGAACCGACGAGCGGCAGCATCCTGCTCGGCGGGAAGGACGTCACCGACACGAAGCCGTACCAGCGGCCGGTCAACACCGTCTTCCAGAACTACGCGCTGTTCCCGCACATGAGCGTGCTCGACAACGTCGCGTTCGGCCTGAAGCGTCGGCGCATCCCCGACCCGATGACGAAGGCACGGGAGGCCCTGCACCTCGTGGAGCTCGACTCGTCCGCGTCGAAGCGACCGGCACAGCTCTCCGGCGGCATGCAGCAGCGCGTCGCCCTGGCCCGCGCGATCGTGAACCGCCCGGCACTGCTGCTCCTCGACGAACCGCTCGGCGCCCTCGACCTGAAGCTCCGGCACCAGATGCAGCTCGAACTCAAGACGATCCAGGCCGAGGTCGGGCTCACCTTCCTGCACGTCACGCACGACCAGGAAGAAGCGATGACGATGGCCGACACCGTCGCCGTCATGAACGGTGGCCGGATCGAGCAGATGGGCAGCCCCCAGGACCTCTACGAGCTGCCCCGCACGGCGTTCGTCGCGAACTTCCTCGGCCAGTCGAACCTGCTCGAGGGCGAGGTCCGGGGCACCGAGGGCGAGCTGCTCGTGGTCGCCACCGCGGCGGGCACCATCGCGGTCCCGACGGCGCGTGCGGTCGCGACCAGCGGTCGCGTGGTCGTGGGCGTCCGTCCCGAGAAGCTCAAGATCCGCACCGCGGAGCCGTCGCACGAAGCGGGACGCAACATCCTCGGACCCGGTCGCGTGGTCGACGTCTCGTTCTCCGGCGTCAGCACGCAGTACCTCGTCGACGTGCCGGGGGCCGGCCGCGTCTCCGTCTTCGCGCAGAACACGAAGGGCGGGCCCCGCATCGCCACGGGCACCGAGGTCTGGCTCACCTGGGGCGTCGACCACGGCTTCGGTCTGGAGGCTCCCATCGCGTCCGACGCGAGCGTCACCACCCAGCCCGCACCGGGCCTCCAGGCCGAGACCGCCACCGCAGGTGCGGTCGCGTGAACGCCGGGCCGGACCTGGTGCGCGGACTGACGTCCGCGCGGGTGAGCCGACGCGGGTTCCTGGCCGGCGGTGGCGCGGCGGCGGTCGCCGCCCTGCTGGCGGGGTGCAGCATCAAGGGCTCCGCGGCCTCGCTCGAGGAGCACCCCGTCGACTGGACCGCGTTCTGGAAGGACGCGAAGGCGACCAAGGAGCTCAACTTCGCCAACTGGCCGCTCTACATCGACTCCGACCACGGCAAGTCCGAGTCCCTCGCGCTCTTCAAGCAGGAGACGGGGATCGCGGTCGACTACCAGGCGGTGATCCAGGACAACGCGACGTTCTACGCGACCGTCTCACCGATCCTGCGCGCACAGGGTGCGACCGGCTACGACCTCGTCGTCATGACGAACGGGTACGAGCTCACCGAGATGATCAAGAACGGCTTCGTGTGCGAGCTCGACCACACGCGGTTGCCGAACTTCGCGAAGTACGCGTCCGACTCGGTGAAGAACCCGAACTACGACCCGGACAACAAGCACTCGGTCGTCTGGCAGACCGGATTCACCGGGCTCGCGTACAACCCGAAGTACACCGGGCGGAAGATCACGTCCTTCCAGGACCTCCTCGACCCGGCCTTCACGGGCCGCGTCGGATTGATGAGCGACAACACCGAGCTCGGCTCCCTGGCGTTGCTCGCCCTCGGCATCGCCCCGGAGACGTCGACCCCCGCCGACTGGCGCAAGGCCCAGGCGTGGCTCAGGAAGCTCCGCCCGAGCGTCACCGGGTTCTACGACCAGAGCTACATCAACCGGCTCGAGAACGGCGACACCTGGATCACCCAGGCGTGGTCGGGCGACGTGTTCCAGGCGCAGCAGTCCGGGTTCCCCGACCTGGAGTTCGTCACGCCGGATGAGGGGCAGATGACCTGGCACGACAACATGCTCATCCCGCGGCAGGCGTCGAACCCGGTGTCGGCGCTGTCCTGGATGGACTTCTACTACACGCCGAAGATCGCGGGGATCGTCGAGGACTACGTCAACTACGTGTGTCCGGTGCCCGCGGCCGAGGACTACGTCAGGAACCAGCTCGACGACAAGACGGTGGCGGACAGCCCGCTGGTGTTCCCCGACGCCTCGGTCCTCGAGAAGTCGCACGAGTTCCGGGTGTTCGAGAACTACGACGAGTACTCCGAGTGGAACGGCATCTTCAACGCGGTGGTGCAGTCGTGACCGCGCTCGGGGTCGCTCCCGGGGTCGGTCTCGACCCGGCGCCGGTCCGTCGCGGTCGTCGCCGCAGCACGCCGTTCCTGCTCGCGCTGGTCGGGACCGCCTACCTCTGCGTGTTCTTCGTCATCCCGCTCGTGTCCGGGCTCATCGTCTCGCTCATGTCGGGCAACCCGGACGACGGCTACACGTTCACGTGGAACTTCGGGATCTACTCGTCCCTGTTCGTGGACCCGCAGGTGCCCTACCTGACGTTCCTGCTCCGGTCGCTCTGGTACGGCTTCGCTGCGACGCTGGTGACCATCATCGTGGGTTACCCCGTGGCGTACTTCATCGCGTTCCGGGTGTCACCGCGGTGGAAGAACCCGCTCCTGATGCTCGTGTTCGTGAGCTTCCTCGTGTCGTTCATCATCCGCACCGACATGTGGGCGTTCGTGCTCGCGTCGCAGGGGCCCGTCGTCACGTTCCTGCAGGGGATCGGGCTCGCGGGCAAGGACTTCCACATCCTCGGTACCGGGGGCGCGGTGATCTTCGGTGACGCGTACAACGACCTCGCCTTCATGGTGCTGCCGATCTACGCGGCGCTCGAACGCATCGACCCGAGACTCGGCGAAGCCGCTCACGACCTCTACGCGGGGCGGTTCCGGGCGTTCTGGCACACCACGCTGCCCCTGTCGCGTGCCGGCATCTTCGCCGGGGTCCTGCTCGTGTTCATCGACTGCGTGGGGGACCCGGTGAACTCGGCGCTCCTCGGCGGCACGAACACGTACACGATCGGGCAGGCCATCCAGGACGCCTACTCCGGCAACCAGCAGTACAACGTCGCCGCTGCCCTGTCGACCGTGCTCATGGTCGTGCTCGGCATCATCCTGTTCATCTACGCCCGGGTCTCCGGCACCGACGACCTCGAGGACCTCGTATGACCGCCGTCGCACCGCGCCGTCACGGCGTGAACCGTCGTGGGCCCTGGCTCGCCATCGTCTACTGGGTGGTCATCGCGATCACCCTCGTACCGATCGTCTACATGATCGTGTACTCGTTCAACGACGCCCCCACCAACCGGCTGACCTTCGCGTGGAACGGCTTCACGACGTACTGGTACGCCAACCTCGTGAACGTCTCGGGGCTCGGCTCCGCGTTCGTCACGTCGGTCGTCATCGCGTTCCTCGCGGCGATCGTCTCGGTCGCGATCGGGCTCCCGCTCGCCCTGGCGCTCGAGCGCTACAAGTTCTTCGGGCGCGGGGCCGTCAACGCCGTCGTGTTCGCGGACATCGCGGCGCCGTCGATCGTCGTCGGCTCCGCGTCGCTGTCGTTCTTCCTGTCGATCGGGCTCGGCACCGGATTCCTCACGGTGCTGCTCACCCACGTGGCGTTCGACGTCGCGTACGTCGTCGTCGTGCTCCGAGGGCGGATCGCCGGGACGTCGCGTGCGCTCGAGGAGGCCGCCGGCGACCTCGGCGCGACGCCGTTCCAGGCGTTCCGGCTCGTCACGCTGCCGCTGCTCGCGCCGGGGATGCTCGCCGCAGGGCTGCTGGCGCTGGCGATGTCGATCGACGACTACGTGATCACGTCGTTCGTCGCCGGGCCCGCTGTCACCTTCCCGCTGTTCGTGTACGGCGCCGCGAAGGCCGGGATGCCGCCGCAGGTGCTGTGCTTCGGGACGCTGGTGTTCGCGGTGGGGCTGCTCGTCGCGCTGCTCAACGGGGCGCTCAACCGGCGCTTGTCCCGCACGCGCGGCTGATCCGACGCCCAGAACGCCGGAACGTGCCGCACCGATCGAGACCGGTGCGGCACGCCCTTGTCTCAGTCCTTCCGGACCAGGTCGACCAGGAGCCTGGCGAGGTTCACGAGCAAGCCCGCGACCCCCAACCAGAACACCCGACGCCCGGGCTTGGGATCGGTGTCGTTCGACATCGAGACCACCTCCGGTGTCAGCGCCGGCGGACACGAGGAGCGGGGACCGGGACAGGCGTGCAATCGGGCCGGGGCTCGATTACACTGGACCCGAGCGTTCAGACTCGGGAACGGATTGCGCCCGTCCTCGGCTTTCCACTCGGAGAGCAACCCGAAGCCCATCACCGTTGGCGCGGTGGTGGGCTTCACGCTTGCCCCAGGACCACGACCCGGCGGTGTCGGGATCCACGCGACCAGCCTACGTGGAATGTCACCGGACACCAGGCTCCGCGATGATCTCGTACGCTCGATCGATGGACGCCATCGAGGTCGACGAGCGCGACAGCACCTGGGAAGACCACCACCCGCACTTCCGGGTGTACGTCCAGGAGCGTGCCGGCGAAGTCTTCACCACCGAGACAACCGATCTCACCGGCGGCGATGTGCTCCAAGCGATCGACTGGGCGCAGCGTCGGGCCGCGGTACACACCGACGCCGTCTGGGCACTCGCACTGGTCGGCCGGGACAGCCGTGCACTCCGCGGACTGACGTGGCTCGTCGGCATGGACGCGAACGACCCGCCGTCAGACGAGCACGAGATCGACCTGCGTCTTCGGATGACCGCCAGGACGACCACGCCGGTGGGTGTCCCCTCCCGCGACCAGTGGGAACCGGACCGGTCGGCCGCTACGGTCGTGCACGCGAACCCGTGGTTCACCGTCACGGAGACGATCGACGACTCGGAGCGGAGCTGGTTCCGACTCCGCTCGGCGGAGAGCGTCATCGTCGTCGCGTCGATCGACGATCGGCTCGTCTTCGTGCACGGCGTCCGTGACACCACCGGACCAGAGCCGCGTTACGAGTTGCCGTCGGGCGCGATCGACCCCGAAGACGACTCCGCGGCGAATGCTGCCGCCCGGGAGGTCCTCGAAGAGACGGGTGCAGTCTGCGACGAACTCGTCGAGGTCGGGACGTTCGTGGCCGAACCGGGGGTGTCCGATGTCCGGACGCACGTGTTCGTCGGCACCGTCACCGAACGGCGCGGCGCCGCACTCGAGCCCGGCGAGGACTGGACCACCGTCGAGCTCGACCCCGCCGAGGTCGACGCAGCGATCGCCGCCGGCGCGGTCACCGACGGGGCGACCCTCGCCGCACTCCTGCTGCTCAGGCGGCGGTGAGGCGCGCCTCCGCCCGGTCGGCCGACGCGTCGTCGCGCAGCATGCGGTCGGCGGTGCGGAGTGACAGCGCCATGATCGTCAGCGCCGGGTTCGCGATGAGGGAACTCGGGAAGACGGAGTTGTCGACGATCCACATGTTCGGCACGTCCCACGAGCGGCCGGCCGCGTCCACGACGGAGCGCTCCGGGTCGGTGCCCATCCGCGCGGTCCCGACGGTGTGCGCGGTCCGGCCGAGCACGCGGACGTCGCGACCGCCGGCCGCCTCGACGATCGACGTCATGGTGCGGACGGCGTGCCGGGTGATCGCCTCCTCGTTCGCACCGGGGGAGAACGTCACGCGGGCCTTCGGCACCCCGTTCGCGTCCACCTCGTCGGAGAGCACGAGCCGGTTGTCGTCGTACGGCAGGCACTCCGCGTTGATGCCGACGCCGGCCATCTTCGGGTAGTCGCGCATCGCCCGGACGAGCACCGCGCCCCGCAGCCCGCCGCCCCGGACCATCGAGGTGGCGAGGGTGAGCGGCTGCGCGCCGAGGCTCTGGATCAGGTACCCACCGGCGAAGTCGGCGTCCACGGGACGGATGAAGTCCTCGGTGATGATCGACGACGGATACCCGCGGTACGAGCGCATCGACTCGTCGAACGTCGCCCAGACCTGGGTGGCCCCGTGCGCCGTGAAGTTCCGCCCGACCTGGCCGCTGCTGTTCGCCAGCCCGGTGTGCAGCAGGAGTCGCGGGGTCTCGATGCCACCGGCGGCGAGCACGAGCGACCGGGTCCGCTGCCGGTGGTCGCGACCGCCCTGTCGGTACACGACGGCCTCGACCGCACCGCTTGCGTCGAGCTCGATGCCGTGCACGAAGGCCTCGGCACGGATCTCCGCTCCGAACGCGACCGCGGCGGGCAGGTACGTGGTGTCCATCGACACCTTCGCGCCGTTCCGGCAGCCCTGGTGACAGGAACCGCAGGCGACGCACGCGTGCCGGAGGCCGTGGTGCTCCTGCATCCGGTCCTCGGTCGTCAAGCCGACGGGTGCATCCGTCGCGGTGATCCCGACGGCAGCGGCACCGCGCATCATCATGTCCGAGGACGCGTTGCGCGCCGGCGGCCCCATCCGGTAGCGACGGGCGGGGTCCCACGGGTAGTGCGCCGGGCCCGCGACGCCGACGTCGTGCTCGGCCTGCTCGATCCAGTGCACGAGTTCGGCGTGCTCGATCGGCCAGTCCTCGCCCTCGCCGGAGTCGGTGCGGAGCCGGATGTCGTGCTCGTTCGGACGCGGGGTGAACGCTCCCCAGTGCAGCGTCGATCCGCCGACGCCGGTCCCGCTGTTGTTCGGGCCGAACGCGGTCGGGGCGTCCCCGCCGCTGATGCGCTCGTCCATCCAGTTGATGTCACCGGGAGCCTCGACCTCGTCCGGGGTGAAACGTTCCGGGTCGGTGTTCGGGCCGGCCTCGAGCGCGACGACCCGCAGGCCCTTCCTGGCGAGGGTCGCGAGCAGCGGTGCGCCGCCCGCCCCGGTGCCGACGACGACCGCGTCGACGACCTCGTCCTCGTCGTACCGGCGCTGGTGGTCGAGTCTCATCGTGCTGCTCCCGTCGGTTCCCACGCTTCGCGCTGCCCGGCGGCGAGCAGCTGGAAGCCCTGCTTGCGGACGCCGTCGCCACCGTTGGCGAAGCCGTCGTAGTCGATCTCGGCCATCGTCGCCGGGTGTGCCGCCCACTGCTTGACGAGGTCCACCGCGGCGTCCTCGGCCCATGCCCGGAGCTGTTCTGCGTCGAACGGTCCGACCGCGGGAGTGTGTTCGCCAGCGGTGACGGCGTCGAGCACCGTGGTGAGGTGCTCGTCGCCCCGAGCGGCCTCCGGAGTGAGCGCGTCGAGTCCCGCGCGGTAGGCATCGACGTCGGCCGGCAATCCGTCCGGCCGCCACCCGTCGCCGAGCCCCGCTGCGAGTTGCGCGTCGACACGCAGCGCGAGGTCGATCGTCGTGTCGCCGGGCTGCGGGACGACGATCCTGGCCACCGCACGGAGCGTGTCGAGCTGGTCGACGCTGAGCGACGCGGGGGTCGCGGTGGGGTCGTCGGGCAGGGCACGGACGGCCAGGATGCCGCGGGTCCGCGCGCTGACACGTGGTGAGGCGATCACCCGGACGGTGGCCGGCGGGACGACCGGGCCGCCGGCGACCCGCCGCTCCCAGAAGTCCCGGATGCGCTCGGCCACCGCGTCGGGCTGCTCCCACGGCAGCAGGTGCGCGGCGTCCGGGACGACGTCGAGTTCGCCGGTCGTCCAGTGCGGCAGGTTCAGGGTGCGCTGCGCGTCCTCGCCGAGGTCACCGTCGGCAGCACCGGCCAGGATCAACGCCGGTACCGGGTTCGGCGGGAAGGTGGCCGACCAGTCCTCGCGGCTGCCGCGCACCAGCCAGTCCGTCCAGGCACGTGGGTCGGCCCGCTGCACGTCGTGCACAGCCATCGCGTGCGGTTCCGGCGCGAGCGGGGCGTCGACGTTCGCCGACACGAAGGTCTCGGCGTCGCTCGGACCGATCGGGCCGTCGGAAGCCCAGCCGAGCATCGTCGCGCGACGCTCCTCGTCCATGGGCTCCGGGGACAGCGGCGACGCCGCGAGGAGCACGACCGCGCGGAGCCCGAAGAGCCCGTTCGAGCCGTCGATCGTGCGGGAGGCGACGACCGAGGCGACCTTGCCGCCCATCGAGTGCCCGATGAGGACCCACTCGGTGGTGCCGCTCTGGCCGATGGCCCGCTCGACGTGCTCGGCCATCTCCTCGACGGTGGTCCCCGGCGCAGCGGACGAGCGGCCGAAGCCGGGCAGGTCGATGCCGACGAGGTCGAGGGTGCCCGCCAGGCGGGTACGGAGCGTGGCGAACTCCTCGGAACTGGACCCGAGGGCGTGCAGGCAGAACGCGGTTGCCGTCATCCTTCGTTTCTACGGCCCACGGTGGCCGTGTTCCCAGACGGGTGTACCCCCGTGCGCTCGACAGGTGCCATGGGTAGGTTCGGTGAATGAGTGCAGAGCTGACGCTCGGCGCCGAGGAAGAGCTGCACCTCATCGACCTCGAGTCCGGCCGACTTTCCGCGAAGGCCCCGCGCCTTCTGCCCAAACTCCCAGCAGACCGCTTCGGCGCAGAACTCCAGCGCACGACGATCGAGACGAACACCCCGGTGGTGACGACGCTCGACGATCTCCGACGGGTGATCGTCGACCTCCGGCAGGAGCTGGCGGGAGCGATCGCGCCGGCGGGTGTCACCATCGCCGCCGCCGGCACGGCCCCCAGGTCCGAGTACGCCGACTTCGAACTGACCTCCGGTGGCCGCTACGGCCGCATGCAGGAGCAGTACCGGATGCTCGTCGACGAACAACTCATCTGTGGACTGCAGGTGCACGTCGGCGTGAGCGACCGCGACCTGGCGGTGCAGATCGCCCAGCGCGTCGCGCCGACGCTCCCGGTCCTGTTGGCGCTGAGTGCGTCGAGTCCGTTCTGGAACGGCCAGGACACCGGGTACGCGTCCTTCCGGAGCATCATCTGGCAGCGCTGGCCGTCCGCCGGCAGCTTCGGCCGCGTCGAGAGCGCCGCCGAGTACGACAAGGTGCTCGAGGACCTCATCGCGTCCGGCGTGATCGCCGACAAGAAGATGGCCTACTTCGACGTCCGTCCGTCGTCGCACGCACCGACGCTCGAACTGCGGGTCTGCGACGCGACACCCGTGGTCGACGACGCGGTCCTCATCGCCGGGCTGTTCCGCGCCGCGGTCCGCAAGGCGGAGCTCGCGGTCGAGTCCGGCGCCGAGTGGCACCCCAGGAGCGAACCGCTGCACCGCGCGGCGATGTGGCAGGCCGCCCGCAGCGGGCTGAGCGGCGACTTGCTGGGGCTGGGGCAGCACCCGGAGCGACTGCCAGCGGAGATCGCCGTGCGCCAGCTCGTCTCGCGGCTCCGCCCCGAACTCGAGGAGCTCGGCGACTGGGGGACCGTGAGCGCCCTGCTCGAGGACACCCTCGCCCGGGGCAACTCCACCGACCGGCAGCGCACCGCGTACGCCGAGCGGGGGTCGCTCGACGACGTCGTGGCGCTCGTGGTCGAGGACACCGCCGGCACGCCGTCCGGACGGGACGACCACCCCGTCGTCGCGATCCCGTCGTACCGAGTCCGTGCCGGCGACGAGGCGGTCGGACCGGGTGCACGCCCCCGTCCCGCGTTCCGCGACCTGGCCGCGTTCTTCCGCGGCTGGGACGCCGAGACGACCATCGACCGCTGCACCGCCCGCGACGCCTGGACCCGGGAGCACGAGGTCGGCTTCGTGGTCGCCGGCGCCGTGCAGGACTTCGGCTGCGACCTCGTCCCGCGCACGGTCAGCGCCTACGAGTGGGACCAGCTCGCGAAGGGCCTCGGGCAGCGTGCCCGCGCGATCGAGCTCTTCCTCCGCGACGCGTACGGCGACCGACGGATCGTCGCGGACGGGGCGATGGACGAGCGCGACTTCGTCGGCCGCAACGGGTGGGACCCCGACGCGACCCGCCTGCCGAGGGACGCCGTCCGTGCCCCGGTGCTCGGCTTCGACCTCGTGCGGAACGAGTTCGGCGGCTGGCGGGTGCTCGAGGACAACGTGCGCTCGCCCTCCGGCGTGGCGTACGGCATCGCACTCCGCGAACTCATGGACGAGGTCGTCCCCGACGCGCCCCGGCCGGAACACCTGCGGGATCCGCACGGCGTCATGGACCGGATCGACCACACTCTCCGCACCAACGCGACCGCCGTCACCGGCGAACGCGAGCCGGTGCTGGCGCTGATCAGCGACGGCCCCGCCGCCGGCGCCTGGTACGAACACCGCAGGCTGTCCGACGGAGCCGGGATGCGCCTCCTGACCGAGTCGGACCTGGACGTCCGCGACGGACGCGTCGTCGAGGCGGCGACCGGTGACGTCCTGCACGCGCTCTACCTGCGGGTGGACCGCGACGCCAGCGCGCTCCGGAACGACCAGACGCCTGATCTCGGCGCGCGGATCCTCGACGCGGCCGAGGCCGGGCGCGTCTACCTGGCGAACGCGCCCGGCAACGCGCTCGTCGACGACAAGGCGATGTACGTCAACGTGCCCGACCTGATCTGGTACTACCTCGACGAGAAGCCGCTGCTCGAGTCGGTGCCGACCTACCGGACCAGCATCGAGGGCGAACGGATGTCCGTGCTCGACCGCGTCGGCGAGCTCGTGACGAAACCCGTCGACGGCGAGGGCGGCCGCGACGTCCTCATCGGGCCGGTCGCGAGCGCGCCGGAGGTCGCCGAGCGGCGACGTGCGATCGCCGCGGACCCCGCCGGGTGGGTCGGACAGGAGGTCGTCCAGCTCTCGTCGCACCCCACCATCGGTCCAGCCGGGCTCGACCCACGGCACGTGGACCTCCGCGCGTTCGTCTACCTGACGGGCACGGGTCCGGACGACACCCACCTGGCAGACGTCGCGCTCACCAGGGTCGCGCCGGAGGGCAGCCTCGTCGTGAACTCGTCGCGGGGTGGCGGCGCGAAGGACACGTGGATCGTCGGCACGGACCGGGAGGACAGCTGATGTGTGGACTCGCCGGCGAGATCCGGTTCGACGGGACGTCCCCCGACGTCGGGGCGGTCGCCCGGATGACCGGGTGCCTGGTGCACCGGGGGCCGGACGGCGACGGACTGTGGGCGCGTGGCCCGGTGGCGCTCGGGCACCGCCGGCTGTCGATCGTGGACCTGTCGACCGCGGGCGCGCAGCCGATGGTCGTCACACGCCTCGGCCTGACGATCGCCTACAACGGGATGGTCTACAACTACCGGGACCTCCGCGAGGAACTGCACGGCAAGGGCCACACGTTCGACTCGACGTCGGACACCGAGGTGATCGTCGCCGCCTACGCCGAGTGGGGCGAGTCGTTCGTCGACCACCTGATCGGGATGTTCGCCATCGCGATCTGGGAGCACGCCAGCGGTCGCCTCGTGCTCGCCCGGGACCGGCTCGGCATCAAGCCGCTCTACGTCGCCGAGGTCCCCGGCGGCGTCCGGTTCGCGAGCTCCCTGCCGGCGATCCTGGCCGGCGACGCGACGGGCGGTGGGCACAGCGTGGACACGTCCATCGACCCAGTCGCCTTCGCGTCCTACATGAGCTTCCACTCGATCGTCCCGGCGCCCCGCACGATCCTGTCCGGCGTCGGCAAGCTCCCGCCGGCGACCGTGCGGGTCTACGAGCCGTCGGGAGCGTTCCGCGACACGACGTACTGGCAGCCCCGGTTCGAGCGTGACCCCGCCCGTGCCGGTTGGTCGGACGAGGACTGGCAGCAGGCGTTCACGGCGTCGCTCCGCACCGCGGTCGAGCGCCGCATGGTCGCCGACGTCCCGGTCGGGGTGCTGCTCTCCGGCGGCATCGACTCCTCGCTCGTGGTCGCCCTGCTCGCCGAGGCCGGTCAGCAGGACCTCGCCACGTTCAGCATCGGCTTCGAGTCGGCCGGTGGTGAGTCCGGCGACGAGTTCGAGTACTCCGACGAGGTCGCCCGGCACTTCGGCACCGACCACCACCGCATCCGCATCCCCTCGTCACGCCTGCTCGACGGCATCGACGGGGCGATCCAGGCGATGAGTGAGCCGATGGTCAGCCACGACTGCGTCGCGTTCTACCTGCTCTCACAGGAGGTCTCGCAGCACGTCAAGGTCGTGCAGTCCGGGCAGGGTGCCGACGAGGTCCTCGGCGGGTACAGCTGGTATCCGCCGCTCGCTTCCGTGCCGAGGGACCAGGCGGCCGAGGCGTACCGGTCGGTGTTCATGGACCGGCGCTGGCCCGCCCTGCAGGGGTTGCTCGGGGAGCGCTGGCGGAGCGACGACGACACCCCGTCGGCGTTCGTGGACGCGGAGTTCGCGCGTCCCGGTGCGTCGACGAGCGTCGATGCGGCACTCCGCAGCGACACGACGATCATGCTCGTCGACGACCCGGTCAAGCGCGTCGACAACATGACGATGGCGTGGGGGCTCGAGGCCCGCGTGCCGTTCCTCGACCACGAGTTCGTCGAGTTCGCGGGCACGATCCCGCCGGAGCTCAAGCTCGCCGACGGCGGCAAGGGCGTGATGAAGCGCGCGGCGCGCGGCATCGTCCCCGACGCCGTGATCGACCGGACGAAGGGGTACTTCCCCGTACCGGCGATCCGGCAGCTGGAGGGCCCGTACCTGGAGCGCGTCCGCGAGGCGCTGCACGCCCCGGAGGCACGGGAACGCGGGCTCTTCGACGCAGGGGAGGTCGAGCGGATGCTCCGGGACCCGAACAGCACCAGGACCGAGATCGGCGCCAACGCGCTCTGGCAGCTCGGCCTGATCGAGATGTGGCTGCAGCACCAGGGGGTGCGGTGAGCCGGCCGGGAGGCTCGGAGCAGGTGGGCGCACCGGCGTCCGTCGCGCAGTCGGCCGAGACCAGGGCCGCGGTCGACCTGGGCGAGCGGCTCACCGCCGCCTGGGGCTCGTGGGGCCCGACCATGACGCGGAACGCGCGCCGGGTGGCGTTCGTCAGCGACCGGCACGGCACCCCCGAGGTCTTCGTGCAGGACGTGGTCGTCGACGGTCCACTGCCCGATCCCGTCCGCATCCGCCTGTCCGACGACCCGGTCATCCGGGTGACGTGGTCGTCCGACGGGGAGTGGCTCGCCGTCGCCATCGCGACCGACGGCGGCGTGAAGCAGCAGGTCTGGGTGGTCCGCCCCGACGGCAACGACGCCGCACAGATCGCCGGGTCGCGGTACCAGCACGCCGAACTCGGGCCGTGGAGTCGCAGTGGGCACCGCGTCGTGATCACGCTGCCGTCGACCGAGCCCGAGCAGCCCGCACGCTCGTACCTCGTCGACCCGGTGTCCGGGGATCGCGACGACCTCGCGGTCGGTGAACTCATCCACGTCCTCGACCTGTCGGTGGAGGAGCGGCTCGTGGTGCTGCGCGACGGCGCCCGCGGACACGAGTTCGTCGTGGTCGTGGACCGTCTCACCGACGAGAGCCACCCGCTCCTCACCGATCCGCCGGACGGTTCCGCCGAGATCGCGTTCCTGCGCCCCTCCCCGGCGAGCGAGACCAGTCCGCTCGTCGCCTACGTCGCGACCGAGGCCGGGCTGCCCCGCCGCGGGCTCGTCGCACAGCCGGTCGGGCCGCACGGGTGGCGTGGGAAGCCCCGCAGCATCATCGACCGCGACGACGCCGAGCTCGAGTTCCTCGACGCCGACGACGCCGGGCGCACGCTGCTGCTCGGCTGGAACGTCGACGGCCGCAGCGAGCTGGACCTCATCAACACGCACGACGCCTCGCGCACCCCCGTGCCGGACCTGCCCGGGTACGTCGTCACCGACCCGGTCCTCAGTCGTGACGGGCGGAGCGTGATCCTCGCCGTCGAGGGGCCGACGCGACCCCGGGAGCTGTGGCGTCTCGACACGAACGCGTTGACCTGGAGCCGGGTCACCGACGTCCCGGCGCTCCCGGACGTGCCGCTCGTCGAGCCGACGCTCGAGCGGTTCACCGCCCGTGACGGACTGGAGCTGACCGGGTGGCTGTACCGGGCGGTGGAGCCGGCCACGTCACAGGCCGACGCTCCTTCCGGGGCTGGCCACGAGCCTCCCCTCCGTGCAGCGATGCTGCACCTGCACGGCGGACCGGAGTCGCAGGAACGACCGACGTTCTCGCCGCAGCACCAGGCGCTCGCCGCAGCGGGGATCACGGTGTTCGCGCCGAACATCCGCGGGTCCAGCGGGTACGGGCGGGAGTTCGTGCACGCCGACGACCTCGGGCTGCGGTGGAACGCGCTCGCGGACGTCGTGGACTGCGCCCGGTTCCTCGTGACGAACGGGTACGCCGAGCGCGGGCGGGTCGCCGTCGAGGGCCGGTCGTACGGCGGGTACGCCACGATCGCCTCGCTCGCGTTCACGCCGGAGGTGTTCGCCGCCGGGGTGATGGTGTGCGGGATGAGCGACTTCGCGACGTTCTACCGGGACACCGAGCCGTGGATCGCCTCCGCCGCCGCGACGAAGTACGGGCACCCCGTGGACGACGCTGCACTGCTCGGATCACTGTCGCCGATGCGGGCGATCGACGACGTGACGGCGCCGCTGCTCGTCGTGCACGGGGAGCTCGACACGAACGTGCCGATCGGCGAGGCGCACCAGGTCGTCGACGCACTGCGTGGGCGATCGCACGACGTGTCGTACCTGGAGCTCGAGGGCGAGGGGCACGAGTACCGGCGGGCGTCCTCCCGAGCGCTCCTCGTGCGGACGATGGTGGAGTTCCTGGCGTCGCGGCTGGGGCCGTTCCGCGCGTAGGGGGCTCTTTCGCGCGTAGGAGGTCGTTTCGCGCGTAGGAGGTCGTTCGTTCCGACCTCCTACGCGCGATTCGGCTTCCCAACGCGGGCGTGATGGGCAAGAACGTCGGGCAGGACGGGTTCGTGTATTCTCTAGGATCGAGGTATGACGAGCACGGTGCCGGGGTTCAGCGCGGAGCGGATCACGCAGCGTGGCCTGCGCGACCGGGTGTACGACCGGGTGCTCGACGTGCTCATGGGACCGGACGTCGAACCGGGGATGCGGTTGTCGATCGACGGACTCGCCCGAACGCTCGGCGTCTCGCCGACGCCCGTGCGGGAAGCGCTCGTGCAGCTCGAACGAACGGGGCTCGTCACGCGTGAGGCGAACAAGGGGTACCGCGTCGCCCCGCCGCTCGCCGGGGACCAGCTCGAGGCGCTCTTCGACGCCCGGTTGATCGTCGAGAGTGGCGCCGTCGAGCTCGCTGCACGGGGTGACGTCGAAGGGCTCCGGGAGCGCCTGGTCCTCGCGCTGTCTGACCAGGCGGCCGTCGCGCGTGAGGTCGCCGTCGTCGGGTCGGCGCAGGCACCTGAGGAACTCATGGCCAGGTACTTCCGGAGTGACTGGCAGTTCCACCAGCTGATCTTCGACGCGGCCCGGAACCCGTTCCTGCTCGAGATGTCGGACATCATCACGACGCGCGTGCACCGGATGCGGCAGATCGTGGAGGGCGGCGGGGACGACACCGACCGTGCCGTGCACGAGCACCAGGCGATCCTCGATGCGCTCGCGTCCGACCCGACGTCGGCCGTCGCGGCGATGCGCGTGCACATCGACGCCGTGCGGTTGCGGTCCCGAGCGGACGCGTCCCACACCGCCTGACGCGGGCTGACTCGTCTGGACGTTCGGGCGGACGCCCGTGCCGAGGTTCGGGTCAGCGGCACGGGCGCCCTGATCCTCCGGGCCCGGACTCCTTCGGAGCCCCCGTACGGGGGGTTTGGTCGGATCGGGTTGCACTCTGCCGGCGAGCATGTATCTTTCCTATAGGAAAGAGGTTCAGCGATGAACCATCGACGTGCAAAGGAGCACCCCGTGACGACAGCACAGGACTGGGTCCAGCAGGACTGGGACCCGACCACCTGGACGGCGGACACCTGGCCCATCGCGGCATGTCTGCACGGCTTCCCGGCCGTCGGCAGCGACGGCGTCGCCGTGCACGACGCCCCGGCCGAGGTGTGGGACGACATCTTCGGGCAGGTCGGCGCCGCCGGGTTCTCCCTCGCCGAGCTCGCCGACAGCCACATCCGACCCGCCGACCTCGAGCCGTCCCGGCGCGACGAGCTCTTCGCGATCGCGCGCTCGCACGGCATCGGCATCCCGTCGGTGCACCTGCAGCGCAAGAGCGTCATCCAGCCGGGGCACGAGGAGGACAACCTCGCGTACGCCCACCGCACCATCGACGCGGCGGCCGAGTGGGGCATGCAGGTCTTCTCGACCGGGCTGCACCAGCCGTTCAACGAGGCCCAGCAGCGCGCGCTGTGGTTCTGGACCGCGCAGGGCCCGACGGACCCCGACGACCCCGAGGTCTGGAACGCCGCGGTGTCCCGTCTCCGTGAACTCGGCGAGCACGCGGCGTCCGTCGGGCTCCCGATGGCGCTGGAGCTCTACGAGGACACGTACCTCGGCACCGCGGACAGCGCGGTCCGTCTCGTCGAGGACATCGGCCTCGACAACGTCGGTCTCAACGCCGACGTCGCGAACCTCATCCGCCTGCACCGCCCGGTGGAGGACTGGAAGGAGCTGTTCGCGAAGACCCTGCCGTACACGAACTACCTGCACGTGAAGAACTACACGCGGGACGAGTCGGCCGACGGGAGCTGGTCGACGAGCGTGCCGAGCACCATGGAGACCGGCCTCATCAACTACCGCCAGGTCCTCCGTGACGCCGTCGCGAACGGCTTCCGCGGCATCCTCATGACCGAGCAGTACGGCGGGGACAGCCTCGGCGTCTGCGCCACCAACCAGCAGTACATCCGTTCCGTCCTCGCGACCTCGGTCGTCGGGACGACGCAGCAAGGAGCAACTCGATGAGCACCCTCGACATCGCCGTCGTCGGATCCGGCTACATGGGCGGTGGGATCGCGCAGGTCCTCGCCCTCGCCGGCCACACCGTCCGGATCGCGGACGTGTCCGCCGAGATCGCCGAAGCCAACCGCGCGCGGCTCATCACCGAGACGGAGCAGTTCGTCGCGGACGGCCTCTTCCCCGCGGATGCCGTGTCCCGCGTCGACGCGCACCTCAGTGCTGCCGCCTCGATCGAGGAAGCGGTCGCCACGGCCGACTTCATCGAGGAGGCGGTGCCGGAGAAGCTCGAGATCAAGCACGACACCCTTCGTCGGATCAGCGCCGCCGCGAAGCCCGACGCGATCATCGGCTCGAACACGTCGACCATCCTGATCCAGTCGCTCGCCGAGGCCGTCACCGGTCCGGAGCGGTTCCTCGGGGTGCACTTCTCGAACCCCGCGCCGTTCATCCCCGGCGTCGAGCTCATCCCGCACCCGACCACCGGTGAGCACGCCGTCGAGGTCGCCGAGGCCGTCGTCGCCGCGACGGGCAAGCAGTCCGCGCGGGTGAAGGACGCCACCGGCTTCGTGCTGAACCGGCTGCAGTACGCACTGTTCGAGGAGGCGACCAAGATCGTCGACGAGGGCATCGCGACGCCCGACGACATCGACACGATCGTCCGCACGACGTTCGGGTTCCGCCTGCCGTTCTTCGGCCCCTTCGCGATCGCGGACATGGCCGGGCTCGACGTCTACGCGTTCTGCTTCGAGTCGCTGCAGACCCGTTGGCCGGAGCGCTTCGCCACCCCGTCGTCGCTGCAGCAGCACGTCGACGCCGGCGAGCTCGGCACGAAGTCCGGAGCCGGGTACCTCGAGGTGCCCGCCGACCGGACGCCGGAGCTCGTCGCCTACCGCAACCGTGCCTACGTCGCCATGCAGAAGCTCCTCGACGAGCTCGGCCCGGCACCGATCCACTGACCGACCGGGAGCCAGACATGAGCAACCAGAGCAGGACCGTCGTCCTCACCGGAGCAGCGTCCCCGCGCGGCATCGGCCGCGCAACCGCCCACCACCTGGCCGAGGCCGGCTGGGACATCGGGATCATCGACCTCGACGACGACGCCTCGAAGGCCGTCGCGGCCGAGATCCACGAGCAGCACGGCGTCCGCGCGGTCGGTGTCGGCGCGAACGTCGCCGACGAGACCGCGGTCCGGTCGGCGTTCGACGCCATCGAGGCCGAGATCGCCCCGATCACCGCCCTCGTGAACCTGGCCGGGGTGTCCTCGGCGCACGAGTACCTCGACCTGCCGGAGGGCGAGTGGCACCGCGTCCTGTCGATCAACCTCGACGGCGTGCACTTCGCCAGCCTCCGTGCCGCGGAGTCGATGGTGCGGACCGGCTACGGCCGCATCGTCAACCTGTCGTCGGTCTCCGCCCAGCGCGGCGGTGGCACGTTCAGCAAGACGCCGTACACGGTGGCCAAGGCCGGCGTCATCGGGCTCACCCGTGGACTGGCGCGTGAGCTCGGGCCGAAGGGCGTCACGGTGAACGCGATCGCCCCCGGGCCGATCGACACCGACATCATGGGCGGCACGCTGTCCGAGGAGCGCAAGACCGCGATGGCCGCCGACGGTGTGCTGCCGCGCATCGGCACCCCGCGGGACATCGCAGCGGCGATCGCCTACCTGATCAGCGAGGACGCCGGCTTCGTCACCGGTCAGACCCTCAACGTCGACGGCGGCCTCTACATGCACTGACGGCGAGACCGTCCCCCCGTACCGCACCGTGCTCGCAAAGGAGCGAACCCGTGTCACTTCCCAACGTCCCCGCGCTCGGATCGACCCACGACCCCGGGCTGAAGTCGGCCATCGGCAAGGCCACCAAACACCTGATGCCGATGCTCGTGATCCTGTACTTCGTCGCGTTCCTCGACCGCACCAACGTCGGGTTCGCGGAAGAGGCGCTCAGCGTCGACCGCGGCATCTCCGACGCGGCCTTCGCGCTCGGTGCCGGCATCTTCTTCATCGGCTACGCGATCTTCGAGATCCCGTCGAACCTGCTGCTGAAGCGCTTCGGCGCACGGTTCTGGCTCGCCCGCATCGCGATCACGTGGGGCATCGTCGCCGCGCTGTTCGCCTTCACGACGAACGACACGATGTTCATCGTGCTCCGGTTCATCCTCGGCGTGACCGAGGCGGGGCTCTTCCCCGGCGTGATCATGTACCTGTCCGAGTGGTTCCCGAACAAGGTCCGCGTGCGGATGTTCGCGATCTTCTACCTGGCGCAGCCGTTCTCGCAGATGATCGGCGCGCCGCTGTCCGGGGGGCTCCTGAGCTTCGGCGACCAGGCCACCCCGTTCCACGGCTGGCAGGTCATGTTCGCGGGTGAGGGCATCCTCGCGGTGCTCGCCGGCATCGCCGCGCTCATGTTCCTGACGAACAGCCCGCAGCAGGCCAAGTGGCTCGAGCCGGGGGAGAAGGACTCGCTGACCGCTGCGATGGCCCGCGAGGACACCGCCCGCAGCGCCGACGGGCCGCAGGGGATCTGGAAGGCGATGGCGAGCGGCCGGGTCTGGTACTTCACGATCATCTACTTCTGCCTGCAGGTCGCCGTCTACGGCACCACGTTCTACCTCCCGCAGCAGGTGTCGTCGCTCCTCGGGCAGGACGTCGGCTGGCAGGTCGGGCTGGTGTCCGCGATCCCGTGGCTCGTCGGGCTCATCGCCTGCTACCTCGTCGGATCGAAAGCGGACTCCGTGGGCCGCCGCCGACGCTGGGGGACCATGTTCTACGTCTTCACCGGCCTCTCGATCCTCGGCTCCGCGTGGGCCGGCGCGAACGGGCAGCCGATCCTCGGCATCGTGTTCATCACCCTGGCCGTGGCGAGCTTCCTGTCCGTCGGCCCCATCACGTGGGCGTACCCGACGGCCTTTCTCACGGGTGCCGCAGCGGCCGCGGGCATCGGCCTGATCAACTCGCTCGGCAACCTCGGCGGGTTCGTGGCACCGATCATGCGCACGGCGATCAACGAGGTCGTCCCGACCGACAGCGGAGCGTTCGGCATCGTTTCGCTCGGTGTCCTGGCGTTCGTCGCGGCCGTGATGATCTTCTGCACGAAGTTCTTCCGGCAGTCACGGGCGGACGACCTGCTCGACACCTCGCACGTGGCGACGACCGAGCAGCGGGCGAAGCGATGACCCGGTTGTTCAACGATCCGGCGGACTTCGCGGACGAGATGGTGGACGGGTTCGTCTCGGCGAACCAGCGGTGGGTGCGGAAGGTGCACGGCGGTGTCGCCCGGTCCACCGCGTCGCCGGACGGCACGGTCGCCCTGGTGATCGGTGGTGGCAGTGGTCACTACCCGGCGTTCGGTGGGCTCGTGGGGCATGGGTTGGCCGCTGGTGCGGCGATGGGGAACCTGTTCGCCAGTCCGAGTGCGCAACAGATCACCGCGGTCGCCAAAGCCGCCGAGCACGGTGGTGGGGTACTACTGTCCTACGGCAACTACGCCGGCGACGTCCTGAACTTCGACGCCGCCGCCCGCACCCTGACCGACGCCGGGATCCCGGTCCGCACGGTCCGGGTCACGGACGACGTCGCGTCCGCTCCGGCAGGCGAGACGCACAAGCGTCGGGGGATCGCGGGGGACCTGTGCGTGTTCAAGGTCGCCGGTGCCGCCGCCGAACGCGGGGACACACTCGACGAGGTGACCGCGATCGCGGAGCGAGCAAACGACCGCACGCGCAGTTTCGGTGTCGCGTTCACCGGGTGCAGCCTGCCGGGTGCTGAGGAGCCGTTGTTCACGGTCCCGGAGGGGCGGATGGCGATCGGGATGGGCATCCACGGTGAGCGGGGCATCGACGAAGCCGACGTCCCGACCGCGGACGGCCTCGCCGAGCTCCTCACCGACCGGCTCCTGGCGGAGCGTCCGGAGGGTGCCGGTGACCGGGTGGTCCCGATCCTGAACGGGCTCGGCAGCGTGAAGTACGAGGAACTCTTCGTCGTCTACGCCGCCGTCCAACGGCACCTGACCGATGCCGGCCTGACGGTCGTGGAGCCCGAGGTCGGGGAACTCGTCACGTCGTTCGACATGGCTGGGGTGTCGCTGACGTTGTTCTGGCTGGACGCGGAACTCGAAGCGCTCTGGGCGGCACCGGCGGACACGCCGGCGTACCGGAAGGGTGGTGCGGTGCCGCAGGAACGGCTCCCCGAAGCCGTCCTCACCGCCGACGCGTCCGCACCGGTGGGACCGGCCAGCGACGCATCCCGCGCGCTCGGCACCGAGATCGCACAGGCGTTCACGACGATCCGCGAACTGCTCGACGCGCACGCGGACGAGTTGGGTCGGATCGACGCGGTCGCCGGGGACGGCGACCACGGCATCGGCATGCAACGCGGCTCCACCGCCGCCGACGCGGCCGCACGCGACGCCGCCGAGCGTGGGGCGGGTGCCGGCGGCGTCCTCGCGATCGCGGGGGATGCGTGGTCGGACAAGGCCGGTGGCACGTCCGGTGCGATCTGGGGTGCCGCACTGGAGGCTCTGGGTCGCGTCATCGGGGACCGTGAACGTCCCACAGCGGCGACCGTCCACCGCGCGGTGCACGCCGCCACCGACGCGGTCCTCGCCTTCGGCGCGGTCGTCGGCGACAAGACCATGGTCGACGCCCTCGTCCCCTTCGACGACGTCCTCACCACCCGCATCACCGCCGGCGACGACCTGACCACCGCCTGGCGCGCAGGAGCTGATGCGGCGCAGCGGGCAGCCGAGGCCACGGCCGACCTCCTGCCGAGGATGGGGCGAGCGCGGACCCACGCCGAGCACGCCGTCGGCACCCCTGACCCCGGCGCGGTGTCGTTCGCCCTCATCGTGGACGCGGTGGCGCCGTGATCACGATCGGCGTCTCGCTGAAGATGTACTTCGGGCACGCGCGGACGCTGCGCTGGGCCGAGGCCGTCGCGGACATCGCCAGGACGCACCGGGCGGTCACGAGGGGCGCCGCGGAGCTGTTCGTGATCCCGACGTTCCCGTCGCTGGTCCCCGTGCGCGCAGTGCTCGAGGGCACCTCCGTGCTGCTCGGCGCCCAGGACCTCGCGACGGAGGACACGGGCGCGTTCACCGGCGAGGTCTCTGGCGCCGAGCTCGCGGAGATCGGCGTGGACCTCGTCGAGATCGGGCACGCGGAACGCCGCTCCCTCTTCCACGAGGACGACGTCACCATCGCGCGGAAGGTCGACGCCGCGTTCCGCAACCACCTGCGTCCGCTCGTCTGCGTCGGCGAGGCGAGCCGGGCCTCCCGTCCCGATGCGATCGCGGACGTGACCGGGCAGCTCGACCGCGCCGTCTCGCGGGACGCCCCCGGACCGGTCATCGTCGCCTACGAGCCGGTCTGGGCGATCGGCGCGCCGGAGCCGGCGCCCGACGACCACGTCGTCGAGGTCCTCGCGGGCATCGAAGCGCATCTCGGACAGCGGCCGGAGCTGGCGGGGTCGGTCGTGGTCTACGGCGGCTCCGCCGGGCCGGGGCTGCTCACCCGGGGGCAGGGTCGCATCGGCGGGCTGTTCCTGGGCCGGTTCGCGCACGATCCGGCTGCGATCGCCACCGTCCTCGACGAAGCGGCGGCGCTGACGACCTAGATCGTGACGGAGCCGAGGACGCGGTGCGCGATCGAGATCGACTCGCCGGACACCGCGGACAGCGGCGACGACAGGAACGCGATCAGGTCGGCGATCTGCTGGGGGCTGGACTCGCCACCGGACCCGCGCTGCACCTCGGCAGCAGGCTGGTCCGTCACGGTGCCCGGGTTGACGACGTTGACCGTCACGCCGGAGCCGGCTGCCTCGTCGGCGAGGTTCTTCGCGATCACGCTGACGGCGGTGTTCCGGAGGGACGCGGTGATGTTGCCGGAGAGGTAGGCGTTCTGCCCGCTCACGACGACGACGCGTCCGAAGCCCGCCGCACGCTGTCCGGGCAGCACGGCGTTCGCGACCCGCAGGAACCCGAGCGCCTTGCCGTCGACGGCCCGGGCGATCTGATCCGGGTCGGACTTCTTCGCCGGGTCGAGGGTCCCGGCACTCGGCGCCGCGGTCACGACGAGCACGTCGATGCGCCCGTGCTGCGAGATGACCGAGGCGACGCCAGCGTCGACCGAGGCCTGGTCCGCGGTGTCGATCGCGACGCCGTCGTCGTCCGTCGCGCTCCGCGAGGCGACGACGACCGTCGCTCCTTCGGCTCGGAGTCGATCGGCGACGGCGCTGCCGATGTACCCCTTGCCCCCGACGACGAGCGCGACACGGTCCGTGAGTTGGAGATCCACGCCGCCACGCTATCCCTCGGTCGCGCAGCGGGTCGTTCAGTGTTCCGTACAGTTCGGTGCGCGAAACGTACAGGGTCTGGATTGTCAGTTGCTCTAACCGTTCATTTTGTGAAACACTTTCGTCGTCCAACCCGGACGCGAAGACGATCAGGAAGGTGGAACCAGGCATGCGCAGCACGTACCACGGAGCTCAGTGGAGCACCGGTCTCCTGGGCACGCACCCCCGTGCGGGCCTCACCGACCCCGCGGTCATCGCCGCCTACGTCACCGCTCGGATCGAGGACCCGTCGCTCCTCTCCAAGCGTGCCGAGCCGGCCTACGCCGACTTCTTCACCGTCCCGCAGGCCTGAGAACCCGGAGTTCATGACCACATGCCGTTGACCGTCGTCCGCCGAGAGCACGTCCACCTCTACTCGCGAGCACCCCGATCGAAGGCCGCCCGCTCGGCTGTCGACGCCATCCTCCGGCTGCAGCACGCCGAGGAACAGCAGATCGAGCACGCCCGTATCGAGAGCGGACTGTCGAAGAACGAGTTCCTCGCGGTCCGGTACTTGCTGCAGGCCCACCGGGACGGCCGGGCGATGGGCCCGAAGGACCTCGCGGTGATGCTCGCGGTGTCCAACGCCTCGGTGACGAAGATCGTCGACGGCCTCGTGGAGAAGGGCGACATCGTCCGGACCGCGCACCCCACCGATCGTCGGGCGCAGTTCCTCGAACCGACCGACCAGGTGGCGACCAAGATCGACGAGTCGTACGCGCAGTTCCACGAGATCGTCGTGGGGGTGCTCGACGGGCTGCCGGCCGCCGACAACGAGGTGGTCGCCGAGGCCCTCGGACGGATCGTGGACGCCCTCGCCGAGGCGGTTCCGGAGCCGGCCGACGAGTACACCGTGGACGACACCAGCGCCTGAAACCTTCCAACGGTAAGTTGTCTGCATGACCTCTGCCGACGACGCCGGGACCGTGCCGCGGCGCGGGTACCGCAAGGGCGCGGAGCGGCGGGTCCAGATCCTCGACGAGATGATCAGGATGGTGGCCGAGCAGGGCGTCGACGCCTCGTCGCTCCGGTCGGTGGCCGATGCGCTCGGCATCACGCACGCGGCACTCCGGCACTACTTCCCGTCGCGGGACGAACTCCTGCTCGCGGTCTACCGAGAGCACGAGGTCCGCGAGCAGGGCGCACCCGACCGCCTGCAGTCCGCGATCGGTGACATGCGTGAGAGCGCCGCGCGGAACCGCGAGGTCCCCGGGCTCGTGCAGCTCTACACGACCCTCGCAGCCGATGCGGTCGGTGAGGGACATCCGTCGACGCGGGACTTCATGCGCGAGCGGTTCGCGCGTCTGCGGGGCGAACTCGCCGAACTGATCCGCCGCGACCAGGAGCTCGGGCGCATCCGGGCCGACCTCGACCCGACCGATCTGGCGTCCTTGAGCATTGCGGCGTCCGACGGGCTGCAGGTCCAGTGGCTGCTCGACCCTGACGCGGTCGACGGCGAACGCGTGCTGCACCTGCTCGAGCAGATCGTCCCGCCCGCTGGCTGAGCGTGTTGCTCGCCGCGCGCTCCCCGCGCGCTCGCGCTCCCGCGTCGCTGAGGGAACAGAAAACGTCGGGTGCCGCACGGGCACCCGACGTCTTCTGTTCCCTCGATGAGGAGAGGAACGGGGTTACGCAGGCACGCCCTCGGCGAGGACCGCGGCCGCGGGGTCGAAGTCTTCGGGGAGCGGCTGGATCGGGTCGATCGACGAGGTGATCTCGACGGCCTGACCCGACTCGGCAGCGTCGCGGATGCCGAGCATGACGTCCAGCGCGTGCGACGCGACGGCACCGGAGGCGCGCTCCGGCCGGCCCTCGGCGATCGCGCGGGCGAGCTCGACGACGCCGGTGCCACGGCCCCAGGTGGAGCCCTTGTGCTCCAGCGTGGTCGGCTCGTCCTTGCCGAGCGTCCACAGCGTGCTGTCGCCGTCGAAGACGTTCGGGTCCGGCAGCACGATCGTGCCCTCGGAGCCGTTGATCTCGACGAAGCCGTTGCGGGGCAGCGCGTGCTGGAACGACAGGGTCGTCTGTGCCGACTGACCACCCGCGAACGAGATGAGCGCGGCGTGGTGCGTGGGCACCTCGACGGCGAACTCCGTGCCGGCGCGCGGGCCGGAGCCGATCACGCGGGTCTCGCGGGACTTCGACGACACGGCCTGCACGCGCGAGGCGGAACCGAAGGCGTGCAGGAGCGTCGTGACGTAGTACGGGCCGATGTCGAACAGCGGACCGGCGCCCTGTGCGTACAGGAACTCGGGGTCCGGGTGCCACTGGTCCGGGCCGGGGACGTGGAACATCGTCGTCGCGGTGAGCGGCGTACCGATGTCGCCGCGGGCGATGGCGCGGATGGCGGTCTGGATCCCGGCTCCGAGCACGGTGTCCGGCGCGGTGGCGTAGCGGACGCCTGCTGCCGCGGCGGCGGCGAGCAGGGCCTGCGCGTCCTCCGCGTTGGTGGCGACGGGCTTCTCGCTCCAGGTGTGCTTGCCGGCGGCGATGATCTGCTGTCCGACCTTGGCGTGCTCGGCCGGGATCGTGATGTTCACCACGATCTGGATGTCGTCACGGGCGAGGAGCTCCTCGACCGTGCCGGACGCCGGGACGCCGTACTTCTCGGCCTGGGACGCCGCGCGCTCGAGGATGAGGTCGGCGACCATCAGCACCTCGACGTCGGCGAACTGGGTGAGGTTCGTCAGGTACTGGTCCGAGATGTTCCCGGCACCGATGATGCCGACTCCGACGCGGCTCACTTGCCAGACCCCTCAGACTGGTCATGCGCCTTCAGCCAGGCGAGGGACTCGGTGATGCCCTCGAAGACGTCGCCCTTGTAGGCGTCGAACTCGACGACGCGGATGGCCTGCGGCGCGGCGGCGAGGATCGCCGGCACGTCGACGTCGCCCTGGCCGGCCGGCGTCTGGTTCTCGAACGCACGCTGCAGTGCCTCGGGGACGATGAGCGCGCTCTCCGACGACGGCAGTGCCGTGCGGATGTCGCCGTCGACCTTGCCGTCCTTGACGTGGATCGCGACGACGCGGTCACCGAGGGACTGCAGGACGGCGGGGGCGTCCGCGCCGCCGACGGTGGCCCAGAAGGTGTCGACCTCGAGCACCGTCTCCGGGCTGATCTGCGAGACGAAGAGGTCGTAGACGGTGCGGCCGTCGACCTTGTTCGTGAACTCCCACTGGTGGTTGTGGTAACCGAACTGCAGGCCGCGGGCGGCAGCCTCGGCGGTGAGGACGTTGACGCGCTCGGCGATCTTCGCGACGTCGTCGGCGGTCTGCCAGCGGTCGGTCGGGATGAACGGGTCGATGACGGTCTGGATGCCGAGGCGCTCTGCGGCGTCCCAGATCGGGGCGGTGTCCTCGGCGTCGATGACGGCGACGTGTCCGGACGGGGCCTTCAGGCCGGTGGCGGCGAAGGCGCGCTCGAGGTCGGCGGCGCGCTCGACGAACGCGTACGGCTCGACGTTCTCGTAGCCGATCTCGGCGACGCGGGCGATCGCCTTGTCGAGGTCTTCGGCGATGGCGTCGCGCAGCGAGTACAGCTGCACAGAGGTGGTGGGCATTGCAGAGGCTCCTTCGGTCCTGACTGGGCGTTCTCGACCTGCCGGGACGCGATGCTCCGCGACGAGATCGAGTACGACGCTACCCGAAAAACCATCCGGTGTGTAGTTTTTGCGACGGTCTGTTGCGGCCCGTTCTGCATGTCCTGATGTCCCGATGTATGCTCGCGTCTGGTAAAACCGTGCGACGCACGGTTTTCATCGACTCGAGGAGGCGTCATGAGCACACCCGAACCCGCGGAGACACCGGTCCTGCTGCACCCGGAAGAGGGCATCACCCAACCCGTCAGCACGATGCGGGTCGGGATCGGCTACCAGATCGCGCTGTTCCTCGGGCAGTTCGGCCTCTTCGTCGCGCTCATGGCCCCCGTGTACGTGAGCATGCAGCTCAAGGCCGAGGCGCTCGTCGGATCCGACGCGGCGAACGTCATCGGCTCGGTCCTGCCGATCGGCGCGTTCGGTGCGCTCATCATGAACCCGCTCGCCGGGGCGCTGTCCGACCGGACCCGCACCCGCTGGGGGCGTCGTCGCCCGTGGATGCTCACCGGCGTCGTCGTGTTCGCGATCGCCCTCGTCTGGATCGCGTTCGCCCCGGACACCACGCAGCTCACCCTCGGATGGCTGCTCGCCCAGCTCTCGGCGAACACCGTGCTGGCGACCCTGACCGCGAGCTTCGCCGACAACGTGCCGCAGTTCCAGCGCGGGAAGTCATCGAGCATCATCGCGCTCGCCCAGAACATCGCCGTCCTCGCCGGCACCTACCTCTCGGTGTTCTTCGTCGCGAACCTGCCGGTGCTGTTCATCGCCCCCGGCATCCTGGCGATCATCCTCGTGGTGGTCTACGCCGTCGTCGCCCGTGACGACCTCCCCACGTACAAGCTCAAGAAGTTCACCTTCATCAACCTGATCTCGTCGTTCTGGACGAACCCGATCAAGAACCCGGACTTCGCCTTCGCCTGGTGGTCGCGCTTCCTGATCATCTTCGCGACGTTCATGTTCACGACCTACCGCCTCCTCTACATGAAGCAGCACATCGGGATCACGAGCGACAAGGAGGCGACCGCGGCCGTCGCGTTCGGTGTCCTGCTCTACACGATCGCCCTGCTCGTCAGTGCGGCGCTCTCCGGCTGGCTGTCCGACCGGCTCGGGCGTCGGAAGGTCTTCGTCGGCGGATCCACCGCGCTGTTCGCCGTCGGGCTCGTCGTCCTCGCGCACGCCGACACCGTGAACGGGTTCTACGTCGCCGAGATCATCATGGGCTTCGCCTACGGCATCTACTCGGCGATCGACACCGCCCTCGTCGTCGACGTCCTGCCGAACGCCGACCGACCAGGGAAGGACCTCGGCGTCATCAACATCGCGAACGCGCTCCCGCAGTCGCTCGCTCCTGCTGCGTCGCTGTTCTTCCTGAAGTTCGGCACCGGTGGCTCGCCGGACAACTACGAGCTCATGTGCTGGGCGGCCGGCATCGTCGCGATCATCGGCGCCCTCGTCGTGATCCCGATCAAGCGCGTGCGCTGATCCGGTCCGCGCGACCCCGCCGGGCGGCGAGCCGACGCGCCGGGGCCGCACCGAGCCTCCAGGGCTAGCGTGGACTGATGCTCGACGACGCCACCGTGACCTTCGACAGCCCGGCCGGACGCATCCGCGGTTCGCTGGACGGCGACGTCATCCGGGTGCTCGGCGTGCCGTACGCGCAGGCCGAGCGGTTCCGGCCGCCGGAGCCGATGCCCGTGTTCGATGACGTGTTCCACGCGGACTTCCCGGCACCGGTGGCGCCGCAGCCCTCCGCGGCGGTCATCGACCAGCTGCTCCACGAGATCGACGCCGAGGTCGACGAACGCTGCCAGGCGCTCTCGATCACGGTCCCGGCGGACATCGGCCCCGAGGAACGGCTGCCGGTCATGGTGTGGGTCCACGGCGGGTCGTACGTCATCGGTGGCGGCGACGTCCCGATCAACGACCCGTACGACCTGGTCCGCGAGCAACGCGTCGTCGTCGTGACGGTGACGTACCGGCTCGGGGTGCTCGGGTTCCTCGGCGACGGGGAGCGCGTCCCCGCGAACCTCGGGCTGCTCGACCTCGTCGCCTCGCTCCGGTGGGTGCACGACAACATCGCCGCGTTCGGTGGCGACCCCGACCTCGTCACGCTCTTCGGGCAGTCCGCCGGAGGAGACGCGATCGCGCACCTGATGATCAGCGAGGGGACCGCCGGGCTCTTCCGCCGGGCGATCGTGCAGAGCGCACCGCTCGGACTCTCGCGGGGACGCGCGCGGATGAACCGGGCGATGGTCGAGGCGGTGGGGCCGATGGCGGCGGACACCCCGCTCGACGAGCTGTACGAGCGGCAGGCCCGTGGCACCCGGGTCGGCGGCCGGTACGGGCTCCGCGGCGGGATGCCCTACGGCACGCAGTACGGGTTCGCGCCCCTGCCCGCCGAACGGGACCTCGCCGAGGCCTGGCGGCGGGTCGCACCCGATGTCGACGTGCTGATCGGGTCGGGCTCGGACGAGGCCGGCATGTACGTGCCCGTGCTCCCCGGGCTCAAGCGCATCGTTCGGAACCGGGTCGCGCGGTCGCTTGTGCGGTGGTGGCTCGTCCGGCCCCTGACCGAGGTGATCTACGGGCGCGATGCCCGGGCGTTCGCCGAGCGGCACCGGTCGGGCGGTGGGCGCGCGACGGTCTACCGGCTGCTCCGCGGCGCGACCGCGCAGCCGACCGGGGCGGTGCACATGAGCGACCTGCCGCTGCTGCTCGGGCGCAAGGAGGCATGGGCCGGCAGCCGTTTCGTCCCCGAGCGCGACTGGCCGGAGATCGAGCGTCGCGGCCCGGGTGTGCGGGCGATCTGGGCGGAGTTCGCACGGACCGGTCGTGTCACCGCCCCCGACGACGCGACGCTGGTGTTCGACCGCGGCTGACCGGGTGCCCAGCGCGAGGTCGCGAGCGGTCGCGGGTGCGCCTGCGGCAGTCGGCTCGGAGCCCCCGAACTGGCGGTCGCGCGCCGACGGAGCGGACAGGACAATCGACCTCATGCCCGCGACCGACGACCCCGACCTCCGCGCGCACATCGTCGCGGCAGGGATCTTCGCCTACCGTGCGGCCGACTTCCACGAGGTCGGGCCGGCCGAGGTCGCCGTCCACGCCGACATCACGGTCGAGGAGTTCCGTCGGGTGTACCCGGTGTGGGAGCTGTTCGTCGTCGCCGTGATCGACCGCTGGAACACCGCCCAACGTGCGGCGCTCCGATCCGTCGCGGAGCAGGACGGCGCCGTCGCCTACGTCCGGGCCCGACTCGAGACGGGACTCGGCGACCCGGCACTCGTCCGTCTCCGCCTCGCCCTGCTGAGCGCGGCGTCGAACCCCTCGCACGCAGCGGCGGGGTGGTTCCGGAAGCAGTACACGACGTCCTTCGAGGACCTCACGTTCGCCCTCGCCCGCGACGTCATCGCCGGCCGCGAGTCGAGTGGTTCCTCTGCGCGTCACGGCGCGGAACAGCTCCTCGCGCTGTACGAAGGGCTGCAGCTGCAGTCGCTCCTGCGGGACGACATCGACCTGCTGCCCGGCTTCGACCGGGCGGTCGCACGGATGCGCGTCGGCTGGGGAGCGGTGCAGCAGGTCTAGAACTCGAGCCGCATCACGTACCGCCGCACGGTCGGGTGTGTGACCTCACGGAAACCGGCATCGACGAAGGCCGACCGCGCGCCAACGAAGAGCTCGCCCCAGATGTCGTCCTTGCCCTCGGCGAACTGCATGGGGTACCCCTCCACGGCGCTCGCCCCGCTGCGCCTGGCGTGCTCCACGGCACCGACGACCAGCGCACGGCTGACACCCTGCCGACGGAATCCCTTGCGGACCACGAAACAGGCGATCGCCCACACACCATCGTCGTCGCGGTCCTCGTCACGACCGGACCACGGCACCCGGGTCTTCCGGAGGCGCACGAACGCTGGTCGGGGCTCGACGGCTGCCCACCCGACGGGCTCGCCGTCGCGGTAGGCGACGATGCCCGTCGTGTCGCGCGCTCCCGGGTCGTCGCAACCGACCTCGGCCCGGAACCGCCGGGTCCGCTCGTCGTTCGGCATGTCCGTGAACTCGCGGTCGAGCAGCTTCAGCCACTGGCAGTGGCACGTCCCTGGTTCGCCCCGCTCGCCGAACACCAGGTCGAGGTCGCTCCAGGGCACCTCGTTCCCCGGTCGGAACGTGATCTGCCCGTGGGTCGTGTCCGTCGTCGTCATCGCACGCCGTCCCTCCGGTCCGGATGGCGATCACGATAGCTCTCACCACGGACGTCGCGTCGGCTGCGTGGTCGCCGGGACGGCCGGGAGGCTCGGCGCGGCACGTCCGCGCCGGCTCGGCTTGCTGGAATGGTCGGGTCATGGAGTACACGGACTACGACACCCGGCTCGCTGCGTACGGCGTGGTCACCCACGAGGGCCGGGTCCTGCTCGCCATGCAGCGGTTCCCGGAGGCGGGGACGTGGGCGCTGCCCGGCGGCGGGGTCGAGTACGACGAGAGCGTCGAGCAGGCGGTCGTCCGCGAGTTCATGGAGGAGACCGGGTACGAGGTCTCGGTCGGCGGCCTGCTGGGGGTGCGGCACCACCTGGTCCCCGCAGAACGCCGGATGCACGAGAACGGCCGGCCGATGAAGGCCGTGCAGGTGGTGTTCCGGGTGAGGATCACCGGCGGCGAGCTCCGGGACGAGACCGACGGGTCGACGGAGCGTGCGGACTGGATCCCGATCGCCGAGCTCCCGCACCACCGACACGGTCTGGTCGTCCCCATCGCGCTCGGCTGGGCGGGGCGCTGACCACCTGACCGCAGCGTTACTCGGCGATGACGCTGAAGACGTTGCCGGACGGGTCCGTGAACCACGCGATGAGCGGGCCGCCCTTGCGGTTGATGCCCTTCTCGTCGGTCATTCCCTCGTAGTGCAGGAACTCGACGCCCTTCGCGGCGAGCTCGTCGACCGCGGCGTCGACGTCCTGCACGGGGAAGTTCAGCACCGTGAACGCGGCGGGTTCGTGGGCGGGGCCCTTCGGGTACGCCAGGACCCAGTGCCCGTCGCCGAGCTGGATCGCGAGCATGCCGTGGTCCTCGGTCACCTCGAGGCCGAGGACGTCCGTGTAGAACGACTTCGCCTCCGACGGGTCCCGCACCGAGAACCCGCTGAACGCCTTCGTCGCATCGATGCTCATGCCGACAGTGAATCACTCTGCGAAGATGAGGGCGTGCCTGTGGAGGGATCGGTCGACGAGGCCGTCGAGCGTGCGCTCGAACTGGCATCCGCCGGGGATCGGGCGGTGCTCGGCATCGCCGGGGCTCCCGGTGCGGGCAAGTCCACGCTGGCCAGGCGGATCGTCGCCGCGGTGGACGAGCGGTTCGGACCCGGCACGGCCGTGCAGGTCCCGATGGACGGCTTCCACCTGGCGAACGCCGCGCTGGACGCCCTCGGCCGACACGACCGGAAGGGCGCGGTCGACACCTTCGATGCCGACGGGTACGTCGCGCTCGTGCGGCGGCTCGTGGCCGCTGACGAACCGGTCGTCTGGGCGCCGGACTTCGACCGCCGCGTCGACGAGCCCGTGGCGGGCAGCATCGCCGTGCCGCGGGCGACCCGGCTCGTGGTCTCCGAGGGCAACTACCTGCTCGACGACACCGACCCGTGGGCGGCGCTCCGCGACCTCTTCACCGAGACGTGGTCCTGCGTCGTGGACGACGGCGTCCGCGTCGATCGTCTGGTCGGTCGGCACATGCGGCACGGCCGCGACCACGATGCGGCCGTGCGCTGGGCGATCGACGTCGACGGCGTGAACGCCACACGCGTCGCTCCCACGGTGAGCAGAGCCTCCCGGATCGTCCGGACCTGACCACCTGAACGAAGGAACCCGCATGACCATCGCCATCACCGGCGCGACCGGCAACATCGGCGGTGCGGTCGCCCACGCGCTCGCCGCGGACGGCGTGCCGTTCCGCATGATCGTCCGCGACGCCGCACGGGCTCCCGAGCTGCCCGGGACGGACGTCGCCGTGGCGACGTTCGACGACGTCGACGCGGCACGCAGCGCGCTCGAGGGCGTCGACGTCCTGCTCATGGTGTCCGCCGCAGAGGCCGAGGACCGCCTGGCGCAGCACCGCGCCTTCGTCGGGGCGGCGGCGACGGCCGGTGTCCGGCACGTCGTCTACACCTCGTTCTCGGGCGCGGCCGCGGATGCGACCTTCACGCTCGGTCGCGACCACTGGGCGACGGAGCAGGCGATCCGGGCCACGGGCATGGCGCACACGTTCCTGCGGGACAACTTCTACCTGGACTTCGTCGAGGACCTGGTTGGCGAGGACGGGGTGATCCGTGGACCGGCTGGCGACGGTGCGATGGCCGCGGTCGCGCGTGCCGACGTCGCCCGGGTCGCAACAGCTGTGCTCGAGAATCCCTCGGCACACCTGGACCGGACGTACGAGCTCAGCGGTCCCGTGGCGATCACCCTGGAGCAGGCGGCTGCGACGGTGAGCGCCGAGCGGGGCCGTACGGTGACGTACCACCGGGAGACGCTCGACGAGGCCTATGCATCGCGGGCGCGGTGGAACCCGGAGCCGTGGCAGGCCGATGCGTGGGTGAGCACCTACACGGCGATCGCCGAGGGGGCGCTGGCGCGCGTGTCCGGAGACGTCGAGCGGGTCACCGGTCGGGCGCCGATGACGCTGCAGGACGTGCTGCGCGCCGGGTGAGGTGCGGGGGCGTGTCGCGGTCGGGGCTGTTCCGCGCGGTCGGGGGCCGAATCGCGCGTAGGAGGTCGAAACGCGCGTAGGAGGTCGGAAAATCGGGCCTCCTACGCGCGAAAGAGCCTTCTACGCGCGAAACAGCCCCCGCTCCCACCCCATCCCACGCCCGCGCGGAACAGTTCGTGGCGTCAGGGAACCCGGCGGGCGGACAGGGTCCCCACGATGCCGAGGGTCAGGACGGCCACGAGCACGACGAGCAGTGGCGCGGTCCAGTCGTTCGTCGCGTCGTGCAGCGCCCCGGCGACGAGCGGACCCGCCGACCCGATCAGGTAGCCGCCGCCCTGCACGAACGCGGACATCCTCCTGGCGTCGTCGTCGGTCGACACGAGTCGCACGATGATGATGAAGATGACGGTGATCCCGCCGCCCTGGGCCGCCCCGCCGAGGATCGACCAGAGCAACCAGAGCTGCGGCGCGAACAGCAGCCCCAGCGGCATCGCGAGCCAGAGGAACGCCACCAGCGACAGGATCGCCCGAGGTCGCCAGCGGGAGGCGAGCACCGGGACACCGAGCGCTCCGACGACCGCGAGGATCTGGAACACGGACGAGCTCGCACCCGACGACGCCTTCGAGAAGCCGATCTCGTCGTGCAGCAGCGTCGGGATCCACGCCGTGAGCGCGTAGTAGGAGAACGCCTGGCCGCCGAACGCCAACGTGAGCCCGATCGTCACCCACCTGGCTGGACGGGCAGCAGCGGGGGACGGCACCCGGATGGCCCCCGTCCCGAGCACCTGGTCGATCGGCCCGGTGACGACCGCCGGCTCCGTGGGGCTCCCGGTTGCCGGGCCCATCCACGCGGCACGGGCTCCGACCGCGTACGTCCACGCCAGCCCGGCGACCACGGCGAGGAGTCCCCACACCGCGATCGCGATCGGCCAGCCCCACACGGATGCGAGCGGTGCGGTGGCGAGCGACGTCAGCATCGACCCGACGTTGAGCGCCGACGTGTACACGCCGGTGACGATCCCGACGCGCTCGGGCGAGGTGTCCCGGCGGATGACGACGGGGATCACCACGTTGCCGATGGTGATGCCGATGCCGATCACCGCGGTACCGATCAGCAGCGCCGCGGCACTGGGCACCGACCGGAGCACGGTGCCGGCGAGCACGATCACGAGCGACAGGGACAGTGCCCGCTCGGGGGTCGCCTTCGCGATCACCCAGCTAGCGAGCGGTGTCGCGAGGGCGAAGCAGAGCACCGGGATCGTCGTGAGGAGCCCTGCGACGGTGGTCGTCAGGCCGAGGTCGAGCCGGATGTCACCGATCACCGGGGCCGGGGCGACGATGGGGCCGCGCAGGTTCAACGCGACGAGCACGATGGCCGCCGGCAGCACCCAGCCGGCGCGGCGCAGTGCGGCGGCGCGGGTCACGAACGGGCGCTGGCGTCGGCGGTGGGTGCGTCCGGCGCCGAAGCCCCTGGCAGCAGGATCGGCAGCAGGTCGAGCGGGGTGGCCGCCCGCGCGATGGTTCCCTCGGCTTCGGCGGGGGAGCCGTAGCCCCACTCGGCGAAGACCACGGGGACGCCGTGCACCCGGGCTCCCTCGACGTCGTGCAGCCGGTCGCCGACGAGCACCGGACGCGAGACGTCGAACCCGCGGCCGTCGAGGCGCTTCAGCGCTTCCTCGACCACGTCGGCCTTCGAGGAGCGGACCTCGTCGTCACTGGCGCCGGTGATGATGTCGATGTCCCCGGTCAGTCCGTAGTGGTCGAGGATGTACGTCGCCGGGGTCTCGGGCTTGCTCGTCGCCGTCGAGATCGGCAGCCCGGCCTGGTGCAGGGTGCGCAGGACCACGTCGATGCCGGGGAACATCGCGGAGTCGAGGGCGCCGTGGGAGAAGTAGTGCTCGCGGTAGACGGCCAGGGTGCGGTCCGCGAGTTCCTGGTCCATGCCCATCGCGTCGCGGAAGGTGTCGAGGATCGGCGGCCCGACGAACGACATCAGCGTCTCGTGGTCCGGGACGGGCACGCCGACCTTGCGGAACGTGTACGTCAGGCTCTCCAGGATGCCCGGCGCCGAGTCGCTGATGGTTCCGTCGAGGTCGAAGAGGATGGCGCTGAACGGGCTTGTCATGACGTACCCACCCTAACCGGGGCGGTGGACGCGGCCCACCTGTGGGTCGTGACGTGCTCGGCGGGGCCGAGCCGGGCCTCCCGTCCGCCCCTGCGGTGCGTCGGTGGGTCCGTGGGTCGAAACGCGCGTAGCGAGCCGAATCGCGCGTAGGAGGTCGTTCCTTTCGACCTCCTACGCGCGAAACGGCCTCCTACGCACGAAACGGCCCCCGCCCGCACGAACCGGCCCCCGCCGGCGCGAAACGGCGACCGCTCGGCTCAGAACAGGCGGGTGTGCCCGCCCTCGATGCCGCGCATCGCGTCGTAGTCGAGGACCAGCACGCGGATGCCGCGGTCCTCGGCCAGTGTGCGGGCCTGCGGCGCGACGGTCTGCGCGGCGAGCACACCCTGCACCGGGCGGAGGAGCGGGTCGCGGTTCATCAGCTCGAGGTAGCGGGTGAGCTGCTCGACCGCGTCGATGTTGGCGTTGCGCTTCATCTCGACCGCGACGCTCGCACCGGCGTCGTCGCGCGCCAGGATGTCCACCGGCCCGATCGCCGTCATGTACTCGCGCCGGACGAGCGTGTGCCCGTCCCCGAGGAGCTCGATCTGCTCCGCGAGGAGCTGCTGCAGGTGCGCCTCGACCCCGTCCTTCACGAGCCCCGGGTCGACGCCGAGGTCGTGGCTCTCGTCCGCGATGACTTCGTAGATGCTGACGACGAGCTTGTCCTGCGTCTTCTTCTGCGTGACCGTCCAGACCTGCTCGATGCCGGCCTCGGCCTGCTCCTCGGAGGGGTCGCCGATCTCGATCGAGCACGGCGGGCTCATCCAGTTCAGCGGCTTGTAGCTGCCGCCGTCCGAGTGGACGAGCAGCGAGCCGTCGGCCTTCAGCATGAGGAGCCGGGTGGCGAGGGGGAGGTGTGCCGACAGGCGACCGGCGTAGTCGACGGAGCAGCGGGCGATGACGAGACGCACCCCGGAAGCCTAACGGGCGTCCGGCCCCCGGTTCGCGTCGGCCTGGAGGCTCGGCTCGGCTCCGGCGCGTTCGTTCCCCGGGTGGGTGGCCGGGTCCACGGCACCCGGCTGCGCGTCCGGCGTCCGCTCGCGTGCCGCACCCGATGCCAGACCGGCAGCGACGATGAAGACGAACACGATGAGCAGACCGTGCAGCAGGCCGAAGTGCTCACCCGCGAACCCGATGATCGGCGGCCCGGCGAGGAACGCGACGTACCCGATGGTGGCCACGGCACTCACCTTGGCGGCTGCGGTGCGGGGGTCGTCGGCGGCGGCCGACATGCCCATCGGGAAGCCGAGGCTCGCGCCGAGTCCCCAGAGCACCACGCCGACGATCGCCAGCGGCACGCTCGGCACGAAGATGAGCATGCCGAGGCCGACGACCGCGACCGCCGCACTGGTCCGGAGCACCGGGACGCGGCCGAACCGGTCGATCAGCGGACTGCCGGCGACCCGGCCGACGGTCATCGCGGCGAGGAACACGGTGAGCACGGCGGACCCGGCGTCGTTCTCGAGCCCGTGGCCGTCGATCATGGCGAGCGGCAGCCAGTCGTTGGCGGATCCCTCGGCGAGGGCCATGCCGAGCACGATGACACCGATGAGGAGCGTGGACGGCTGCTTCCAGACGGCCCAGCGGGACACCGGCAGCGGCACGGGGGTGGTGTCGGTGGGTTCCGGTTCGGTGAACCGCTCGTCGCCGAACCACCGGACGGCGACGGTCATCGCGATGCCGATGAGGACGCCGAGTACGACGAAGTGCAGCGCGACGGGGACCTCGAGGCGTTCGGCCAGTGCGCCGAGCCCGGCACCGGCGAGCGTGCCGAGGCTGAACGCGGCGTGGAACATCGGCATGATCGTGCGGCCACCGAGTCGTTCGGCAGCGGCACCGGAGACGTTCATCGACACGTCGGCGAGCCCGTTGCCGAAGCCGAACGCGATCAGGCACAGCCAGATGGCGGCGAAGCCCCACCCCGTGGTCACCGCGACGCCGGCCATCACCATGCCGACGACCAGGCAGACGGCGGCGATCTGCACGCCGTGCTTCGCACCGAGCTTCGCGACGATGTGTCCGGCGAAGGTCAGTCCGGCGATCGACCCGACGCTCATCCCGACGACGAGCAGCCCCATCTCGAACGTGCTGGCGCCGAGCTCGTCGCGGACGCTCGGGATCCGGCCGAGCCAGGTCGCGATACCGAGCCCCGACAGGGTGAAGACCACGAACACCGCGGTGATCCACGCGCGGGTGCTGGGGGCCTGGCTCGTCCTGGTGACTGACGCCGTCGTCATGGTGCTGTTCCGATCGAATCGATTCGAGTGTAGTTCTCGGATACGCTAACCGGCGATGGACGACTCGGCAACACCTCGTGGCGCGTCGGGGCACACCGCGCCCGCACGACCGACGCTGGCTGCGGTCGCGCGTGCGGCGGGGGTCGCCGCGTCGACGGCGTCGCTCGCGTTCAGCGGCAGCGGCCCGGTGTCCGAGGAGACCCGCGCCCGCGTGCTCGCCGTCGCCGCGTCGATGGGGTACGACGGTCCCGACCCACGTGCGCGCTCGCTTCGCCGGGGTCGCTCCGGCGTGATCGGCGTCGTGATGGACGAACGCCTGAGCGACGCGTTCCGCGACCCGGTGAACGTCCTGACGCTCGACGGCATCGCCGAGGTCGCCGGGGAGGCCGGGGCGTCGCTGCTCCTCGTCCGGAGCCCCCTCGACGACGAGCGCGGCATGGGCCCGCTGGTCGACGCCCCGATGGACGCGGTGGTCCTGGTCGGCTGCAACGTGCGGGTGGACCCCGCCGTCGCCGTGCTCCGACGCCGCGGGATCCCGGTCGTCGCGATCGAGGCGGACGACATCGAGGGCGCTGTCCCGATCCAGCTCGACAACCGGGAGGGCTCGCGCCGCGCGGCCGCGTTCCTCCGGGACCTCGGCCACACCGACGTCACCGTGGTCACGCTGCCCCTCGACGCCACGCACCAGCTCGGGCCGATCTCCGATGCGCGCTTCGCGGCGGGGGCGGCGTTCACGACGATGGAGCGGCTCCGCGGGGTCCGTGGCGTGTTCCCGTCGTGTGTCGCGATCGAGGCGGGCGGCAGCTCCGTCGAGGCCGGGCGCGTCGCCGGGGAGTCGCTGTTCGGGCCCGACGGCACCCGTCCGACCGCCGTCATCGCGCAGAGCGACCTGCTCGCCGTCGGGGTGATCTCCTCGGCGCTCGAGCACGGGCTGCGGGTGCCGGAGGACGTCAGCGTGGTGGGTTTCGACGGCATCCACGTGGACGACAGCCTGCTGCACCGTTCGCCGATCCGGCAGCTGACCACGCTCGTGCAGCCGTTCGTGCAGAAGGGCCAGGCGGCTGCGCGGGCAGCGCTGGCGATGCTCGAGGGCGATGCGCCGAGTGGTGCGTCGTTCCGCTCCGAGCTCCGCGTCGGCGACACGACGGCACCCCCGCGCGCGTAGCCCGCGGCAGGCGCGCCCGCGCCACTCAGCGCGCCATCGCGACCGCGATCCAGCCCGGGCGGTGCGCCCGCACGCCGAGCGTCACCGCGCGCACGCCGATGTACCCGAACGAGAACACCGCCCACAGCGCCGCGAGCCCGTCCCCGAAGACCCAGAGCAGCGGCAGGTACACGACGAGGTTCACCCCGCCGGCGATCGCGAGGTACCTGGCGTCGCCCGCGCCGATCAGCACCCCGTCGAGCACGAACACGTACCCGGCGACCGGCATCCCCGCCGCGATGAGCACGAGCACGACGGGCAGCGACGACCGGACTGCCTCGGAGTCCGAGAACACCGGGCCCAGCACCCCGCTCACCGCCAGGGTCAGCAGGCCGAGCAGCACGCCACCACCGATGCCGAGCACCACGAGCCGCGTCGTCACGAGCCGCACCCGGTCGGCGTCACCCGCTCCGAGCGCGTGCCCGACGAGTGCCTGTCCAGCGATCGCCAGCGCGTCGAGCGCGAAGGCGAGCGTGCTGAACACCGTCAGACCGACCTGCGTCGTCGCGAGTCCGACCGTCCCCAGCCCGGCGGCCACCCCGACGGTCGCGAGCATCGCCACCCGCAGCGACGCGGTCCGCAGGAACAGCCACGCTCCCGACCGCAGTGCCCGCACCACGCCAGAGGCGCCCGGCCGCAGTGGAGCCCCCACCCGTCGGGCCGCACGCACGGCGATCACCACGTACACGGCGGCCATCGACCACTGCACGATCACGGTGCCGGCGGCCGATCCCTCCACACCCCACCCGAACCCGTAGATGAGCACCGCGTTGAGGAGACCGTTCGCCACGAAGCCGATCGACGCCACGACGAGCGGCGTCCTGGTGTCCTGCAGCCCCCGCAGCAGCCCCGTCGACGCGGTGACGACGAGGATCCCGGGGAGGCCGATCAGCGACACGAGCAGGTACGCGGTCGCGGCGCTCGAGACCGGGGTCGACGCACCGAACAGCCCGACGAGCGGACCGGCGAGCGGCCACCCGACAAGCGCCAGCACGATGCCGAGCCCGAGCGCGAGCCACATCCCGTCGATGCCGGCGTGCACCCCTCCGCGCCGGTCACCGCCACCGAGCGCGCGCGCCACGGCAGGTGTCGTCGAGTAGGCCAGGAAGACGAGGAGCCCCGTCACGGTCTGCAGCACGGCACTCGCGAGTCCGACGGCGGCGAGTGGTGTCGCCCCGAGGTGTCCGACGAGCGCCGTGTCCGTCATCAGGAACAGCGGCTCGACGACGAGCGCGCCGAGTGCCGGCAGCGCCAGCCGGACGATGTCGCGGTCGACGGCGCGGCGGGACGTGGGCACCAGGACATCATGCCGGACCGGACGGGAGGCCCTGGTCGCGTCGCGCGCGCACCGTGCGGTGCGTGGCGGAGTCGACCAGTGCCTCCCGTCCGACGGCGGGTCCGCGTCAGTCCGCGCGTGGTTCCGTCGGGACGCCGCCGGTGGCGGCGTGCGCCGACTCCGACGCTTCCGGCGTCGGCGGCTCGGTGCCGCGCGCCCGGCCGATCAGGTCCATCACGTGGTAGACGACGATCGCGGCGACGGTGCCGAGGATGATCCCGCCGAAGGAGGCCTGACCGAACGAGAACGTGAAGTCCGCGATGCCGATGATCAGCGCGATACCGGCCGTGAGCTGGTTCTTGGGCTTGGCGAAGTCGACCCGGTTCTCGACCCAGATGCGGATGCCGATGACGCCGATCAGACCGTAGAGCGCGGTGGTCGCGCCGCCGAGGACCCCGGCCGGGACCGAGGAGATGACCGCACCGATCTTGGGAGAGAGGCCGAGCAGGACCGCGACGATCGCCGCGACCCAGTACGCGGCCGTGGAGAAGACCCGGGTGGCGGCCATCACGCCGATGTTCTCGCCGTACGTGGTGGTGGCGGAACCGCCGCCGACGCCCGCCAGCACGGTGGAGATGCCATCGGCGAAGAGCGCGCGCCCGGTCAGCGGCGTGAGGTCGCGGCCGGTGAGCTGTCCGACGCCCTTCACGTGGCCGACGTTCTCGGCGATGAGCGCCAGGACGACCGGCACGAACGCCAGGTAGATCGCGAGCTGTCCCGGGTCGAAGGCCGGTGCGGTGAACTCGGGCAGGCCGATCCAGGCGGCGTCGCCGACGGCGGAGAAGTCGACCTGGCCCGCGATGAGCGCTGCGACGTACCCGACGACGACGCCGATGACGATCGACAGGCGACCGATGAGCCCCTTGAACAGGACCGTCACCAGGATGATCGCGGCGAGCGTGATGACGGCGACGAGCGGCGCCTTCGTGAAGTTGTCACGGGCTGCCGGGGCGAGGTTGAACCCGATGAGCGCCACGATCGCTCCCGAGACGACCGGGGGCATCAGACGGTCGATCCAGCCGGCGCCGGCGAGGTGCACCACGAGCCCGATGACCGCCAGCAGCGCGCCGACCACGATGATGCCGGAGAGCGCGAGCGGGATCCCGCCGATCTTCGTCGCCGCACCGATCGGGGCGATGAAGGCGAAGGAGCTGCCGAGGTAGCTCGGCAGGCGGTTCCCGGTGATGAGCAGGAACAGGATCGTCCCGATGCCGCTGAAGAGCAGGGTCGTCGACGGCGGGAAGCCGGTCAGCAGCGGGACGAGGAACGTCGCGCCGAACATCGCCACGACGTGCTGGACGCCGAGGCCGATGGTGCGCGGCCAGGTGAGCCGTTCGTCCGGTGCCACGATCGTCGTCGCCGAGACGGTCGCGCCGTCTCCGTGCAGCTTCCACGGGAGTCCCATGCCCACGACCGTAGTGGCAGCCGTCCACCGATGACGGCAACTGCTGCTTCCGGCGTGGACCACTTGTATAAGGTGTGTGGAACATCACCGAGGGAGTGGCCATGCGCACATCTGTCCGGACGGCCGGCTGCGCCGTCGCCGTCGCTGCTGTCGCGATCGCGCCGCTCGCCGCCACCGCGCCCACGGTCGCCGCCCCGGTGTCGTCGCAGCCGGCCGCGACGACCGACTTCACCGCAGGGGTCCGGTCGATCGACCACGGGCTCGGGATCGTGACGGTCACCGGCACCGCCCCGGTCGGCACGAGCGTCCACGTCGCGGGCGACGTCGAGACCGAGGAGTGGACCGAAGCGGACCGTACCGGCGCGTGGTCGGCAGCGGTGCGCGTGGCACCGGGCTCCCACGTCGTCCGTGTGACCGCTGCCGTGTCCGGCCGGGTGGTCGACCTCCCCGTGGAGCTCCTGCTGCTCACCCCGCCCGGGATGCTCGCGACGGTGGACGGTATCGCGCGCTCGGTCACCCTCGACGGCACGGGGTACCCGAGGGCGCACTTCGTCATCAAGGACGGCGGCCAGACCGTGGGCGAGACCGATGCCGACGCGGACGGTGCATGGTCGTTCACGCTGCGAGACCTGTCCTTCGGGGACCACCACGTCGAGGCGTTCCAGTACTTCGACGGCACGCAGAACGGTGGCGTGGACGACGTCTACGCCGTGTCGGGCGCGGCGGTCGTGACGGCGGCGGACGCCTCCCGCGAGACCGATCGCATCACGCTCGTCGGCCGTGCACCCGCCGGGACCGAGCTGACCTTCGCCGATGCCGGCGGTCCGATCGACGCTGTCCGCGTCCCGGTGGGCGCTGACACGAACTGGCGGGTCGAACTCCCCATCCCGGACGACGCGCGGTTCCACACCGTCACGGTGACGACACACGACGGTGCGACCGAGCTCGGCACGACGGACGCCCACGTCACCGTGCCGGTCGCGCTGACCGGCGGCGTCGAGGAGCTCCCGGACGGCTCGGTCCGGCTCTCGGGTACGGGTGAGAACGGGGCGACGGTCGACCTCGAGACCGAGGACGGCACGGCGGTCACCGACGACCACGGTGCGCCGATCCGCACGACCGTCGGGCGCACCTGGGAGCTGACGGTGGCGCGTGACGAGCTTCCTGCGGACGTCGTCGTCGCGCGGCAGCGGATCGACGGTGTCGAACAGGGTGGACTGCGCCTCGTGCTGCCGCGGCTCCCGCACCGCCCGGGCCCGGGGGAGTCCGGAGCCGGGGGCGCGAGCGGGCCCGGCGTCTCGACCGGGGTCCACCCGGACGCACATCGCGTTGCTGCCGCGAAGCTCGCGTCGGGACCGGGCCGACTGGCCTCCACCGGCACCGAGGCCACGGGCGCGCTCGGCGTGGCCGCAGCGCTCGTGCTCGCCGGCTCGGGCCTGTCGGTGCTCAGGGTCATGCGTCGACGGCGACCGCAGGACCAGTGAGTCGGGATCGTCGGGTGGACGGCAGGGGATCGGTGGCTATCGTGGAGCGCATGACCGACGTCGCAGGCACCACCGGAATCCAGACCGACGAACTCGACGCGAAGGTGCAGCCGAAGGACGACCTGTACCGCCACGTCAACGGGCAGTGGATCGACGCGACGCCGATCCCCGACGACAAGGCGCGCTACGGCTCGTTCACGGTGCTCGCGGAAGAAGCCGAGAAGGCCGTCCGTGCGATCATCGAGCGCTCCCAGCAGGCACCGGCGGGGTCCGAGGAGCGCAAGGTCGGCGACCTGTACACCTCCTTCACCGACGAGTCGAAGCTCGAGGCACTGGGGACGGCACCGATCGAGCCCCTGCTCGCCGAGATCTCCGCGCTCGAGACGAAGGACGACGTGCTCCGCATGGTCGGTCGGTTCGAGCGACTCGGGCTGCCGAGCTTCATCCAGCTGTTCGTCGACAACGACCCGGGTGACCCGGAGTCGTACGTCGTGTTCCTCGAGCAGTCCGGTCTGGGGCTGCCCGACGAGTCGTACTACCGCGAAGAGCGGTTCGGTGACATCCGCGAGAAGTACCGCGAGTTCGTCGCCGCGATGTTCCCGCTCGCCGGGTTCGACGACGGTGCCGAGCGCACCGAGCACGTCATCGCGCTCGAGACGGCGCTCGCCGGCAAGCACTGGGACAACGTCGCCACGCGCGACAGCCAGAAGACCTACAACAAGCTGCCGTGGGCCGAGGTGGACGCACTCGCACCCGGGGCGGACCTGCAGCGCTGGTGGGAGTCGATCGACGCCCCGGTCGGCGCGTTCTCGACCGTCGTCGTCCGTGAGCCCTCGTTCCTGACGGGCCTGGCGGAGCTGCTCGGGTCCGAGTCGCTCGAGGCGTGGAAGGACTGGCTCCGGTGGCAGGTCATCCGTGCATCGGCCCCGTACCTGACGAGCGCGTTCTCCGCCACGAGCTTCTCGTTCTACGGCACGGCACTCACCGGCGCCCCGAAGCAGCGCGAGCGTTGGAAGCGCGGCGTCTCGCTGGTCGAGGGCGCGATGGGCGAGGCCGTCGGTCGGATCTACGTCGACGAGCACTTCGACGAGACGTCGAAGGTCACCATGGACGACCTCGTCGCGCACCTGGTCGAGGCGTACCGGCAGAGCATCACGGCGCTCGACTGGATGACCGACGAGACGCGCACGCGCGCGCTGGAGAAGCTCGACAAGTTCACGCCGAAGATCGGGTACCCGGTGAAGTGGCGCGACTACTCGGCGCTGCCGATCTCCGCCGACGACCTCATCGGCAACGTCCGGGCGGTCGCCGCGTTCCAGGTGGACCGCGAGCTCGGCAAGATCGGGAAGCCGATCGACCGCGACGAGTGGTTCATGACGCCGCAGACGATCAACGCGTACTACAACCCGGGCTTCAACGAGATCGTGTTCCCGGCCGCGATCCTGCAGTTCCCGTTCTTCGACGCCGGCCGTGACGCCGCGGCGAACTACGGTGCGATCGGTGCCGTGATCGGCCACGAGATCGGGCACGGCTTCGACGACCAGGGCTCGCAGTACGACGGCGACGGTCGGCTCGAGAACTGGTGGACCGAGGCCGACCGGCAGGCGTTCGAGGAGCGCACGAAGGCACTCATCGCGCAGTACGACGCGCTGGTCCCGACCGAGGTCCCGGACGGGCACGTCAACGGTGCCCTCACGATCGGCGAGAACATCGGGGACCTGGGTGGCCTGTCGATCGCGTGGAAGGCGTACCTCCTGTCGCTCGACGGACAGGAACCGCCGGTCATCGACGGACTGAGCGGCGCCGAGCGGTTCTTCCTGAGCTGGGCGCAGGCATGGCGGATGGCGATCCGCCCGGAAGAGGCCGCACGCCTGCTCCAGATCGACCCGCACTCGCCGACCGAGTTCCGCTGCAACCAGGTCGTGAAGAACATCGACGTGTTCTACGACACGTTCGGCGTGACCGAGCGCGACGCGATGTACCTCGACCCCGCCGAGCGCGTCTCGATCTGGTGATGGTCGAGCCCGACGCGGCACCGTCCTCGCGGCGGCGACGCCACGACGGCGGCGCCACCGGTGCTGGCAGCCGTGCTGGTGCGGGTGGCCGCGCTCGTGGACGCCACCGAGGGGGTGGCGAGGAGCGGTTCTCGGCGACGGTCGAGGCCCTCGGAGCGCTCGCGTACGACGGTGCCGGGGTCAGCGCGTCCGTGATCGACACGTCGACCGGCCGCGCCCTGCTCGCGATCGACGACCGGCTCGTGCAACCCGTCGGGGGCCTCGGCCGGGTGCTGCTGCTCATCGAGGTCGCGGCACGGCTCGAGGACGGTCGGCTGCACGGCGACCGGCTGCAGCGGATGGCGCGTGACACCGCCACCGGACCGGGACTCTGGCAGTTCCTGCAGGAGCCGACGATGCAGGTCTCGGACCTCGCCACCCTCGTCGCGGCGACCGCCGACGCGTGGGCCACGAACGCACTGCTCTCCACCGTCGGCATCGACGCCGTGCGCGAGCGTGCCGAGTCGCTCGGGGTCGAGCGGTCGGCGTTCATCGACCGCGTCCGGGACCGCCGTGGCCCCGACGACGCGCCGGACATCGCGGTCGCGGCGTCCGGGGAGCTCAGCTGGGTGATGCGCGGTCTGGCCCTCGGCGAGGTCGTCGACGAGGGTGTCTCGAACCGGGTGCTCGGCTGGCTCTCGCTCGCTGCCGACCTCTCGCTCGTCGCGGGGTCCTTCGGCCTCGACCCGCTGGCGCACCGAGCGCTCGACCACGGGCTGCAGTCGGTCGCCGTGACGGGGTCCGGCCCGGGGATCCGCGCCGAGGCCGGGGTGCTCCGAGGACCCGGGTCGAGCGTCAGCTACGCCGTCACGGTGACGTTCGAGGACGACACGCTCGACCGGCGCCTGTCGGTCGTCGAGGCGCTGCGCACCATGGGTACCGAGGTGCTCGACGCGGTGCACGTCACCGCGACGCGCTGACCCGACCACGCACGAACGCCCCGGCCACATCGGTCGGGGCGTGCTGTGCGGAGGCGGGTCGGGCCTCCAGTCCGGTCAGCCGCGCTTCTTGGCGGCCTTCTCCAACTTCTTGCGGAGCTTCTTCCGCGACTTGCGGGCGTGCGGGTCGTTCCACATCTTGCGGACGGTCTCGCCCTTCGACTGCTTGACGACGGTCCGGTTGGCACGAGCGCCGAACCAGAAGCCGATGAGCACGACGGCGGCGATGACGAGGAGTCGGTTGCGCATGGTCTGTCCCTTCAGTGTCGGATCCCGGCCGGTCAGCCGGTGATCCGTCGTACGAGGTCGGTGATGATCGGCCAGACGTCGCCGGCGCGGTCGGCCGAGCCGATCGCGACGGTGACGAGCGGGTAGGCCGTCACGGCGAGGGTGACGATGACCGCGAGGACCACCGGCACCCACGCCGCCACGCTACGACGCCGGGTCACGGCGAGGATCAGCAACGCGAGGACGACGACACCGCCGAGGATCGTCACGAGGGTGACCCGGATGACCGGGAACGGCACGAGACCGGCGGTGGTGGCCGTGACACCGGCCAGGAAGCCCGTCAGCGGCAGGAACGCCCCGAAGAAGAGCAGGAGGACGACGAGCACGCCGACGACGGTCGCGATCCAGACACCACGTGCGCGCGGCGGCCGTTCCCGGCCGAAGCGACGACCGGAGCGGCCGGACCAGACGGTCATGCTCGGGTGTCCGGCTCGGACGCTGCGGCTTCGGTGGCCTCCGCGGCGTGCGCGGCTGCGTCGGCCATGTCGTCCGCGGCGCGCTTGGTCGCGTCCACCGCGTCATCGACGGCGCCTGAGCCGGCCACACCGGCCCGGTCGACGGTGTCGGCGGCCGAGTCGCGGACCTCGGCGGCGGCGTCGCGAGCCCGGTCGGCGGTCTCCGACGCGGTGTCGCGCACCTGGTCGAGCGCCTCGGCGGCGGCCTCCCGGGTGCGGTCTGCGGCGTCGCGGGTGCGGTCGGCCACGTCCGCCCCGACCTCCTGCGCCTTCGTGGCGGCGTCGGACGCGGCACCCTTGACGGTCTCGGCAGCGTCGGTGGCGGTGTCCTTGACCCGTTCGGTCGCCTCCGCCGCCTTCTCGCGGACCGTGTCGACCGCCTCGGAGACCTTCGACGGCTCGTCGTCGAACGGGCCGTGCACGTCGGTGACCCGGACGTCGACCGTCGCGGGCCGTCCCGCGACCTGGGTCACGGCGTGGGCGACCTGCGCACGGACCTCCTCGGCGACCGTCGTGACACGCTCGGGGTAGGTGACGACGAGGGACACCTGCACGTCGAGCGTCCCGTCGACGTCGTCCACCTGCACGCCGAGGGCGTTGGCGGTCCGGCCGAGGCGGGAGCGGACCTGGTCGGCCGCGCGTTCGAGCACGCCACCCAGGTGGTGCACGCCGTCGACGCCGATCGCGGTGACTGCTGCGGTGCGCGCTGCGACGGTGAGGACGCTGGCGTCCGCCGGCAGCGGTTCGGTCAGCGATGCGGGCAGGGCCACATCGGTGACGTGGGTGCGGGCGTGTGTCTCGTTCTCCATGATGTCCTCCTCGGTCCGGACAGGAGACGACGGGGCACCCGCTGGCGGATGCCCCGTCGTCGTCACTGCAGCTGCCTAGTTCTTGAAGACGTCCTTGACGTCCTCGCCCGTCTGCTTGACGCTCGCGGCGGCCTGGTCCTTCTTGCCCTCGGCGACCTTGGAGTCGTCGTCGGTCGCGTTGCCGAGGGCTTCCTTCGCCTTGCCGGCGATGTCCTGGGCGGCGTTCTTGATCTTGTCGTCGAGACCCATGAGGGTTCCTTCCTTCGGTGGGGCGGGAGCGCCCGTTGCGCTGGTGGGAGTGGGCCGGGAGGCCCGTGGTACGTCCGGCGGTCGGCCTCAGCTGACCCTGGTGGTCGCCTTCGCGAGCGCCGAACGGGTGCCGCCGGTCAGGTGCACGAGCACCGGGACGGAGCGGCCGAGTGTGCGGTCGAGGACCTCGACGGCACGGTCGACGGCGTCGAGCACGGCGACGGCGTCGCCGCCGCGTCGCACGGCGACCCGGATCCGGGCCGCGCGCTGCCGGCGCACCTGGAAGACGTCGACCTTCGAGCCGACGACGTCACGGACGCCCTTGAGTTCGTGGTCCACGACGTCGCGGACGAGGGCCACGTTGATCGTGACGGCATCGTCGCCGGAGCGTTCGCGGACGGCGACGGAGGTCCCGCCGCCGCCGCGGGTGAACACCCACACGAGGGCGAGGACGATGACGACGGCGCAGGCCACGGCGACGATCCACAGCGACGCCGCGGGGACGTCGAGGCTGCGCGGGATCGAGACGTACGGGGCGACGGCATCGCGGACGGCCGGCAGGACACCGGCGCCGATGGTGATGCCGACGACGATCGCCACGAGGCCGAGGACGAACAGGATGATGCGGTTCAGGGTGCGGTTGCTCTTCGTCATGACAGCGTCCCTCGTTCTGCGAGTGTGACCTTCACGCGTCGGCCGAAGCGTTCGTCGAGTCGGCTGAGTCGTTCGGTGACCGCTGCACGGACGGCGGCTTCGTCGACGGGGACGCCCGAGACCGGGACGACCCTGACGTCGGTGCGGTTGCCGCGGGAGCTCGCCGATGCGTTGCCCTCGGGGACCCCTGCTGCCGATCCGGCGGCGTTGGCCGCGGTGGCGGCGATGATGCGGGTGTCGATGACGACGGCTCCCCGGTCGTGGGGCACCGGCGAACGGTGCTGCCGACCGGGCTTGAGCGCCAGGACGACGAGCACGACGCCGAGCACGACGAGGACGACCGCGATCACCTCGGCGATCGTGACGAACGCCGCATCGGGGCGGAGTGCTGTGTCGACGACCGTCTGCGGGTCGGCGAGGAGTGGTGCCGCACCGACCGCTCGGAGGACCGATTCGGTGCCGATCCAGGCCGCGACGAGGACGAGCACCACGAGCGCGACGGACACCGCGGTCGACCGGGAGCGGTGCACGCTCCGGCGACGGATGCGTCGTTCGACGGCGTTGCCGCCGACGGGACTGCTGCTCATGACGATCTCCTAGGCGACGCGGGTCTCGCGCTCACGCACGATCCCGGTCAGTTCGATGTGGGCACTGCCGACTCGGCGCCCGGTGAGGGCGCTGACCCGGTCACGGACCTCGGCTGCGGCGGCCGTCGCGCGGCCGACGAGGTCGTCGGCCGCGGCGATCGGTCCCGTGATGTCGAGGGCGAGCGACCCTTGGTGGTCTCCGAGTCCGACGTGGACCCGCTTCGCCGGGGCACCGAGGTGCTCGGCTGCGACGGCGCGCGCGCACGAGGTCAGGGCCCGCGCCGTGATCTCGACGCGGCCCGCGACCTCCGGGCCGCCGGTCACCGGGAGCTCCGGCGCCCGGTCAGCACGTCGGTCAGGGCACCGCGGTCGATGCGTCCGGACACGAGGGCGGCCACGAGGGCGCCGACGAGGGCGAACACGACGACGAGGACGAAGCCCCAGAAGCCGAACTGCAGTGCGACGACTGCCAGGATGGCGCCGATCAGGGCGCCGGTGATGGTGGTGCTCATGCGACTCGCGCTTCCTTCTTCTCGTCATCGTCGTCGTCGTCGCCCGGGATGAAGACGTCCTGCACGGTCACGTTGATCTCGGTGACCTCCATGCCGACGATCTGCTCGAGCGCACGGCTGACCGAGGAGCGGACGCCCTCGGCGACCTGCTGCAGCGGCACCGGGTACTCGGCGACGATCACGATGTCGGCCGCGACCTGCTTCTCGCCGACCTCGACCTTGACGCCCTGACCGAGGTCACGCTGGCCGATGGCGTCGCGGATGGCGCCGATGGCGCGGGCTGCGCCGCTGCCGAGCGAGTGGACGCCGTTCACCTCACGGGCGGCGATGCCGGCGACCTTCGAGACGACGGTGTCGTCGATGACGGTCTTGCCCGTCGTGGTGCCCGACGTCGCCGGAGCCGTCCGTGCGGCGGTGGTCGCTGCTGCGGTGCCCGGGGTGGTGGTCGTGTCTGCCATGGTTGTTTCCTTCCGTGAGTCCCGCCAGGTGATCCCAGCGGTTGCTGTTCACGGATGAGACGGGCTGACCTCGACAGAAGTCACACGGGATCACTGCTTCCCAGGGAAGTGTCAGACAGCGGTCGACCGGGGGACGGACTTGTCCCCCGGCACATCGACGGCTCAGGGATCGACGTGGATTTCGTCCGTCGGCGTGCGCTTCCCGACGCTGCGGTCGGACACGGCCCGGACCGCGCGGACGCGGGCCATGGGCGTCGTCCCGAGCTCGCGTTCGAAGAGCTGTTGCAGCCGTCGCGGCTGGAGCCCCACCGCGCGGGCGATGCCGGCGACCGTGAGCGGTTCCGCGGCGTGGGCGTCGATGAAGGCGAGTGCACGTCGCAGTCGCGGGGACGGTGTCTCCGAGCCGGGGGCGGCGGCGTGGACCGCCCGGACGGTGGCACCGGGGGACTCCTCGAACCGGTCGCGGTAGGCAGCAGCGAACCGCCCGCCGTTCGTGAAGCCCCATGCCTGCGCGATCTCCGTGACGCACCCGGGGTCGGCCGTCCGCAGGAGTTCGCTCCGCACCCCGTCGAGGCGTTGGTCCCGGAGGAAGCGACTCGGCGTCACCCCCAGCGTCCGCAGGAAGACGTCCTGGAGCCCGCGTTCGCGGAGGCCCGCGGCGTCCGCGATCGTCCCGACGGCCGGCCGTTCGCGGGCGTGTTCCTCGATGAAGCGGAGCGCGTCGCGCAGTCGACTCGCCAGGGGGACGTCGTCGCCGCGGTCGCGGAGCGGGAACGTGTCGAGGACGACGACGGCGAGCCTCCGGTTGAGCGCGGTCCGCATCGGTCCCCGGACCCGGTCGTCGAGGAGCGCCGGCCCGAGCTCGCGGATCAGGCGACGGAGGGGCTCCCGGCGTGCGACGACGTCGTCTTGCTGGTCGAAGAGCAGCGGGCCGTCCGGCAGCAGGAAGCCGAGCTCGTGGCCGACCGAGCGGAGGAACCGGTCGGCGATGTGGACACCGTTGTAGAGCGTGTCCTCCGACTCGAAGCGGTACGCCTCCGACGCCGAGGCGATGTAGGGGGCGCCGGGGAGCACGACACGGGTGCGGTCCGCGAAGTGCATCTCGAGGCGCCCACGCGTCAGCCAGAACACGACGTGGTCGTTCCGCGGACCGATCACCCCGCCGCGACGCCCGCCGGAGGCGTCCATCGTGCGCAGGGAGAGGTCGTCGTCGCCGATGACCGAGTACTCGTACCGGGTCCCCGGTGCCACCGCGGTGTCCGAGGCGAATCCGGATCCGCCGTACTCGGAGGTGAAGATCGCCGTGTAGCCGCTGCCGTCGTCGCTCGTGAACCGCTCGCGGCGGAACCCGTTGGGGGACGTCGTGCTCACGAGGACATCTTCACACCAGGGGTCAGGAAGTCGCCTGTCCCTCGGGGACGAATGCCTGGACGGACAGGAGCGGGGCCTGAGCATCGTCGCAGGCGGTGTAGTCCGTGTCCGCGATGAAGAGCGAGGCCTTCGACCCAGGCGGGTAGACGCGGAACCCGTCGGGCGTCCGTGGCGAGCACGCGGCGTTCGAGTAGTTGGCAGCCTGCCCGATCTTCAGCGGTGCGACGGCGGTGTGTCCGGGTGCGAGGGTCACCGTCGGGTGCGGCGAGCCCTTGTCCTGATCGGCAGCGGCCCCGATCTGCGTGCCGTTGCCCCCGCCGACGAAGGAGACGCCCGGCCACCCCTGCAGCGTGCAGCTCGCGGATCCGGTGTTCTGCAGGGCGAGGTGCACGACGACGCTCCCCGCCGCACCCCCGCTGCCGGGCTGGATCGACGCGGAGAGGTCGCCGGCCACGCACTGCCCCGAACTGCCCGCCGACGACCCACCGCTCGACGATCCGCCGCCATCGCCGGCCGACGCGGAGGTCGACGGCGCAGGCGAGGTCGACGGGGTCGGCGTCGCGGTGACGGTCTTCGTCGCGGTGGCGGTGGCCGTCGCGGTGTCGCTCCCGCCGGACGCGCACCCGGCGAGGGCCCCCATCGTCAGGATGCCCATCGCCCCGAGCATGATCACGGTTCCCTTGCTGGACTGCATGACGGCAGGTAATCACCGCCGGACACGATGCGTCCCGGTATCCACTCAGGGACCGCGAGCACACTCGCGCCGTACGGCACCGTTGCCGTGCACAGGACCCGGAGGACGGACCATGGCAGGCAAGCACGAACAGATCCGAGGCGACGGAGACCGCGCGGACGGCGTCGAGCCGGTTGCGGGGGCGTTCGTCGACAGCGAGATCCCCGGCGAGGAACAGCCCAGGACGAACGAGCCGGTCGGCGAGTTCGTCGCGAGCGACATCCCCGGCGAGGACGTCCCCACGACGACGGGCACCGACGGCGAGTACGTCGAGTCGGACATCCCCGGCGAGGGCGAGCCGCGTCCGTCCGGTGCGGTCGGGCACTACGTCGACACCGGCAGCGGCACCGACGACACCGAGAACGGCTGAGCGCTAGTCGATGAGGTCCGCCTGCGCGAGCAGGCGGATCGTCTCGACGCCCGCTGGCGGGCACCGGTCCGCGTCCGCGGAGGTGACCCACTCGACCTCGTCCACCTCTGCCGAGGCGACGGGCGTGGCCGAGTCCAGCGGGCCTCCCGGCCGGACCAGGAAGAGGGTCATCGCGACCATCGTCCCCGGAGCCTGGCCGTGTGCCGGCTCGGTGACCACGGCGAACTCGTCCACGTCGGCGGCGGTGAGCCGCAGACCGGTCTCCTCGAGCGATTCCCGGACCACGGCCTCGACGTCGGTCTCGTGCGCCTCGGCCTTGCCGCCCGGCAGGTAGAGCACGTCGCGCTGTCGCGCCCGCACCATGAGCACGCGCCGGTCACGGACCAGCAGCAGCGCGCTGACGCGCAGGACGGGCGGGAGGCTCAGCTCGCGTCCGCCTCGTCCTCGCGAACCGGGGCGGTCCGGTCCGCCAGCGGCACGACGGGGGTGGGGACGTCCAGTTCCGCCTCGGGTTCTGGTCGCACGCCGTAGAGGGCCTCGAGCGCACCGACGAACTCCTCGCCGCGTCCGGCGCGACCCAGCTCGCGCGCGCGGACCGACGGGCGGTGCAGCAGGACGCCGACGAGGTGCCGGAGCGCCCGCTCGGTGTGCTCCGCCGACTCGGGCGTGCTGTCCCCGCGCCGGTTGGCGCGGTCGATCTCGTCGTCGAGGATGTCGAAGACGTGCTTCCGGAACGCCACGAGCGCCGGGGTCGTCGACTGCTCGAGCGCCTGCGCGCGGAAGCGGGACACGGCGTCGTCGACCATCGCCCGGGCTTCCGACTCGGCGTTCAGCTCGGAGATGGGCGCGTGGATGCTGATCGTCTCGAGGTCGAGCAGCTCGACGCCGTCGACGTGCGTGGCGTCCGGGTCGACGTTGCGGGGGAGCCCGAGGTCGATGACGATGCGGCGGACCCCGTCGTCGAGGTCGGCCGGATCGATCACGGGGACCTCGCTCGAGGTGCACGTGATGACGACGTCGCTCGTGGCGATCGCCCGGCGCAGGTCGTGGGCGGCGACGAGGTCGTGCTTCGCGGCGAACCACGGGGCGCGGCCGGACGGCGAGTACACCTGGATGCGCTCGGCACCGCGGTCGCGCAGTGCTGCGATCGTCGTGGCCGCGTAGCTGCCCGTCCCGACGAGGAGCACGTTCGTCTGCGCCCAGTCGGTCACGCGGGACGACGCGAGTTCGAGGCCGAGGCGCACGAGCGAGCGACCGGCCGCCCCGATGCGGGTGCGGGTCTTGACGCCGCGGGAGGTGTGCGCGGCTTCCTGGAAGAGCCGCTCGAGGTCGGAGGTCGTGGTGCCGTTGGCGCGTGCGTCCTCGAGCGAGCGGCGGACCTGTCCGGAGATCTCGGTCTCGCCGATGACCACGGACTCGAGGCCGCTCGAGACGGCGAAGAGGTGCTGGACGACGTCCTTGCCGCCGAGCACGGAGACGGAGTCGAGGACCTCGGCGCCGGCCAGTCCGCTGGCGCTGGCGACGGCCTCGACCGTGGCGGCCACGGCGGAGTCGCTGTCGCCGGCGATGTCGAGGTAGGCCTCGAAGCGGTTGCAGGTCGCGAGGACCACGGCGCCGTCGAGGACGTCCGAGTCGGTGACCAGTCGGGAGGCGGCCGCGGGGGCGCCGATGCTCAGTCGCTCCAGGAGATCGAAGCTGGCGTTGCGATGCGACGCCGTGAGACAGATGAGCACGTACTCCATGGTACCGCGCTCGATGGGAGAATCGTGCGGTGACCGACGCATCCACAGCCGCACTGCCCGCAACGCACCCGCTCGCCGACGGTCGCACCGCCGGATCCCCGCTGGTCAGGGCGCTCCGCGGGGACCGACCCGAGACGCTGCCGGTGTGGTTCATGCGCCAGGCCGGGCGTTCGCTGCCGGAGTACCGGGAGCTCCGCGTCGGGACGGCGATGCTCGACGCGTGCCTCGATCCGGCGATGGCGTCCGAGATCACGCTGCAGCCCGTCCGTCGGCACGGGGTGGACGCTGGCATCTTCTTCAGCGACATCGTCGTGCCGATCAAGCTCGCGGGCGTGGACGTCGAGATCGTCCCGGGTCGCGGCCCGGTCCTCGGTTCCCCGATCCGCACCGCTGCCGACGTCGACGCGCTCGAGTCGCTCGACCCGGCCGCGCTCGCTCCCATCGCCGAGGCCGTCCAGCGCACCGTCGCCGAACTCGGGAGCACGCCGCTCATCGGGTTCGCCGGTGCCCCGTTCACCCTCGCGGCGTACCTGGTCGAGGGCGGCCCGTCGAAGGACCACATCCGCGCCCGCACGCTCATGCACGCCGAGCCGGAGACCTGGTCGCGCCTGCTCGCCTGGGCGGCCGAGGTGTCGGGGACGTTCCTCCGCGCCCAGGTGCTCGCCGGGGCATCGGCCGCACAGCTCTTCGACTCGTGGGTCGGCTCGCTCTCCCGCGCCGACTACCTCGAGCACGTCGCACCGCACTCCGCCGCGGCGCTCGCGCACGTGGCCGACCTCGGCGTCCCGCGCATCCACTTCGGTGTCGGCAGCGGTGAGGTCCTGCGGGACATGACGACCCTCGGCACCGACGCGGTCCAGGTGGACGCGGTGGGCGTGGACTGGCGGCTCCCGCTGGACGAGGCCGTCGCCCGCGTCGGTAACGGCGTCACCGTGCAGGGCAACGTCGACCCGGCGATGCTCAACGCGCCGTGGGAGGTGCTCGAGGCGCACGTGCGCGACGTGGTCCGTCGCGGTGGTGCTGCACGCGCCCACGTCGTGAACCTCGGGCACGGTGTCCCGCCGGAGACGGACCCGACCGTGCTGACCCGCCTGGTCGAGCTCGTGCACACGCTCGGGGACGGGACCGACGTCGCCGGGAGCCCCGCGTGACGGACGCGATCGTCGTCGGCGGCGGCGTCGCCGGGCTCGTCGCCGCCCGTGACCTCGCCAAGACGGGCGTGCACGTGGTGCTCGTCGAGGCCTCCGGCTCGCTCGGCGGCATGGTCCGCCGGCACACCGTCGCGGGAATCGACCTCGACATGGCGGCGGACTCGTTCGCGACCCGCACCGACGCCGTTTCCGCGCTCGCGATCGAACTCGGCCTCGGCAACGACGTCGTCGCGCCCGACCCCCGCGGCGCATGGCTCATGACGCGCGCCGGCCGGGTCGCGCCGATCCCCGCGACGGGGCTCCTCGGCATCCCCGGCAGCCCCATGGCCGCGGACGTGATCGCCGTGGTCGGCCAGGGCGCCGCGTTCCGGGCCCAGCTCGACTCCCTCATCCCGTCGCCCGTCGGTGCGCGAGCCGGGTCGCTCGGCGAGCTCGTCCGGAAGCGGATGGGGGCGACGGTCCTCGACGACCTCGTCGTCCCGATCGTCGCCGGTGTCCACTCCACGCACCCGGACGACCTCGATCCCGACCGCGTCGCACCGGGACTCCGAGCAGCCCTGCAGCGCGAGGGGTCCCTCGCCCGCGCCGTGCTGTCACTCCGGGAGCGGGCGACCGCCGGCTCCGCGGTGCAGGGGATCCGGGGCGGGATCGTCCGGATCGTCGACGAGCTCGTCCGCGACATGGAGACCTACCGGGTCGACGTCCGGCTGCACACCCGTGCGACCGCGATCGAGCGCGCTGCGGTCGAGCTCCTGCACGCCGACGGCACCGCCGAGCGGCTCGTCGCCGACCACGTCCTCGCCGCTGTTCCCGATCCCCACCGCGCTGCCGCACCGGAGCGGACGGGCATCGAGCTCGTCACCCTGGTCGTCGACCAGCCCGCCCTCGACGCCGCGCCGCGCGGCACCGGGATGCTCGTGCACCCGGACGCCACCGGGGTCCGGGCGAAGGCGATCACGCACGCCACGGCCAAGTGGCCGTGGCTGGCCGACGCGGCGGACGGACGCCACGTCCTCCGACTCAGCTACCGGACCACCGCAGGCGGCGCGGACGACGTGGCCACGAGCCTCCCGGTCGACCCGGCGGACGCGACGGGCGTCCGTGCGACCACGGACGCGACCGCCTTGCTGGGCGTCCCCGTCGACGCGGGGAACGTCGTCGGGGCGGCGCGCGTCCGCTGGCACGGACCGGACACCAGCCCCTCCGGTCTCGCCGACGGCGTCGTCGCGATCGGTGAGGTGTCGCGGGGCCGTGGCCTGGCCGGGATCGTGGGGGAGACCCGGTCGACCGTGCGGGGTCTGCTCGGTTCCTGAGCGGACCGCCGACCCCCCGAGGGCTACTGTTGGTGGAACGCCGACACATTCCGTTCGGCGCATGACCACCGCACACTGACTCAAACGGAGGAACCATGCGAGGCAGGCTCCTGTTCGTCGCCGGCGCAGCACTCGGGTACGTCCTGGGATCGCGAGCCGGACGGGCGCGGTACGAGCAGATCAAGACCGTCACCGGCAAGATCTGGAACAGCAACGGCGTCCAGCAGGGCGTCCACACCGTCGAGGAGTTCGTCGCGGACAAGACGCCCGACGTGGCCGAGTTCGTCGGTGAGCAGACCAAGAAGGTCGTCCGCAAGGTCGGCCAGAAGAAGGACGCCCAGGCCTCATGACCGACACCCGTGACCGGAAACCGCGATCGCTGTTCGGTCTCGTCGGGGACGTCCCACAGCTCGTCAAGAACCTCGTCAAGGGTGAGATCGCGCTCCTCAAGGCCGAGCTCGTCGGCAAGGCGAAGGTCTTCGCCATCGCCGCGGGGCTGCTCATCGCGGCGCTCGTCATCGTGCTCTATGCGATCGGCGTCCTGCTGACGGCGGCCGTGATGGGCCTCGCGACGGTGATGCCCGCGTGGCTGGCGGCGCTGGTCGTCGCCTTCGTGATGCTCGTCGTCGCCGCGATCCTCGGGCTCGTCGGCTGGAAGCGCTTCAAGAAGGGGCTGCCGATCACGCCGAAGCGCACGATCGACAGCGTGAAGAACGACATCAACGCGGTGAAGGGCATGGGCAAGAAGCCCACGCCCGAGACCCAGCACGCGTCCCGCAAGCCGGACGTCGGCGGCCGGTTCTGACGCCCGTACCATCTCCGGAGGAACCCGTGACCGACCAGCACCCCCACGACCAGCTCGCCGACGACGTCGCCAAGACCCGGGCCCAGCTCTTCGACACCCTCGACGCGATCGAGGACAAGCTCAACGTGCCGAAGCAGATCGGCATCGCTGCGTCGAAGGTGAAGCGCGGTGTGGTCGTAAAACGTCCCCCGTACCTGGCCGGGCTCGCAGCGGGCGTGGCGGTGGTCGGGGGTATCGTCATCACGGTGCTCCGACGGCGGTAGACCCCTTCGACGGGCGGCCCGTCGGGCGGGGGAGATCGGCAGCGGGCGAACCATTACCTTGCGACCGATAGGACAATGGACCTCATGAGTTCCACCGTGCCCCCGCACGACGCAACACCGCACGAGACCGACCCCGCCACCGGGATCGACCCGAACCTCCTCACCGCGTATGCGTTGTGGGCCGTGTTCCGTCGCCCCCTCGGTCCGATCCACACGGTCGGCCCCGATGCGGTCGCCGAGCTGGACGCCGTCATCGCCGCCGCCGCCGATCGCGGCGTGACCATCCGTGGGTTCTACGACGTCTCCGGCTTCCGTGCCGACGCCGACGTCATGGTCTGGCTGCACGGCGACGACGCGCAGGCGATCCAGGCCGTGCTGCGCGAGATCCGCCGGACCGGGCTGTTCCAGGACGCCGAACCGGTGTGGCACGTGATGGCGATGCACCGCGAAGCCGAGTTCAACAAGCGGCACACCCCCGCGTTCCTCCGTGGCAAGGACCCCGAGGCGTGGATCACGGTGTACCCGTTCGTCCGCTCCTACGAGTGGTACCTCCTGCCCGAGGAAGAGCGCAGCACGATGCTCCGCGACCACGGGATCGCCGGCGCGAAGTACCGCCGTGTCCTGACGAACACCATCGCCACCTTCGCCCTGAGCGACTACGAGTGGATACTGCCGCTCGAGAGCCCCGACCTGGTGGACCTCGTCGACCTGATGCGCGACCTGCGCTACACCGAGGCGCGCATGCACGTGCGCGAAGAGGTCCCGTTCTTCACCGGTCGTCGGGTGACGACCGCCGAGCTGCCGGAGGTCCTGTCATGACCGACACGTCGAAGATCACGAACGGTCAGCTGGTGATCGCCGCGACCCCCGCCGCCGCGGACGGCCCCGAGCACGTCGAGACCCCGGTGGCGTACGACGCCATCCTGCTCGCCGGGTTCGGCGGACCGGAGGGCCAGGACGACGTCATCCCGTTCCTCCGCAACGTCACGCGTGGCCGGGGCATCCCGGACGAGCGGCTCGAAGAGGTCGCGCACCACTACCGCCACTTCGGCGGCGTCAGCCCGATCAACGCCCAGAACCGGGCGCTGAAGGCCGCGCTCGAGGCCGAGCTCGCCGCGCGCGGGATCGACATGCCGGTCCTGTGGGGCAACCGCAACTGGGAGCCGTACCTCGAGGACGCCTTCACCGAGGCGGCCGAGCAGGGCCACACCAAGCTCATCGCCATCGCCACGAGCGCCTACTCGTCGTTCTCGAGCTGCCGGCAGTACCGCGAGGACTACGCCCGCGTGCTCGACGCCACCGGCCTGATCGACACGATCCAGGTCGACAAGGTCCGGCAGTTCTTCGACCACCCGGGCTTCGTCCGGCCGTTCGTCGACGGTGTGCGGGACGGCATGGCGCAGGCGATCGCCGAGAACGACGGACTCGACGTCGCGAGCGAGCTGCAGATCCTGTTCTCGACGCACTCGATCCCCTCGACCGACGCCGCCAAGTCCGGTCCGGACTTCCGTGGCTTCGGCGACGGCGGTGCGTACGCCGCCCAGCACGAGGCCGTGGCGCAGGTCGTCCTCGACCAGGCGTGGGCGGAGCTGCTCGAGCAGCCGGAGCACGCGCACCTGCAGGGCACGACGAAGCCGGCGTGGAAGCTCGTCTACCAGTCGCGCTCCGGCCCGCCGACGCAGCCGTGGCTCGAGCCCGACATCAACGACTACATGAACGAGGAGCTCAAGGGCGGCCCCACCCGCGCGGTGCTCATCGTGCCGCTCGGCTTCGTGAGCGACCACATGGAGGTCATGTGGGACCTCGACGAAGAGGCGACCGAGACCGCCCAGGAGCTCGGCTTCTGGTCGATCCGGACGCAGACGCCCGGCGTCGACCCGGCGTACGTCACCGGGCTCGTCGACCTGGTGCTCGAGCGCGTCAACGGCACCCCGACCGCGGAGCGTCCGCACATGACGGACATCGGCCCCTGGTACGACGTCTGCCGTCCGGGGTGCTGCGAGAACGAGCGTGCCGGGTTCAAGCCGGCGGCGGCCGGGCTCGCACCGTGACCGACGCGCCCGCTCCCATCCGGCTCGGGACCCGCGCCAGCCGGCTCGCGGTCGCGCAGTCGCAGGACATCGCCGACCGCCTGTCGAAGGCGTCAGGTCGTCCGGTCGAACTCGTCACGGTCACGAGCGAGGGGGACACGAACCGCGCGTCCCTGGCGTCGCTCGGCGGCACCGGCGTGTTCGCCAGTGCCCTGCGCGAGGCCCTCGTCGCGAACGAGGTCGACGTCCTCGTGCACTCGCTCAAGGACCTGCCGACGGCGCCGTACCCGGGGCTCACGATCGGCGCGGTGCCGAAGCGCGCCGACGCCCGTGACGTCCTGGTCGCCCGCAACGCCGCCACGCTCGACTCCCTGCCGGAGGGTGCGAAGGTCGGCACGGGCTCGCCTCGTCGCGTCGCGCAGCTCAAGGCGAAGCGCCCGGACCTCGAGGTCGTCGACATCCGCGGCAACATCGACACCCGCATGGGCCGCGTCGAGGACGACCTCGACGCCGTGGTGCTCGCCGCCGCCGGCCTCGGCCGCATCGAGCGACTGAACGAGGCGACCGAGCTCCTCGACCTCGGGTTCTGGCCGAGTGCTCCCGGGCAGGGGGCGCTCGCGGTCGAGATCCGTTCCGACGAATCCGACCGGAACCTCCTGGCCGCGCTCCGCAAGATCGAGCACGCGGCGACGCGACTGACCGTCTCGGCCGAGCGTCGAGTCCTCGAGAAGCTCGAGGCGGGCTGCTCCGCTCCGATCGGCGCGACGGCCATCGTCGACGCCGAGATGCTGCTCGTCTCGGCCACGGTCTACCGACCCGACGGGTCCGAGTACCGCACCGCGTCGCACGCCGCCGTCCTCGACGGCTCGGCGCAGGAGCGTCTCGCCGACGCGCTCGAGGTCGGTGACCGCGTCGCGGCCGAGCTCCTCGAGAACGGTGCCGCCGACCTGGCGGACATCGCGACGTCGTCGGAGTAGCCACGAACACCCCGGCGCCCGTCGTCGTCATCCCGCGGGGTGGCGGCTGGGGCGACCGTGTCGCCGCGGCCGCGCGCGAGCGCGGGCTGGACCCACGGATCGTCCCGCTGATCTCGTCGGCACCGCCCGTGGATCCGGTCCCGTTGGAGACGGCGGCCGGGAGGCTCGGATCGCCACCCGCTGCCGGTGACGGAACCAGCGTGGCTGGTTACGAATGGATCGTGGTGACCAGTGCGACGGCGGTGCGCGTCCTCGCCGGACGCGTGGCGGTCCTCCCGTCCGGGGTCCGCGTGGCGGCGGTCGGCGACCGCACCGCGCGGGCCGCCCACGAGGTGGGCTGGGCCGTCCACCTCGTCCCGGCGGAGGCGTCGGCGCGCGGGCTCGTCGACGCGTTCCCGGACGTGTCCGGCACCGTGCTGTTCCCGCGGTCGGACATCGCCGCGCCCACCGTCGTCGGCGGTCTGCGCGCTCGCGGCATCGACGTGGACGACGTGGTCGCGTACCGTACCGTGGGGACCGGCGACGAGCCGGTCTCCCTCGACACGGTGCCGGATGCGGTCCTCGTGACGAGCGGCAGCGTCGCCCGCGAGATCGCCCGCCGGATGACCCCGCTCGATCCCCGCACGCTCGTGGCGTGCATCGGCCCCGGAACCGCCGCCGACGCCCGCGCCGCGGGATTGCGCGTGCACGTCGTGGCTCCGGCCCGCTCCGCAGAATCCCTGCTCGACGCCGTCGTCGAGACCCTGAACCAGAACGCCCCCGAACAGGAAGGCACCCCGTGACCGGCCGCTTCCCCCAGGTCCGCCCCCGCCGACTCCGCGCCACCCCGGCGATGCGTCGTCTGGTGGCCGAGACCCGTCTCCACCCCTCCGAGCTCGTGCTGCCGATGTTCATCCGCGAGGGCGCGACCGCCGCCGTCCCGATCTCGAGCATGCCGGGTGTCGAACAACACTCGCTCGACTCGTTCCGGCGGGCCCTCGTCGACGCCGCCGACGCCGGGATCGGTGGGGTGAACCTGTTCGGCGTGCCCGTCTCGAAGGACGCGACCGGTTCGGGTGCGACCGACCCCGACGGCATCCTCAACGTGGCGATCCGCGTCGCGCGCGAAGAGGTGGGTGACGCGCTCGTCGTGCAGTCCGACCTGTGCCTCGACGAGTTCACCGACCACGGGCACTGCGGTGTCCTGGCGGCGGACGGCAGCGTCGACAACGACGCGACCCTGCTGCGCTACCGCGACATGGCGGTCGCCCAGGCCGAGGCCGGCGCCGAGCTCGTCTGCATGAGCGGCATGATGGACGGCCAGATCGCCGCCGCACGTGATGCTCTCGACGCCGCGGGGTTCACCGGCACCGCACTCCTCGCCTACGCGGCGAAGTACGCGTCGGCGTTCTACGGTCCCTTCCGCGAGGCCGTGTCGTCGTCGCTCGTCGGTGACCGGCGGACCTACCAGATCGACGCCGCGAACGGACGCCAGGGACTCCGCGAGGTCGCACTGGACGTGGACGAAGGCGCCGACATCGTGATGGTGAAGCCCGCGATGAGCTACCTCGACGTCCTCGCGTCGACCGCTGCGACGTCGCCGGTCCCGGTCTGGGCGTACCAGATCTCCGGCGAGTACGCGATGATCACCGCGGCGGCGCAGAACGGCTGGATCGACCGCGACGCAGCCGCGATGGAGTCGCTCGTCGGCATCAAGCGCGCCGGCGCCGACGCGATCCTGACCTACTTTGCGGTCGACATCGCCCGCACGCTCCGCCAGGAAGGCATCTGATGACGACCGCAGCTTCTCCCATGACGAACGGCCAGCTCTTCGGCCGCGCGAAGAAGAGCATCCCCGGCGGCGTGAACTCGCCGGTCCGTGCCTACGGTTCCGTCGGCGGCACCCCGCGGTTCCTGGTGTCCGCGAAGGGGCCGTACGTCACCGACGCCGAGGGGCGCGAGTACGTCGACATGGTCGCGTCGTGGGGGCCCGCGATCCTGGGACACGCACACCCGGGTACCGTCGAGGCCGTCCAGCAGGCCGCCGCACGCGGGCTGTCGTTCGGTGCGTCGACGCCCGGGGAGACCGAGCTCGCCGAACTCGTGAAGCAGCGGGTCTCCGTCGATGGTGACGGCCCGATCGAGAAGCTCCGACTCGTGTCCACCGGGACCGAGGCCACGATGACGGCGATCCGGCTCGCCCGCGGGTACACCGGGCGGGACCTGCTCGTGAAGTTCGCCGGGCACTACCACGGCCACTCCGACTCCCTGCTGGCCGAAGCCGGCTCCGGCGTCGCGACGCTCGCGCTCCCCGGGAGTGCCGGCATCACCGCGGAGACGGCGGCGCAGACCCTCGTGCTGCCGTACAACGACCTCGACGCCGTCCGCCGCGCGTTCGACGAGCACTCCGAGCGCATCGCCGGTGTCATCGTCGAAGCCGCCGCCGCGAACATGGGTGTGCTCGCACCGGAGCGTGGCTTCAACCGGGCGCTCGCGCAGATCGTGCAGTCCCATGGCGCGCTGCTCATCGTCGACGAGGTCCTCACCGGGTTCCGCGTCGGGTCCGCCGGGTGGTGGGGGCTCGAGGCGTCGAAGGTCGTGCCCGACGGTGCCGGGTGGAAGCCCGACCTGATCACGTTCGGCAAGGTCATCGGCGGCGGCATGCCCCTCGCCGCGCTCGGTGGTCGACGCGAGGTCATGGACTTCCTCGCTCCGCTCGGCCCCGTCTACCAGGCAGGGACGCTCTCCGGGAACCCGCTCGCGGTGGCCGCCGGGATCGCCACGCTCCGTGCGGCGACGGCATCGCTCTACGAGTCGCTGAACCGGACGGCGTCGGTGATCTCGACGGCGACGTCGGAGGCGCTGTCGGCCGAGGGGGTCGCGCACACCGTCCAGCGTGCCGGGAACCTGTTCTCCTTCGCGTTCTCGGAGCAGGCTCCGCGTAACTACGACGACGTGCGGGCGCAGGACGCCTGGCGGTACGCGCCGTTCTTCCACGCGATGCTCGACGCCGGTGTGACGCTGCCGCCGAGTGTGTTCGAGGCGTGGTTCGTCACGGCTGCCCACGACGACCGTGCCGTCGGGCGGGTGCTCGACGCGCTGCCCGCTGCGGCGAAGGCGGCTGCAGCGGCGACGGCCCCCTGAGGGCTCGGCCCGCTCGGCCCGCTCGGCCCACTCGTCTCGGTCGTCCCGCTCGTCCGAGCGGGACGACGGGCGCCGGGGCAGGGCGAACCCCGGCGCCCGTCGGTCTCAGCTGGCCAGCTGTGCTCGGCGGTCCTCGAGCTCGCGGATGTACTCCGCGAGTGCTTCTTCGGAGCCGAGCTCGCGGAGGAAGAGTGCCCGACCCGCTGCCGCGGCTTCGGCGCCGACCTGCGCTGGGCCGTCCCAGGCGTGGTCGAGTGTGCCGTCTGCGATGGCGTCACTGAGGGCTTCGTACTCGTCGTCACTCCACCTGCGGTACTCGGTCTCGGCGAGCAGTGCGTGGACGTCGATTGCCATTCGGGAACCTCTCTCGTAGCCGTCGGTACTTCGGACCGAGCGGCATCACGTGGAACACGACCATCGGAGCGGTGGGTCGTGGTGGGAACTTCAGGAGGACCTCGAGTTCGCGACGGGTCGTCGAGCGCTCGGGGCCGATGAACACCCAGACCGTCCAGCCGTCCGGCTGGGTGCTGAGATGTCGTTCGTAGGTGGCGTGGACGATGGCGTGGGACGCGTCGGCGCGGGAGACGCCGTGCTTGTCGGCGGAGTCGGTCCAGATCGGGGTCACTTCCGACCTCGGTTCCGCAATGAAAGCGTAGACGACGAACCGGTCCGGTGGCGGATGATGTACAACATGTTGTGACCGTACGGAGCCGGACTCATCCTCCGCGGGCGCAGCCGGGGAACTGTGGACAGGAGCGCTCTCCACAGGCGCTCTCCACGGGCGGACGCGTCACTCGGCGGCCTGGTTGGATGGCGGCATGCAACTCGCCGAAGCGCTCATCGAGCGGGCCGACCTGCAGAAGCGCATCGAGCAGCTCCGCGCCCGGATCGCGGGGAACGCCCGCTACCAGGAGGGCGAGGAGCCGGACGAGGACGCCGCCGCGCTCCTGGTCGAAGCCGAGTCGGCGATCGACGCGCTGGAGTCACTCGTCGCCCGCATCAACGCGACGAACTCCGCCACCGTGCTCCCCGACGGCACGACCGTGACCACGTTGCTGGCGCGCCGTGACGCCCTCCGGCTCCGGCACGCGCTGGTCACCGGCGCAGCGGATGCGACGACCGGCGGTGGCTCGTACCGGCAGATGCGCAGCGAGCTCCGCACGTTCGCCGCGCTGCCGACGGCGGAGCTCCGGTCACGTGCGGACGGCCTCGCGAAGGAGCTCCGCGAGCTCGACGCGACGATCCAGCGCACGAACTGGGAGGTCGCCCTGGCGGACTGACACGACGAGCACGCGGTGCGTCGGTAGGCGGACCGGGGCGGGTACGGACCCGATGGACCGGCGGGTGATCCGGTCCTCTGTCGGCGCCGTGGGCAGCGCCAGGCGCAAGCCGTGTACATCGCAGCCCAGCACCGAGCACCGGTGACGGCGTACAGGGCACATCGCAGAACCGCGTACCGACCGGACCACCGAGGGTGGGACAGGGGACAGCACCGCGTCCCGGCTAGGCCGAACGCCGAGCGTGCCAGCGCCCTTCCGCGCGCACGATGGCGAGCGGGAAGTCGAACGCGTGCGACACGGCGGACGACGTGATCACCTCGTCGGCGGTGCCCTGCGCGACGGCGGCACCGTCGCGGAGCAGCATCGCGTGGGACGTGGACGCCGGCAGGTCCTCGAGGTGGTGGGTGACCATCACGCTGCCGAGGTCGGGGTGTCGCCCGCGGAGGGCGTCGATCGTCTCCAGGAGGTGCTCGCGCGCGGCGACGTCGAGCCCCGTCGCGGGCTCGTCGAGGAGCAGGAGCTCCGGCTCCGACATCAGTGCTCGGGCGATGAGCGCACGCCCGCGTTCACCCTGCGACAGGACCGGCCACCGGGAGTCGCGACGGGCCGTGAGTCCCACCGAGGCGATGTGCTCCTCGGCGCGTGCGACCTCGTCCGCCGTCGGCTCCCACCGCATCATGAGGTCCGTCGTCCCGGTCAGCCCGGTCAGGACGGTCTCGAACACGGTCAGCGGGGAGAGCATGCGGTGGCGCGGGTCGACGTGCCCGATGTGCTCGCGGAGTGCTCGGACGTCGACCCGGCCGAGCGGCGAACCGAGGACCTCGACGGTGCCGGCGGTGGGGTGCCCGGTCGCCCCGAGGACGGCGAGCAGCGTCGACTTGCCGGCGCCGTTCGGTCCGAGCAGGGCCCAGTGCTCGCCGCGCCGGACGGTCAGGTCGATGTCGTGCAGGAGGTCTCGGCCGGACCGGGTCACCCGGACACCGGCGGCACTGATGAGGACGTCGTTCACGACTCCATCGTCCCGTACCGGGTGCGGACGTCGGCGACGTGCGCGTCGAAGTGGGTGCCGAGCGCGTGAAACGCCTCCGACACGGTGTCGGCGTCACGGGAGTGGACTGCCTGGTCGAGCAGCTGGAGGAAGTCCTCGACCGCCCACTGCCGGAACGGCGGCGGCTCCGGCAGGATGTACGCCAACCGCGAGATCACGACGCTCGTCGTCTGCCGCATGGCGCGGTTCGGGGTGCGGAGCGCGAAGAACCTGGCGATCTCGAGCAGCGTGGCCGTGTACGCGAAGTCCCGGACCCTGGCCTCACGCCGGACCCGAGCGACCAGGGCGTCCAGCTCGGCGACGTCCGCGTCGGTCAGGTCCGCGATGCAGCTCCGTGCACACATCTCCTGCAGGCCGAGCAGCAGCCCGATCGTCTGCGCCCAGTCGTCGACCGTCGGCGTCGTCACCAGGACGCTGTCGTCGCGGTCGGGACCGGCGGCGACCAGCCCCATCACCTCGAGCCGCCGGATCATCGGCAACAGGCGCTGCAGGGGGACCCGGAACCGTGCGGTGAGGTCCCGGAACGCGTACGAGCGCCCGGGCTCGAGCGACCCGTCGCGCACGGAGCCGAGGAGCTCGAACCAGTCGTCGTCCGCCCGCCAGTCGGCCCAGTAGAGGGTCTCCGATGCTCCGCCCGCCGGGTGGACCAGGGTGTCGGGTTCCCGGCCGATTTCTCGCGCGCTCTCCGCCAGGTAGCGGCTCCACAGCCGTGCGAACACGTGCGCGGCGCGTTCGGCGCTCCGGACGTCCCGGAGGCGGAGCGCCTGCAACGAGGAGGCCAGCCACGCCTCGACGTCCGGGTTCCGCCACGGGGGCCTGGTGGCGAGGCCGTAGCGGGTCTGCTGCATCGACCGCACGAGGAGGCGTGGCGTGAAGGACTCCGGGCCCGTGCCCGCCCAGAAGTCGAGCGTCGCGAGCACCGTCGTGTCGAGCTCGTCGCCACGGTCGGCAGCCGCGCGACGTGCAGCGGCCACGAGGGTGGCGTAGCGCTCGACGTCCTCGTCCGTCGCGACGGGCACCAGGGCGCGCATCGCCACCTCGACGACACCGACGAGCAACCAGGTGCCCTCGGCCCACGCCACCGGGTCGAGCGGCGGGAACCGCACCACGTCGCCGGGCAGCACGCGGGCCAGGCCGATGTCCGCGAGCCGCTGCAGGGCGCCCTCGAGCACCGCGGGGTGCACGGCGAACCGATCACAGAGCGCGAGCACGTCGTAGTCGGTGTCGTCGCGGAGCGTGCCGTCCCGGATGCCGGCGAGCACGGTGACGAACGCCTCGTCGAACACGGGACGACGGTCACCGCTCGAGCGCGCGCCGTCCATGGTCAGCCGCGCGCGGCTCGCACCGACTCGATGTGCTGCTCGAAGTTGCGCGTGAGTGCACGCCCGGCCTCGGCCGCGGTCTCGCCGTCGCGGTCCTCGAGCGCGGAACGCAGGATGGAGAAGAACGCCTCGGACTCGTACTGCTCGAACGCCGGCGTCGGGTTGAGCGTGAAGCGCACGCGCTCCAGGGCGCCGTCGGCGGCGACCTGCACGAGCGGGTTGCCGCAGTGCGCGATCGCGAACTCGACGATCTCGGTGACGGCCCCGCTGAACCCGTAGTCGCGGACCTTCCGGAGGCTGTCGGCGCGGTCGAGGAGCTTCTCGAGCGCGGCGGCATCGGCGTCGGTGTACTCGGGAACGCCCCAGCGCAAGCTGAGTTCGAAGAACCCGGCCATGGCGCGCGTGGCGATCACCCAATCGTCGATCGTCGGGGTCGCGACGCGGGTGTACCGGTTCGCTTCCATCTCGACGAGCCCGATGTCGACGAGCTTCGCGATCGCCTCGCGGATCGGGGTGCGGCTCACCCCGAGCCACTGCACCAGCTCGTCGTCGTTGAGGCGTTCGCCGTGCTGGAGCGTGCCGTCGCGGAGCGCCGCGAGCATCTTGTCGTAGACGACGTCCCGCAGGAGCTTCCGGGGCGAGTTCTCGACGGTGGACTTCGGGACCGGCATCCGGGTGCTCCTCACATTGCGGACGTTTGGAATTCCAATCCTAACGTGTCAATATGCAAGCGCTTGTAGAATAATAGTATTGCAGAACGTCAGTACGATGTATCGACGATCGTCCGCCCGTGGACCTGGCCGGCGACGATCGACGGCCCGAGCCCGATCGCCTCGGAGAGTCCGACCGTGCGGGTGACGGAGGCGAGCAGGGCCGGGTCGAGTTCGGCGGCGAGCAGGTCCCATGCCTCGCGCCGGAGCGCACCCGGAGCGTCCACCGAGTTGATGCCGAGCAGCGACACCCCGCGCAGGATGAACGGCAGCACCGTCGTCGGCAGCTGGACGTCCTGGGCCAGCCCGCAGGCCGTCACCGCGCCACCCCAGCGGGTCGAGGCGAGCAGGTTCGCGAGCGTCGCGCCGCCCACGCTGTCCACCGCGCCGGCCCACACCGCCTTCTGCATCGGCTTGCCGCGCTCCCCGAGCGGTCCGCGGTCGACGACGTCCGTCGCACCCAACGCCCGGAGCGACTCCGCGTTGCCCGGCCGGCCCGTCGAGGCGGTCACGCGGTACCCGCGCCCGGCGAGGAGGGGGATGGCGACCGAGCCGACGCCGCCGGAGGACCCCGTCACGAGGACCGGGCCGTCCGACGGGTCGACGAAACGGGCGAGCGCCAGCACGCTGAGCGCTGCCGTGAACCCCGCGGTGCCGATCGCGGCGGCGAAGTCCTCCGGCACCGAGTCCGGCAGCACCACGAGCGACGCCGACGGCACGACCGCCTGGGTCGCCCACCCGCCGTGCCGCGTCTCACCGGCACCGGCGCCGTTCAGGACCACGCGGTCGCCGATCGCCACGTCGTGCACCCCGGGGCCGAGTGCGGAGACCGTCCCGACCACGTCGATCCCCGGTACGAGCGGGTCGATCCGGGCGACGCCGGGGTCTCCGGCCAGCGCGAGCCCGTCCTTGTAGTTGACGCTGGAGTACGAGACGTCGACGAGGGCTTCGCCCTCACCGGGGTCCGACAGGTCCACGGACGTGACGGCGGGGGCACTGGAACTGGAGACGAGGACGGCGCGGGTCACGCGCCGAACGCTACCCCGAGCCTCCCGGCTCCGGACCGTCAGCCGAACAGGATGGCGGCCTCGTCGAACCGCGACTGCGGCACGGTCTTCAACTCGCCCAGCGCGTCCTCGAACGAGACGTGCACGATGTCCGTCCCGCGCAGCGCCACCATCCGGCCCCAGCGTTCCTCGACCACGGAGTCGATCGCAGCCAGTCCCAGGCGCGTCGAGAGCACCCGGTCGTACGCGGTCGGGGTGCCGCCGCGCTGGATGTGGCCGAGCGTCGTCGCGCGCGTCTCGATGCCCGTCATCTCCTCGATGAGCGGTGCCAGGCGCTCGCCGATGCCCCCGAGCCGCGGACGGCCGAAGGCGTCGAGCCCGCGCTCCGAGTGGGCGTTGTCCTCGTGGTCGGGCACGAACCCCTCGGCCACGACGACGAGCGGCGCGCGTCCGCGGTCGTAGGCGGACTGCACCCACCCGGCGATCTGCTCCATGCTCGTCTTCTGCTCCGGGATGAGGATGGCGTGCGCGCCCGATGCCATGCCCGAGTGCAGTGCGATCCAGCCGACGTGCCGGCCCATGACCTCGGCGACCATGCAGCGGGAGTGCGACTCGCCGGTGGTGCGGAGGCGGTCCATCGCCTCGGTCGCGATCTCGACGGCGGTGTCGAACCCGAACGTGTAGTCGGTGGCACCGAGGTCGTTGTCGACGGTCTTCGGGACGCCGACGATCTTCAGCCCGGCATCGGTGAGCCGCTTCGCCGCCGCCAGGGTGCCCTCGCCGCCGATCGCGATGATCGCGTCGATGCCATGGCGCTCGAGGTTCGCCTGGATGTTCTCCACGCCGCCCTTCTCGCCCTCGAACGGGTTCGTGCGGCTCGTCCCGAGGATGGTGCCGCCCTGCTTCGCGATGCCCTGGATGTCCTTGCGGCCGAGCGGCACGATGTCCGCCTCGACGACGCCGCGCCAGCCGTCGCGGAAGCCCACGAACTCGTGGCCGTGGATAGCGATGCCCTTGAGGACCGCCGCACGGATGACCGCGTTGAGGCCGGGGCAGTCGCCGCCGGAGGTGAGGATGCCGATGCGCATGGTGGGACTCCGATGTCGGGTGTGTGGATCAGGTCCCATCTTGGCCGACGGTGGTTTCGCTTACCATCCCTGTCATGCGCCTCGCCCGTCTCGACCCGGCTCCGACCGGCGGCGTGCGACGGTTCGACACGGTCTACCGACCAGGAGGCCCGGTGCACGTGGCCGCGACGCTCCGGCCCCTGCAACGCGGCTCCGGCGACCCGGCGTTCCGGGTGGTCGGCCCCGACGTGTGGCTCGCGCTCCGTACGCCGGACGGGGCGGCCTCGGTGGTGATCCGGCAGGCCGGGGACACGATCGGGATCTCCGCGTGGGGCGACGGCGCGGAGTGGGCGGTCGAGCACGGTCCGGACCTGGTCGGACGCGGGGACGACTGGTCCGACCTCGACGTGTCCTCGCACGCGTTCCTCGCCGACGCCCGGCACCGGCAGCCGGGACTGCGGTTGTGTCGCACGAACACGGTCGTCGCGATGCTCGTGCCGGCGATCATGGAGCAGAAGGTCACCTCCCGGCAGGCCTGGGGTGCGTGGCGGTACCTGCTGCGCAAGTACGGCACTCCCGCGCCGGGGCCCGCGCCCGTCGGCATGATCGTGCCGCCGTCCGCCGCCGAGTGGGCGAAGGTCCCGAGCTGGGAGTGGCACCGGGCCGGCATCGAACCCGGGCGCTCGGCGACGGTGATGCGTGCGGTGAAGGTCGCCCCGGCGCTCGAACGGACGCTGTCGCTCGGCCGCGGGGGCACCGTCGTGGCCGCCCGGCTGCAGTCGATCCCCGGGATCGGGAAGTGGACCGCTGCCGAGACGGCGCAGCGCTCCCACGGCGACCCCGACTCCCCGAGCGTCGGCGACTTCCACGTGCCGGCGCTCGTCGGGTGGGCGCTGACCGGTGGCCCGGTCGACGACGACGGCATGCTCGAGCTCCTCGAACCATGGCGTGGGCACCGCGAGCGGGTCGTGCGGCTCATCGGCGGCAGCGGTTTCCGGAAGCCCGCGTTCGGTCCCCGCATGACGATCCAGGACCACCGCCACCACTGACCCCGCCCGCGGGATAGGGTCCGAGCATGGGGTGGTGGATCGGAGCCGCGGTCGTGTTCGTCGGCCTCGTCGTGTTCTGGGTGTGGATGGCGAAGTTCACCGACTTCGGTGCTCGCTCGCGGGCCTTCGAGCAGAGTGACCAGGAGCTCGCCGACGCGCTGCGCGAGGCCCAGCGCGGTCAGGACCAGGCGAACTTCTACCACCACCGCTGATCCGCCCGGGGCTACTTCTGCTCGGTGCCGTCGGGGTTCACGACGTACCAGACCCCGCCGACGCCCTGCCCGGTGACGTCGCCCGGCTTCGCATCGGCCGCGTAGGTGTAGATCGGGCGACCGTCGACCGTGACCTGGAGCTTCCCGTCGACGCCGGTGATCGTGCCGACCTCGCCCGTCACCCCGGACACGGCGGGCTTCGCCGTGTCGGACTCGATCGCCGGCCAGGCGGCGGCGCACCCTCCTGAGCAGGCACTCTTGCCGGAACCCTTCACGTCCTCGTCGTACAAGTACGCGGTCATGCCCGTGCCGTCGACCACGATGGTGCCGAGCGAGGTGGATGCCGTCGCGATGCCGTCGTCGGCGCCGTGCCCGCCGCCGCTGTCGCCGCCCTTGTCGGCGGTGCCGTACGCGCCGCCGGACGACGGCGCACCCGACGACGACGCAGACGACGACGAGGACGCCGACGTGGTCGGAGCGGACGAACCGCCCGACGACGCCGACGACCCGGCTGAACAGCCCGCGAGCGTCGCGACCGCGACCGCGACGCCCGCGACCATCAGCACGGAACGGGTGGAACGTGTGGTGCGCATGGGTGACCCCTGTCCTGCGGGGCCGAGCCGGGCCTCCCGGCATGAGCGGACCCGCTCACCGGTGACACGGGTCGTCGGACCGGATCGTTCGATCCCGATCCGCATTGAACGATCTCGCCCCCTGCGTCGTTTCCCGGGCATGAGGACTCGGACCAAGGTGCTGCTCGGGATCGCCGCCGGCGTGGTCGTCATCGGCACGGCCGGTGTGATCGGCGGACCGATCGTCTACGCGAACCTCGTGAACGGCGCTGCCGACGCGGCCCCGACGCTCGCCCCGACCGGCGGGGCGACGCTCGACCCGGCCGATGCCGACGGCACGTGGCGGGCGGGGAACGACTCCTTCGCCGGGTACCGGGTGCACGAGGTCCTCCGGGGCCAGGATGTGACCGTGACCGGACGCACGAAGGACGTCGACGCCACCGCCACCGTGGACGACGGCTCGCTCGAGCGCGCGACGGTCACCGTGCAGGTCGCCTCGATCGCCACACCGGAGTCCGCCCGCGACGAGTACTTCCGCTCCCAGGCCCTGCAGACCGACCGCTTCCCGACCGCGACCTTCCGCGTCACCGACCCCGTCGACGTGCGGGTGGCGCTCGTCGGCACCGACCAGGACGTGACGCTTCGCGGCGACCTGACGATGCACGGCGTGACGAAGACGGTGGAGGCGGACGCGCAGCTCGGCGTCGACGGCGACGGGCACGTCCAGGTCGCCGGGTCGATCCCGGTCACGTTCGCCGACTACGGCGTCCAGGCGCCGGACCTCGGGTTCGTGAAGGTCGACGGCTCCGGCGCGGTCGAGTTCTCCCTCGAGCTGACGCGGTGACCGTGGGGGAGCGTCCGGCGGACGAGCTGCTCGTGGCGCTGCACGCCGAGCACGGGGATGCGCTGCTGCGGTACGTGCGGCACCTCACCGCGGACCGGGCGCTCGCCGACGACGTCGTGCAGGAGACCCTGGTCCGGGCGTGGCAGCGACCAGCGGTGCTCGAGCGCGAGCCCGATGCTGCTCGGGCCTGGCTCTTCACCGTGGCGCGGAACCTGGTCGTCGACGACGCCCGCTCCGCTCGACACCGCCGCGAGTTCGGCAGCGACGAACCCGTCGACGACGTGCAGCCCGACCGGACGGACGCCGTGCTCGACGGCATCGTCGTCGCCGACGCGCTCGCCGCACTCTCGCCGGAGCACCGCCGCGTCGTCGTCGACGCGTACTGGCTCGGCCACACCGTCCCCGAGATCGCCCGACGCCACGGCATCCCTGAGGGCACCGCGAAGTCCCGCCTGCACTACGGCCTCCGCGCACTCCGACTCGCACTGCAGGAACGAGGGGTGACCCGATGACCGAGGACCGCTACCGGGACTGGGACGCCGCGTACGTGCTCGGCTCGCTGCCGAGCGACGAACGGCTCGAGTACGAGCGGCACCTGGAGACGTGCGCCGCGTGCCGCGCCGCCGTCGCGGAACTGGCCGGCATGCCGGGCCTGCTCGGTCGGTTGCCGGCCGAGGACGCCGTCGCGATCGCGGACCCCGACGGGAGGCCCGACCCGGCTCCGGCACGCCCGCTCGCCACCGTCGCACACCGGGTCAGGAGCCGTCGTCGCCGCCGTCGGGTCCTGGTCACCGTGACCGCGGGGCTCGCCGTCGTGGCCGCCGTGCTCGGCGGGGTCGCGATCGGCGCGGCGCGGGTCGGTCCGGCCCCGACGTCCGTCTCCGCGGGGGCAGAGCGCTACGCGATGTCGCCGGTCGCGGCCGCCGGGCTGCGGATCGACCTCGACGTGACCCGGAAGGCCTGGGGGACCCGGTTCGACTGGGGGTGCACGTACGGCGGGCGCGACTGGGGGAACGGCAGCAGCGTCATGTACGACCTCGTCGTGGTGCGGAAGGACGGCACCGACGAGACCGTCGCCTCGTGGACGGCGTCCGGGCGCTCGGCTGCCGGTCTCGCGGCGGCGACGGACGTGCCGCTCGGCTCCATCGAGTCGGTCGAGGTCCGGTTGCACGGCGACACGAGGACCCTCGCGACGGTCCGGATCTGAGTGACGGACGGGTCAGTCGTGCACGGGATCGACCGGGCCGAGCGCGGCCTGGACCCGGGCGCTGACCGACCGCAGCGTGCCCGCGTCGTTGCCCACGGGCTTCCAGAACAGCTGCTCGAGCGCGGCGGTGTGCGCGCGGATCCCGGCGAGCACCGCGCGGCGGCCGTCCGGCGTCATCACGACCCAGCTGCCGCGGCCGTCCGTCGGGCAGTCCGCACGCTCCACCAGGCCGCGGGACACCATGCGCGTGACCTGGTGGCTGACGCGCGACTTCTCCCAGCCGATGCCGGCCGCGACGTCCCGCACGCGCAGTCGGTGGTCCGGTTGCCGGTGCAGCCCGATCAGGATCTCGAACTCCGGGATCGAGATGCCCGCGCCGTGTTGGACCGCGTGGTCGAGGGCGCGGTCGAGGCGTCTCCACACGTCGTGGTACGCGTCCCAGGTGGCCCAGTCGTGGCCGCCATCGCCCTGCTTCGACATGCGAGCAAGCGTATCCCGCTGACACATCGCTGACTGTTGGCCAGCACTCGGCGCGCTCCGAGGTGAGGTCGGTGCTGCGGCATACGATCGGTGCATGCCGAGCGCTCGACTCCAGGACTGCACCGACGACGCCGTCGCGCTCGTGCGACGGTGGCTCGCCGCGTCCGCGGGGGTCAAGCCCGATCCCGGTGCCGCCCGGCTGGCGGGTGTGCTCCGCGACGAACAGGGCCTCGACTTCACGTTCGGCTTCGTCGACAAGGTGATCCGACCGGAAGACCCCCGTGTCGCCGCCCGGAACCTCGAGAAGGTCAGCCAGGACGTCCCCGACTTCCTCGCCTGGTACCTCCGTGGCGCGGTCACCTTCGGCGGCGGCTTCGCGACGATGGCACCGTGGGCCGTCATCCCCACCGCACGGAAGATCCTGCGCCGGATGACCGGCCACCTCGTCGTCGACGCGACCCCGGCGAAGCTCGGTCCGGCGCTCGCCAAGATCGGCGGCGACGGCACGCGGCTCAACGTGAACCTGCTCGGCGAAGCCGTCCTCGGCAGCGCCGAGAGCGACCGTCGGCTCCAGGGCACGATGGACATCCTCGCGCGGGACGACGTCGACTACGTCTCGATCAAGGTCAGTGCCGTGGTCCCGCAGATGTCCATGTGGGCCTTCGACGAGACCGTCGACCGCGTCGTCGACCGCCTCGTGCCGCTCTACCGGCTGGCGGCGTCGAGCCCCACGCCGAAGTTCATCAACCTCGACATGGAGGAGTACCGCGACCTCGACGTCACGCTCGCGGTCTTCCAAGAGCTGCTGGGGCGCGAGGAGTTCCTCGGCCTGCACGCCGGCATCGTGCTGCAGGCGTACCTGCCGGACGCCGCGGGAGCGCTCGAGTCGCTGACGTCGTGGGCGATCGCCCGCCGGGCACGCGGTGGTGCCCCCGTGAAGGTCCGGCTGGTCAAGGGCGCCAACCTCGCCATGGAGCGCGTCGAGTCGATCGTGCACGACTGGCCGCTCGCCACGTGGGGCAGCAAGCGCGAGACCGACACCGCGTACCTGCGCATGCTCGACACCGCACTGACGCCCGAGCGCACCGACGCCGTCCGCATCGGCGTCGCCGGGCACAACCTCTTCGACCTCGCGACCGCGTGGGTGCTCGCCCAGCGCCGCGGGGTGACCGACGCCGTGGACGTGGAGATGCTCCTCGGCATGGCGGCGACGCACGCCGACGCCGTCCGCGCCGATGTCGGGCAGATCCTCCTCTACACACCCGTCGTGCAGCCGGACGAGTTCGACTCCGCGATCGCGTACCTGGCCCGGCGGCTGCAGGAGAACGCCAGCTCCGAGAACTTCATGTCGGGGGCGTTCGACATCGACCACGACCAGGCCGTGTTCGACCGGGAACTCGCCCGCTGGACCGCGTCCGTCGCAGCGCTCGACGACCCGGTCCCGGCGACGAACCGCACGCAGGACCGACGCCGCCGCCCGGCCGAACCCGGTCCGCGCGACCGCTTCGACAACGTCCCGGACACCGACCCGGCGATCCCCGCCAACCGGTCGTGGGCGGCGGACGTGCTCCGCCGGGTACCCCGGTCGCAGCTCGGCACCCAGACCATCCGTGGCGCACGGGTCCTCGACCGCACCAAGCTCGAACGGATCGTCGGCAGCACCGCCCAGGCCGGCGTGAACTGGGGCCGTCAGGACCCGGGCGACCGCGCCGAGCTGCTCGACCTGATCGCGCACGAGCTCGAGGTCCGGCGTGGCGACCTCGTCGAGGTGATGGCGGCCGAGACCGGCAAGACCATCACCGAGGCCGATGCCGAGGTCAGTGAGGCGATCGACTCCGCCCACTACTACGCCGACCAGGCTCGGGGGCTCGCGTCCGTCACCGGTGCGCGGTACGTGCCCCCGCGCCTGACCGTCGTCGTGCCGCCGTGGAACTTCCCCGTCGCGATCGCCGCCGGTGGGGTGCTCGCCGCGCTCGCCGCGGGCAGCGGGGTCGTGCTGAAGCCCGCCCCGGAAGCGAAGCGCTGCGGTGCCGTCCTCGCCGACGTGCTCTGGGACGCCGGGGTCCCGCACTCGCTCCTCCAGCTCGTCGACCTCGACGAGGACATCCTCGGCCGGCAGCTCATCGCGCACCCGGCCGTCGACCGCATCATCCTCACCGGAGCCGCCGAGACCGCCAGGTCCTTCACGTGGTGGCGTGCCGGGCTGCCCCTCACCGCCGAGACCAGCGGCAAGAACGCCATCGTCGTGACGCCGTCCGCCGACCTCGACCTCGCCGTGCAGGACGTCGTCCGTTCGGCGTTCGGGCACGCCGGCCAGAAGTGCTCAGCGGCGTCGCTCGTCATCCTCGTGGGCTCCGTCGCCGAGAGCGAGCGGTTCCGTCGGCAGCTCGTGGACGCCACCCGGACGCTGCGGGTCGCCTGGCCCGACGACCCCACGGCGCAGATGGGTCCGCTCATCGCCGAGCCGAAGGGCAAGCTCCGCGCGGGCCTGACGGAGCTCGGCCCGGGGGAGTCCTGGCTCGTGCAGCCGGTCCCGCTCGACGACTCCGGCCGGCTCTGGTCGCCCGGCATCCGCGACGGCGTCCGCCCCGGGAGCGACTTCCACCAGACCGAGTACTTCGGGCCGGTGCTCGGGATCATGCACGCCGAGACCCTCGACGACGCGATCGCGATCCAGAACGGCACCGACTTCGGCCTCACCGCGGGGATCCACTCCCTCGACGTCGACGAGGTCGCCGACTGGATGCACCGCGTCCAGGCGGGCAACCTGTACGTGAACCGCGGCATCACCGGGGCGATCGTCCGACGCCAACCCTTCGGCGGGTGGAAGCAGTCCTCCGTCGGCACGGGCACCAAGGCGGGTGGTCCGATGTACGTCGCGACCCTCGGCCGCTGGGAGCCGACACCGCGCAAGGTCCACAAGAGCATCCAGCTGCACGGTCTCCCGCCGCGGGTCACCGCCGTGATCGAGGCAGCACGCAGCGGGTTGACCTTCGAGGAGTTCGACCAGGTCCGAGCAGGCGCCGTCAGCGACGTGCAGGCCCGCACGGAGCAGTACGGCGTCTCGCACGACCCCTCGGCGCTCGTCGTGGAGCGGAACGTCCTGCGCTACCGCCCGCAGTCGATCATCGTGCGCCAGTCCGAGGACGCGTCGAGCGGGGACCTCGTCCGTGCGCTCGTCGCCGCAACCGCCGCGCGCGCACACATCCTCCTGAGCACCGCGCGACCGTTGCCCGGCCCCCTCACCCAGCTGTTCGCGTCGAGCCGCTCCCCGCTCGACGTCGTCGACCACCTGGTCGAGTCGGACGAGGAGTTCCACCGCCGCGCGGCATCGGGCGACGTGTTCCGCGACAGCTGGTCGAGCCCGTCCGACGAGCCGGAGGACGCCCTCGACGTCGTCCTGTCACAGGGTCGCGAACGCCCGAAGCACACGGCCTTCGGCGGGCCGGGCGCGCGCATCCGACTGCTCGGCGGCGACGCCCTCGCGCTCGAGGAAGCGCTCGGCGCGAGCATCGACGTCGCGATCCACCACGCTCCCGTCGTCGAGTCGGGGCTCATCGAAATGCTGCCCTACCTCCGGGAGCAATCGGTGTCGATCACCACGCACCGCTTCGGCGACGTCGACCGGGAGTTCGCCGAGCTCCGCGTCTGACGGTCAGCCGCGGCGCGCGAGCTCGAGCAACCCCACCAGTCCGGCGGGGTCCGGCGCGTACCCGGGCTCACGCTCCGAACGTCGTGCGCCGTACAGCTCGTAGGCGCGGAGCGCCGTCGCCGGCTCCAGCCCATCCGACGTGAGCGCCGCCACCTCGGCCGCCCGCGCGTCGAAAGGGGTGGCGACCCGGTGGTGGACGGTCCCCGCTGCCAGGTCGGCGGCGCGCATCGACTCGACCAGTGCCTCCCGTCCGATCCCCAGGACCAGGTGCAGGCCGATGAGCAGGTTGCCGCGCCCGAGCCGCGTCGCGGCGAGGGCCGCGTCGAACCGGACCTCGTTGTCGACGGGTGGCTCCGGCACGATGAGCATCGGACCCGTGGCCGTGAGATCGACCCGGCGACCGTCGCGGGCGACCAGTCGGAGGACCTGCCCGTCCGCCGTGTGCGACTCCTGCCACGCCCACAGCCGGGAGTCGAGCAGCCGCTCGACGTCGAGGCGCTCGGACGTCGTGACCTCCACGTCGAGATCGCTCCACGCGTCCAGGTCCCCGTCGACGAGCGAACCGTACGCCCGCAGGCTGCCGTCCGGCAGCGCGGTCCGCAACCGCTCGAAGGTTTCCGCCTGCCACGTCGCCATCGCTCCAGCATGCCGGATTACGGTGTCGGGATGGCACCGACAGGACGCACGCTCGCCGCCGAGGGGCTGCGCAACGCCCGCGACCTCGGGGGCCTGCCGACGCGGGACGGCGGGACCACGCCGGCCGGTCGGTTCTTCCGGTCCGAGTCGGTCGACCGGGTGACGACGGACGGGTGGGCAGCGATCCAAGACGCCGGCATCCGGACCGTCGTCGACCTCCGGGCACCGTCCGAGCGCGAGAAGGACACCGGTTCACGGCCGGACTGGCTGACGACGGTCGTCATCGACCACGACGACCTCGACGACCAGGACTTCTGGGCGGACTTCTGGGACAACGGGCTGGTCGGCACGCCGCTCTACTACGGCCCACACCTCGACCGGAAGCCCGATCGGACCGTCGAGGTGCTCCGTGCGATGGTCCGCGCCGAACCCGGGGGTGTGCTGTTCCACTGCGCCGGAGGTCGAGACCGGACCGGGATCGTGTCGCTCGTGCTGCTGTCGATCGCCGGGGTCGCGGCCGACGACATCGTGGACGACTACCTCATCACGGTCGAGACCGCACCCGCGCTGTTCGCCGCGATCGGTGTGCCGGTACACGAGGACCAGATCGAGGCGCTCTGCGCCGAGCACGGCACCACGGTCGCCGACGCGTTCCGCGCCGTCGTCGACGGCTTCGACGTGGACGCGTTCGTCGCGCGGTCCGGTCTGGACGCATCCGAACTGGAGGCCCTGCGCACGTTCCGCGCGCGCGTCACGTGAGTCGTGCCTCCCGTCCAGGGCGGTGGTCGGCCCTATCGTGGAGCGATGCGGCACCTGATCCGACTCGACGACTGGACGGCCGCCGACGCGGCGGCCGTGTTCGCCCTCGCCGACGCCTACCGCGGCGGTACGGGGCCGGTGACGGACGGTGCGGCGGTGATGTTCTTCCCGCCGTCGAGCCTGCGCACGCGGGTGTCGTTCGAACGGGGTGCGCGGCAGATGGGCCTCCAGCCGATCGTCTTCCCGCCGGAGACGCTCGACAAGCCCGAGGCGCTCGGCGACGTCGCGGGGTACCTGGCGCAGTGGGCCGACGTCGTCGTCGCCCGGCACCCGTCGATCGCGGTGCTCGAGGACCTGGCAGGTCCGGACGCACTCCCGGTCGTGAACGCGATGACCGACGGAAACCACCCGTGCGAGGTGCTGTCGGACGTCTACGCCCTGTCGCAGCACGGTGACGTCCGAGCACTGCGGTTCCTGTTCGTCGGCGCGGACGGCAACATCGCGCGGGCGTGGCACGAGGCCGCCGCACTGTTCGACCTCGACCTCGTCCACTGCTGCCCGGACGGACTCGCGACGCCCGGAGCCGTGTGGACGGACGACCTCGCCACCGCCATGCGCTCGGCCGACGTCGTCCTGACCGACGGGCCGGGTCGACACGCTGCAGCGCTCGAGCGCTTCCGGATCACCACGGAACTCCTGGCGACCGCGCCGTCGGGCGTGCGGTTCGCCCCGTGTCCGCCGTTCGTCCGGGGGCGGGAGGCGACCGCCGGGGCACTCGCGGGTGACGCCTTCGTCGGGTACGGGTTCAAGCGTTCCCTGTTGCCCGTGCAGCAGGCCGTGCTGGCGTACTGCCTGGGACTCGGCTAGCGGTCAGTCCTCTTCGTCGCCCCGGTCCTCGTCCACGACGCCGGTCTCGTCCATCCGGTCGCGGAGGTGGTCGGCCATCGCGGCGGCGCCCTCGTGGCCGTGGTCCTGGTCGACCTGCTCGATGAGTCCGGAGAGCTTCTCGTGGTTCGTGGCCTCGGTGGCGCCGTCCATGACGGGCTCGGTCTGTTCGTTGTCGCTCATGTGCGGGACGCTACGCGGGGGTCCCGTGAGCCATTCGCAAGTGGACACCCGAACTGGGGGACCGAACTGTCTGTCCCCCTAAGTGCGGACCCGCTACTGTCGTCGTCAGCGAACCACACCCGGTCGGTGGAACCCCTGACCACCGCAGGTTCGCCGAGAGCATCGATGCTCCGGCCCTTCGAGCGTCCCCCTGTGCTCGGGCCGGAGCGTCCTTGCTCACCGCTGCTCATCGTCAGAGCGACGACAACACCGCTGTCGTACGACATCGACTCTGACGTCGTCCCGCGCCTGCAACCGTTGCACACGCGGGGGAGCGACGATGCCGCTGTCGTACGACATCGAGTCTGTCGTACCGAGTCGGCAGCCCCGGCGCCCCGGCGCTCCGGCGTCCGACGAAGCGAGCCTCAGCGACCGACGCCGAACCGCGTCGTCACCCCCGGCGAGTACAGCACCGAGTCCGGCGGGAGCTCCGCCAGCGAGAACGGCAGCCCCGCGGCCCCCAGCAGGTCGTCCCGCAGCACCCGCACCGACGCCCGGTGCAGCGGCCACGACTCGTGCTCGTTCGGCCAGAACCGGGTGACCCCGGCTCGACGGACGTGCATGCCCCACCGTGCCGTCAGGAACGTGTCGAGCGCCGATGGTTCGTCGATCGCGTCGCCGATCGACACGTCGACTACCGAACGCAGCTGCGTCCCGTGTCGCCGCATCGCGTACCCGACCCGACCGGAGCCGACCCGGCACTCGGCACGCGCCCAGTGGTACGGCAACCCGGTGAGCGTCCGCGCGCCGATGGTCGGAGCGAGGCGACCGGCATCGAGCGAGAGGAACACGACCCCGTGCTGCCCGTGCTCGTCCACCGTGTAGACGCGCACGTTCACCTCGACGAACGTCCCGAGTCCGTCCGGCACGGCGATCGGCGGGAACCGGGTGTCCTCGAACCGGAACCCGATGAGCCCCACCCACGTGGTCGTCCCGTCGTCGGTGCCGTCCGCGGCCATCGTGTCCGGACGCGTCCCCGCCGGCAACAGCGGCGCCACCGCAGAGACGTCCACGCGCCAGTGCACGAAGACGACGTCGCGCCACGCCTGCTCGATCCACGGCCGCCCCGGCAGCGCAGGGGCGACGGCCTGGAGGCTCGGCTCGAACCCGGCAGACCGGCCGGCGGTCACGAGACGCTCGCGTCGTCGATGTGGGTCGCCACCGGCGCGTCGTCCCACCCCTGCTGCGGGGTGTCGCAGGTCCCGCGGAACACGTACTGGGATGGCCGCTTCCGCTCGCTCGAGGTCCAGTCGATCGCCGGACGCCGACGCTCCGGCGGCAGGTACCCGATCCGGTACACGGCCATCAGCTCGAGCTCCGGGGGCACCCGCAGCAGCCCCTCGATCTCCTCCCATGCGCCGGGGGTCTCCATCGGGAACGACACGAACTGGATGCCGAGGCCGAGCTCGGTCGTCGACAGCCAGATGTTCTCCATCGCCGCGCCCATGCTGAACACCGAGTAGAAGCCCGAGAGCTCCTCCTTCCGGTATTCGTGCCGGTCGAGCATCACCCCGAGCAGCAGCGGCGACCCGGCGACGAGCTTCCGGTTCTCCTCGCCGAGCGTCTGCGGCACTCGGAGCGTGTTCATGAGGAGCTGCCCGCGCTTCGTGAACACCTGCTTCGTGAAGGGCTTGAGCGGACCGGGGAGCTTGTCGAACAGCATCCCGTCGCGCCGTTCGTCCATCTCGGCCTGGCTGAAGCGGAAGTAGGGCTTGTAGCGCTGGAAGAACGTCCCCTCGGCCATCGTGCGGGTCATCGAGCGCCCGCTGATCTCGGCGACGCGTTCGATCGTCGGTCGTTCCTCGACGAGCACGAACCGCCACGGCTGGCTGTTCAGCTGCGACGGTGCCCGGCCGGCGAGCTCGACGAGGAGCCGCTGGTGCTCCTCGGAGACCGGGTCGGGCAGGAACGCCCCGTTCGTCGTGCGCCGGCGCCGGATGGCCTCGAAGAGCTCCACTGCTGTCCTCCCAGCGGTCATCGCCGGGACAGCATCGCCCCGAGGTAGGACGGTGCGGCGGCGACCGCGACTCTCCAGTGTGCTCCGGTGCGGGGGTTGGTGCGCGGCGCCATCGCGAGCGGCACGAGCGCGGGCAGCAGGAACAGCGCCGACCGGGAGCGCGTCCAGAGCGGCGTGGTCGCCGCGACGCCCGTGAGGGTCGCGGTCACGACGAACAGGCCGTGGTGCACGACGCGGAGCTTCTTCGTCCGGATGACGCGCACCGCCACGGCGGTGCCCCAGAGGCAGTTGGCGACGTAGGCGGCGGCCGCAGCGGTGACCATCCGGCGGGCGGCCACTGATCCGACGGGAGGCATGGCGAGCCTCCCGTCCGTCGTCCTGCGTCCCATGGACGCGAAGCTACGCGCTTCGGCCCGCGGAATCATCCGCATGGGTGATGCGTGGAATATCAGCATCCCGGATCATGGGACCATGACCTCGACCTCGACCTCGACCTCGACCTCGGAACGCTACCGGTTCATCGACGTGCTCCGGGGGTTCGCGCTCTTCGGCATCCTCTTCGTCAACGCGATCGACATCTCGCGCGTCGGGAGCGGCTGGGTCGAACTCCACAACACCGCGATGCCGGCCGACCCGGTCCGCGACCTGCTGTACCTCACGACGCAGACGCGGTTCGTCCCGATCTTCAACACGCTGTTCGGAGTGAGTCTGTTCTTCGTCCTGCAGGGCGCTCGGGAACGCGCCGCACGGCCCTGGCTCGTGATGGTCCGCCGACTGGTGGGTCTGGTGCTCATCGGTGCCGTGCTCATGCTGGTCTACCCGGGCAACGTCCTGACCGAGTACGGCGTCGCCGGACTGGTCGTGCTGCCGATCGTCCTGTTCGCACCCCGCTGGCTCACCCTGGCGGTCGGTGTGGTGCTCACGGTCGCCGGGTACGCGCTGACCGGAGGCGGTCTCGCGGCGACACCGGGGCTCATGCTGCTCGGCGCCGGACTCGCCGCCTACGGCATCCCGAAGGCGCTGGGCGGCTCGGGGCGCTGGGTCCTCGTGGTGTTCGTCGTCGCGACCGCTGTCGGTGTCCCGTTGGCGTGGGCGCAGGTCGCCGAGCACTCCGGGGACCCGCGGTTCTCCGTCATCGGTGGGATCGCCGGTGGCGTGGTGGCGGTGGCGTACACGACCGGGCTCGCGCTCCTCTGGCGGACTCCACTCCGACGAGGACTCGCGGCGTTCTTCGAGCCGCTCGGGCGGATGGCGCTCACGAACTACGTCGCCGCCGTGGTGCTCGCCGCCATCAGTGCAGTCGTGGACTTCTCCATGATGACTGCCGTGTGGCCGGTCGTGGCGATCGGCTTCGTGCTCATCGTGGTCCAGTCGGTGTGCAGCCGATCCTGGCTCCGGCATTTCGCCTACGGGCCGGTCGAGTGGCTCTGGCGGACGGCGACCTGGGTGCGTCCTGCACCGTGGTGGTCCCCGGCCCGATGACGGCGGTTCAGGCGGATTCGCGCGAGACGAGCCGGGACAGCACGATCGCGCTGCGTGTGTGGTCCACCTGCGGAGCGAGCCGGACCCGGTCGAGCGCCTCTTCCAGCGCCGGGAGGTCCTTCGAACGCATGTGCACCACCGCGTCGGCACTGCCCGTGACCGTACCGGCGTCGACGACCTCGGGAACGGAGTCGAGCAGCGAGCGGAGCTCGTCGGGGGAGACCGTGCCGCGGCAGTAGAGCTCGACCCAGGCCTCGGTGCCACGGTCCTCGACCGCGGGGTCGACCTTGATCGTGAACCCACGGATGACGCCATCGGCGACGAGCCGGTCGACGCGACGCTTCACGGCCGATGCGGAGAGCCCGACGACCGATCCGATGTCGCCGTAGCCGGCGCGTGCGTTGTCCCGGAGTTGATCCAGGATGCGGTGGTCGAGCGAATCCATCGGACACCATCGTACGCGGAGTTCTTGCGAGGACGCCGGGCTCAACGCACGAAACGTGCGCGCCGACCTGCTGCGTTCTCCGCCTCGGCTTCCCTAGACTGGGCCTCGGCGTCGACCTGGTCCGCCCGCGGAACACACGGTGAGTGAGCCTGCATCTCACCGAGATCTCCCCAGGTGGTTCCTGGCAGGCTCGGGCCCGAAGTCCCAGGAGGACTCCAGTGTCGACTCAAGCACCGTCGAACCCCGCACCCGCCACCAGCACGGCACCGTTCCGGACCGCCACCAAGCGCACGATCCTGATGTGCAAGCCGGACTTCTACACGGTGAGCTACCGGATCAACCCGTGGATGCACCCCGAGGACCCGACCGACACCTCGAAGGCCGTCGCGCAGTGGCAGGACCTGTACGACGTGTACCAGGGCCTCGGCTTCGAGATCCACCTCATCGACCCGATCGACGGCCTGCCCGACATGGTCTACGCGGCGAACGGCGGCTTCGTGCTCGACGGTGTCGCGTACGGCGCGAAGTTCCAGTACCCGGAGCGCCAGCCCGAGGGGCCCGCGTACATGGACTGGTTCCGCCAGGCGGGCCTCCGGGTCGCCGAGCCCGTCGAGACGAACGAGGGCGAGGGCGACTTCCTGCTCGTCGGTGACGTCATCCTCGCCGGCACCGGATTCCGGTCCGACAGCACCTCGCACGACGAGATCGCGAAGGTCTACGGCCGCGACGTCATCACGCTCAAGCTCATCAACCCGAGCTTCTACCACCTCGACACCGCCATCGCCGTGCTCGACCCCGAGCCCGACGCCGAGGGCAAGTCGAACATCGCGTACCTCGAGAGCGCGTTCGACGAGCCGTCGCTCACGATCCTCCGCGAGCGCTTCCCGGACGCGATCGTCGCGACCGAGGAGGACGCCGCGATCCTCGGACTGAACTCGTACTCCGACGGGTACAACGTCGTGATCGCCTCGCGTGCGACGACCTTCGCCTCGCAGCTGCGCGAGAAGGGCTACAACCCCATCGGCGTCGACCTGTCCGAGCTGCTGCTCGGCGGCGGTGGCGTGAAGTGCTGCACGCTCGACCTGCACCCCGTCGGCACCGGCACGTCCGTGGCCCGGTCCGTCTGATGACCGGGACCAGCACCGCGCTCGGCACGAAGACGACCGCGGCGCTCGCCGTCGAGGACCGTGCGCTCGCGCACAACTACAGCCCGCTGCCCGTCGTCATCGCGTCTGGCGACGGCGCGTGGGTGACGGACGTCGACGGCAAGCGGTACCTGGACGGTCTCGCGGCGTACTCCGCCGTGAACTTCGGGCACGGCAACGCCAGGCTGCTCGATGCCGCCCGCGCGCAGCTCGACCGCGTCACGCTGACCAGCCGCGCGTTCGTGAACGACCAGCTCGGGCCGTTCGCCGCTGGGCTCGCCGAGCTGACGGGCACCGACATGGTGCTCCCGATGAACACCGGGGCCGAGGCCGTCGAGTCAGCGATCAAGGTGTCGCGGGCCTGGGGCTACCGGGTGAAGGGCGTGCCGCAGGGCAAGGCCACGATCATCGTCGCGTCGGGGAACTTCCACGGCCGGACGACGACGATCATCTCGTTCTCGGACGACCCCGTCGCGCACGACGACTTCGGGCCGTACACGCCGGGGTTCCGCACGGTGCCGTACGGCGACGCGTCGGCGCTGCGCGACGCGATGGACGACACCGTCGTCGCCGTGCTCGTCGAGCCGATCCAGGGTGAGGGCGGCGTGGTGATCCCGCCCGCGGACTACCTGCCGTCGGTCCGGGCGATCTGCGACGAGTTCGGCGCGCTGTTCGTCGCCGACGAGATCCAGTCGGGGCTCGGGCGGACCGGGCACACGCTCGCGGTGTCGCGTGTCGACGTCCGTCCCGACCTCATCACGCTCGGCAAGGCACTCGGCGGCGGGATCGTCCCCGTGTCCGCGGTGGTCGGCTCCCGCGACGTGCTCGGCGTCCTGCGCCCGGGTGAGCACGGCTCCACGTTCGGTGGGAACCCCCTCGCGGCGGCGGTCGGCTCCGAGGTCGTCGCGATGCTGGGCGAGGGCACGTTCCAGCAGCGGGCGCTCGCCGGCGAGCCGGTCCTCCGTGGGCTGCTCGACGACCTGGTCGGCAAGGGGGTCGTGACGCACCGCGTCGCCGGGCTCTGGGCGGGCATCGACATCGACCCGGCACTCGGCACCGGCAAGGAGATCGCGACGGCGATGGCCGAGCGCGGGGTGCTCGTCAAGGACACCCACGGGTCGACGATCCGCTTCGCGCCGCCGCTCGTCGTGACCGACGACGAGATCGCCACCGCGATCGGGGCCCTGGAGTCGGTCCTGCGCGACCGCAGCTGACCTGCCGGACCCGCACCGAGCCTCCCGGCCGGTGCGGGCCCGCGGTCAGACCGCCCAGCGCTCCGCGAGCTCGTCCATCAGCGCGTCGAGTCGCTCGTCGACGACCTGGGCTTCCGGGTGTGCCTCGAACCAGGCGAGCACCTCGCGAGCGCCCTGCCGGTACGTCGTGCGCGGGCGGTACCAGGGCACGAGCCCGCGGATCTTGCTGTTGTCGAACACCGAGCTGTTCGCCTTGTCGCCGAGCAGTGCTGCACCCCATTCGGCATCAGCTGCGGCAATGGCGTCGGCCGGCACGTGCACGATCTTCAGGTCGTCGACCCCGGCCGCGTCGGCGATCGTCCGTGCGATGGCGTTCCACGTCGGTGCCTCGTCGCTCGTGATCGTGAACGCCTCGCCGATCGACTCGTCGCGGTCCAGCAGGCCGGTGAACCCGACGGCGAAGTCGCGGCTGTGCGTCAGCGTCCAGAGCGAGCTGCCGTCGCCCGTGATGATGATCGGCTTGCCGGCGCGCATCCTTGCAACAGCGGTCCATCCGCCGGTGAGGGGGAGCTTCGTCGCGTCGTAGGTGTGCGACGGCCGGACGATCGTCACCGGGAAGTCCTGCTCGCGGTACGCCGTCATGAGCAGTTCCTCGCAGGCGATCTTGTCGCGGGAGTACTGCCAGTACGGGTTCTTCAGCGGCGTCGACTCGGTGATCGGCAGGTGCGTCGCCGGGGTCTGGTACGCCGAGGCCGAGCTGATGAAGACGTACTGGTTCGTGCGGCCGGCGAAGAAGTCGATGTCGGCCTGCACCTGGTCCGGCGTGAAGGCGATCCAGTTGACGACGGCGTCGAAGTGCCGATCGCCGAGGGCCTCCGCCAGCGCCGCCCGGTCGGACACGTCGGCGCGGAGCCGGGTGACGGTGTCGGGCAGCGGCCGCGCGTCGGTGGTGCCGCGGTTCAGCACCGTGACATCGATGCCCTGCGACACCGCCTCGTGCACGCATGCGGCACTGATGACGCCACTTCCGCCGATGAACAGGACACTCGCTCCGTTGCTGGTCATGGGTCCACGAAACCACGTCGCGTGCGCGGCGCCGCGCAGCTTCGGCCACGGAGCGCCTCATCGGGGTCGGGCAGCGAGGACCGTGGGGAGGTCGGACACCCGGAGCGCCCACGTGCCGGCTTCCGGGCTGACCCACCGCAGGAGCTCGATCGCCAGCTCGTGGTCTCGGCTGAGGTTTCGAGCGTGGATCGGTTCATGGTGGGCGGCGCGGTTGCGGACGAAGTGGAGTTGTTGCAGCCGACGGGCGACTTCCGCCCGTCGGACGCGCAGGTCTCGTGGCCCGTGCGGGAAGGCACGGTGCAGCCCCGGAACCCAGAGCGCCGTGTGGTAGCGAGACTCGACGAGGTACCGCCAGAAGCCGAAGGTCAGCTCCGCGATCACACGGCCGTGTACTTCCGCTCGTCGGCCGTTGCGGGTGGCGCGGGAGCGGGCCTTGTCGAGGTCCGCGGTCCCCTGGCGATCGAGCGCGACGAGGTCGAACCAATCTCTCGATCGACCCCGTCGGGACGCCCACGCGCTCAGCTCGCGGTCGATGGCGTTCCGGGTGACGACCTCGACCAATCCGGTGAGCACGAGGACGCTCGCCGCGGCGCGCAGGTTCCACTCGTAGAGCTTCACCGCACTCGAAAGCGTCTTCGTGCACTGGCGATAGGAACGCAATCGCTGGGCGGTCAGCAGCGTAGTGACGTGTTCGAACTCTGCTGGCATCGCTCCTCGCCGTCGGTGTAAGGTACTTCCTGAAGACCCCGGAACGATCCCTGGCTCAGGCCACATCGCCGGGGTTTCGTCTTTTGCTCCGAGCAACTGGTACTTCAGCGTACAGTTCGTCAGGTAGTGCATCCACGAGCGCACGTGACCGGGGGACTAGCGTCACGACCGAGCCGCATCGACGCGGCCACGACAGGAGTGACACGCACATGGAGTACCGCTACCTCGGCAACTCGGGCCTCAAGGTCTCCGAGATCACCTACGGCAACTGGCTGACCCACGCGTCCCAGGTCGAGAACGACGCGGCCATCGCCTGCGTCCGGGCAGCGCTCGACGTCGGCATCTCGACGTTCGACACCGCCGACGTGTACGCCAACACCGGCGCCGAGACCGTCCTCGGCGAGGCACTCAAGGGCGAGCGTCGGCAGTCGCTCGAGATCGCCACGAAGGTCTTCGGGCCGACCGGACCCAAGCAGCACAACGACACCGGGCTGTCACGGAAGCACATCCTCGAGTCGATCGACGGCTCGCTCGGTCGCCTGCAGACGGACTACGTCGACCTGTACCAGGCGCACCGCTTCGACTACGAGACCCCGCTCGAGGAGACGATGCAGGCGTTCGCCGACGTCGTCCGGCAGGGCAAGGTGCTCTACGTCGGTGTCTCCGAGTGGACCGCAGAACAGCTGCGGGCGGGTGCAGCGCTGGCCAAGGAGCTCGGCTTCCAGCTCATCTCGAACCAGCCGCAGTACTCGGCGCTCTGGCGGGTCATCGAGAGTGAGGTCGTCCCGACCTCCAAGGAGCTCGGTATCTCGCAGATCGTCTGGTCGCCGATCGCGCAGGGCGTGCTCACCGGCAAGTACAAGCCGGGTCAGCCGCTGCCAGAGGGCTCACGTGCCACCGACGACAAGGGCGGCGCGGACATGATCAAGCGGTTCATGCGCGACGACGTGCTGTCGTCCGTGCAGGAGCTCGACCCCATCGCGAAGGAGCTCGACCTGTCCATGGCGCAGCTCGCGGTTGCGTGGGTGCTGCAGAACGAGAACGTCGCGTCGGCGATCATCGGCGCATCGCGTCCGGAGCAGGTGCAGGACAACGCCGGCGCCGCTGGTGTCACGATCCCGGCCGAGCTGCTCTCGCGGATCGACGAGGTCTTGGGCGGCGTCGTCGAGCGGGACCCGGCGAAGACGAACGACAGCTCGCCGAAGACCCGAGAGGCCTGAACGCCAAAGGCCCGAGAGGCCTGAACGGCGAAAGGCCCCTCACTCGCGTGAGGGGCCTTTCACCGTGGCTGGACACGGCATCGATCCGTGGACCTTTCGATTTTCAGTCGAACGCTCTACCAACTGAGCTATCCAGCCGTGGCGACCCTGACGGGACTTGAACCCGCGACCTCCGCCGTGACAGGGCGGCACGCTAACCAGCTGCGCTACAGGGCCATGTTGTGTTGTGTCTTGCTGTTCCGGTGTTGCTCTGCACTACGTTACTTGCTCACTCCGGAGAGTGACCCCAACGGGATTCGAACCCGTGCTGCCGCCGTGAAAGGGCGGTGTCCTAGGCCACTAAACGATAGGGCCGCAAGCAGTGCATCGCGCTACCGATGGACAAGCATACGGATGCCCCGCCCCGATGACAAATCGGGGCCCCGGACCCGCGTCCGCTCGGCGTGTCGCGGGTCTCCGTACACATGCCGCAGCTTCACTCACCGTGGAGCAGACTGCTCCGATCGTGGGAGAGACTCCTGGCGATCCTGTGCCGTCGATGGTCGAGTGCGACCATCGTCGCTGGCCCGTGCCCCTCATCCGAGGGGCTGCATCGGGCCGGCACCTGTTGTTACTGTTGCGTTTGTTAACAGTGTTACGTGCGTGAGCCTTGCCGCGCTGTTACGAAATCGAGATACATGTCGACCTCACCTTCGCAGTCCCTCAGCTACCGCCGCCGCCTCGTCGCCGCAGCGGTCGCCGTCGTGCTCACCGCCGGGACCATCGCCGCGATCACCCCCGTCGACAGCGCCTCGGCGGCGAGCTATCCGAGTTGGAGCGACGTGCAGGCGGCCAAGGCGTCGCAGGCCGCGCAGCAGGAGAAGGTCACCGAGATCAAGGGCCTGATCTCGAACCTCAAGGACGACGCCGCGGCGAAGCAGAAGTCGGCCGACGCCGCCGGCACCGCGTACCAGACGGCGCAGACGAAGTACGACGAGGCCACGCTCCAGCAGCAGAAGCTGCAGACCCAGGCGGACGAGGCCGAGATGACCGCGGCCCAGTCGGAGCAGCAGGCGGGTCAGCTCGCGGCACAGCTCGGCCGGGCCAGCGCGAACGACGTCACGACGGACCTCCTGACGCACCCGACCGACTCGAAGGACTACCTCTACGAGCTCGGCGCCATGTCGAAGCTCAGCGAGCAGGCCGACGGCATCTACTCCCAGGCGACGCAGGACCGGGGCACGGCACAGGCCCTCGCGGACAAGTCGGACGTCGCGAAGAAGGCGCTCGGTGACCTGGCCGACGCCGCGCAGCAGAAGATGCAGGCCGCACAGTCCGCAGCGGACGCCGCCGAGAAGGCCGTCGACGCGCAGAACAGCAACCAGGCACGGCTCGAAGCGCAGCTCACCCTGCTGACTTCGAACGCGTCCGACGTCGAGGCGAAGTACAACAAGGGCGTCCAGGTCGAGAAGGCCCGCCAGGCGAAGCTCGCGAAGGAGCGCGCCGAGGCTGCGGCACGTGCGGCCGCACAAGCGCCTGCGGCGAGCGGTGGCACTGGCGGCGGCGCAGCGAACGCGTCCGGCTGGGTCCGTCCGAGTGCGGGGTACCAGACGAGCCCGTACGGCTACCGCATCGACCCGTACACCGGAGCGCACGCGCTGCACGCCGGCGTCGACCTGGCACCCGCTTGCTACTCACCGATCTACGCGGCCCACGACGGCACCGTGACCTTCGCGGGCAACGGCGGCGGCTACGGCAACGAGGTCGTGCTCGACAACGGCGGCGGCATCTCCACCGCCTACGGGCACATCGTCAACGGCGGGATCATGGTCGCGAGCGGCCAGCACGTCTCCGCCGGGCAGCAGATCGCCCAGGTCGGTTCGACCGGCTGGTCGACCGGGTGCCACCTCCACTTCGAGACCCGGGTGAACGGCGCCGCCGTGGACCCGGTCCCCTTCATGGCAGCGCGGGGGATCTCGGTATGACCGTGTGCGCGCCCGAGAGGCCCTGACACCACATGAAGAAGCCTGCACGTTCCCTCGCCTGCGGGATCGCGACCGTCTCCTTGCTCGGCATCGGGCTCTCGGTCACGATCGCCGGACCGGCCGAGGCCGCACCCAAGGCCCCATCGTGGGCGGACGTGCAGGCGGCGAAGGCCGACCAGGCCGAGACGCAGCAGACGGTCGACGAGCTCGCCTCGCGTCTGTCCTCGCTGCAGGACTCGGCGGACCAGGCCGGGATCGTGGTGCAGCAAGCCGGCCAGACGTACGCACTCGCGGCGTCGGAGCAGCAGGAGGCGCAGTCGACGCTCGACGACCTCAGCGCGCAGGCCAAGCGGGCGAAGTCGAAGGCGGACGACTCCGCGTCGCAGGTCGCGGCACTCGTGGTCGAGCTCTCGCGCACCGGCGGCGGTGACCTGTCCACGAGCATGCTCGTCGATGCCTCGGACGCGAAGGACCTGCTCTACCAAGTCGGCACGATGTCGCACCTGTCCGAGCGCTCGGCGACCGTGCTGGCGCAGGCGAAGGCCGACCAGCGGACGGTCGACTCCCTCGCCGCGCAGAAGTCCCAGGCGACGAAGGCGCTCGCGAAGGCGACCGACGCCACGAAGTCCGCCCTCGACGCGGCCAACGACACCGCGGCGTCCGCGAACGCGAAGCTCGACGAGGCGCAGAGCCAGCAGAACGAGGTGCTCGAGCAGCTCGCATTCCTCAAGGGCACCACCGTCGCGACCGAGAGCGCGTACTACACCGAGCAGCGCGCGAAGCAGGCCGAGGCACAGCTGGCGGCGCAGACCAGCCCCGCGACGAGCCCGAACACCGGTTCGAACACCGGGACGACGAGCCCCGGGGCATCCACCCCGAGCAACCCCGGTTCGTCGAACCCGGCGCCCTCCCAGCCGAACAACCCGGCGCCGTCCCAGCCGAACAACCCGGCGCCGTCGAAGCCGAGCAACCCGGCACCGAGCAACCCGGCGCCCAGCAACCCCGCCCCGAGCAACCCCGCCCCGTCACCGTCGAAGGCCGCCGGCGCGATCGCCTACGCCCGCGGCCAGCTCGGCAAGCCGTACGTCCTGGGCGGCGCCGGCCCGAACACCTGGGACTGCTCCGGCCTCGTGATGATGGCCTACAACTCGCAGGGCATCGCGACCGGTGGCCACAACGTCGTCTGGCAGTACAACTACTTCGGCTCGATCGGCCGACTCGTCCCGCTCTCGCAGCGGCAGCCGGGCGACATCCTGTTCTACTCGCGGAACGGCACCGCCTCCGGCGGGTACCACGACTCGATCTACACCGGCGGCGGCATGATGGTCGAGGCCGCGAACCCGAACGTCGGCGTGGTGGAGCGAGCGATCTGGCTCCCGAACCAGCTGCTGCCGTACGTCGCCCGTCCGAGCGGTTCCCTGTAGCAACGAGAACGGCGCCCGCCTCCGTCAGGAGAGCGGGCGCCGTTCTGCGTCCAGAGGACTCAGTGCGAGTCGGGACGGACCGTCAGTGCGAGCCGGGCACGTAGGCGGCCTGGCCGGCCGTCACGATCGCCTCGGCCTCGGCGGCGTCGCCCCAGCCCTCGGCCTTGACCCACTTGTTCGGCTCGAGGTCCTTGTAGCGCTCGAAGAAGTGCGCGATCTCGGCCTTCGTCTGCTCGTCGACGTCCGAGATGTCCTGGATGTGCGCCCACCGCGGGTCCTTCGCGGGGACCACGAGGACCTTCGCGTCGTTGCCGGCCTCGTCGCTCATCTTGAAGACGCCGACCGGGCGGACCTTCACGCCGACGCCGGGGAAGGTCGGGTACTCGAGCAGCAGCAGCGCGTCCACGGGGTCACCGTCGTCCGCGAGGGTCTTCTCGAAGAAGCCGTAGTCCGTCGGGTAGACGAACGACGTGAACAGGACGCGGTCGAGGTACACGCGACCGGTCTCGTGGTCCACCTCGTACTTGTTGCGGCTGCCCTTGGGGATCTCGACGACGACGTCGTACGCGGCCATGTGTGCACTCCTGGTTTGTCGATGGGTCTGTCGGAGGTTCCGAAAGCGCGGCTAACGTTACCGGGTGAACTCTCCGCGTCCCCGGCTGGATCCCGCAGTCGCCGACACCCGTCGCGCGGTCCGCGACCTCCTCGCGCAGGCGATCGACCAGGACCTCGTCCGCGACGGCGACCTGGTCCTCGTCGCGCTGAGCGGCGGACCCGACTCCCTCGCGCTCGCCGCGGCCACCGCGTTCGAGGCACCCAAGCAGGGGCTCCGGGCCGGTGCGGTCATCGTCGACCACGCGCTCCAGGCGGGCTCCGAGGCGGTGGCGAGCCGAGCCTCCAGGCAGGCATCCGAGCTGGGTCTGGACCCGGTGGAGGTCCGCAGGGTCGCGGTCGGCACCGCAGGTGGTCCGGAGGGCGCCGCACGGGAGGCCCGGCACGCGTCGATCGCGGACGTCGCGTCCGCCACCGGGGCACCGCTCGTGCTGCTGGGCCACACCCTGGACGACCAGGCCGAGACGGTGCTGCTCGGCCTCCTGCGCGGCAGCGGACCGGACAGCCTGTCCGGCATGCGCCCGCTCGCGGTCCGCGACTCGGGCCCGGCCTACGGCCGGCCGCTGCTGACGGTGCGGCGGCACACCACCAGGCAGGCGTGCGCCGCCGCCGGGCTCGCGCCGTGGCACGACCCGCAGAACGAGGACCCGGCGTTCACCAGGGTGCGCGTCCGGAACACCCTGATGCCGGTGCTCGAGCGCGAGCTCGGGGCCGACGTGCACGAGGCACTGGCCCGCACGGCCGACCAGCTGCGGGAGGACTCCGCGGCGCTCGACCACTTCGCCGAGGAGATGGCCGAGGACCTCGCCGAGCACTCGGAGGCCGGCATCTCGCTGTCCGTGCGGCAACTGCACGCGAACCCGCCTGCCCTCCGGCAGCGGCTCGTCCGGCTCGCGGTGGAGAGCGAGTTCGGCGTGACGCTGTCCAGGGTGCAGACGCTCGAGGTCTGCCGACTCGTCACCGAGTGGAGCGGGCAGGGCCCGATCGACCTCCCCGGCGTGCAGGTGTCCCGGAGCGGGGATCGTCTGCTCTTCGCAGCGAGTTAGGCTGTCCCGGTGGAACTCTCCGACGTGCAGGACGACCTCTCCGAAGTGCTCTTCACCCCCGAGCAGATCGACGACAAGATCGCCGAGCTCGCCGCGGCGGTCGACCGCGACTACGGAGACAAGGACCCACTGCTCGTCGGTGTGTTGAAGGGCGCGGTCATGGTCATGGCCGACTTCTCCCGCCACCTGACGCTCCAGGCGAAGATGGACTGGATGGCCGTGTCGTCCTACGGCTCTGGCACGAAGTCGTCCGGTGTGGTGCGGATCCTCAAGGACCTCGACACCGACCTGCACGGTCGCGACGTCATCATCGTCGAGGACATCATCGACTCCGGGCTGACGCTGTCCTGGCTCAAGCAGAACCTCGAGTCCCGTGGGGCCGCGAGCGTCGAGATCGTCGCGTTGCTCCGCAAGCCGGAGGCGGCGAAGGTCGAGGTGGACGTGAAGTACGTCGGCTTCGACATCCCCGACGCCTTCGTGGTGGGCTTCGGCCTCGACTACGACGAGCGGTACCGCAACCTGCGCGGCATCGGGGTCCTCGCCCCGCACGTCTACTCCTAGACGGATCGTCGGCGAACGGGGAGTTCGCCCGCAGAGGACACCCATTCTCGCCACAGAATCGCGGCCGTATGCTGATCAGCACGCAACTTCGGCAGAGAAAGGTGTCGGGCGCTCTGCCCGGATCACATGGACTTCAAGCGCATCCTCCGCGGGCCGTACATCTACGTGCTCATTGCGATCGTGGGGATCTGGATCGGATGGGCGTTCATCAGCCAGTCCGGCACGCAGCAGATCGACACGCAGAAGGGCCTCGAGCAGCTCTCTGACGGCAAGGTCTCGTCCGCGGTGGTGAACTCGACCGAGCAGCGCGTCGACCTCACCCTGAAGGACGGCGGCACCACCGAGCAGTTCTACTACTCCGAGCCCCGTGGCACCGAGGTCGTCGACGCCGTCGCGAAGGCCGACCTCCCCAAGGGCTACAACGACACCGTCCAGCAGTCGAACTGGTTCGTCACGCTGATCCTGACGCTCCTGCCGTTCCTGCTCATCGGTGCCCTGTTCTGGTTCCTGCTCTCGAGCGCCCAGGGCGGCGGCTCGAAGGTCATGCAGTTCGGCAAGTCCCGGGCGAAGATGAACAACAAGGAGAACCCGCAGGTGTCGTTCGCCGACGTCGCGGGCTCCGACGAGGCGATCGAAGAGCTCCACGAGATCAAGGAGTTCCTCAAGGAGCCGGCGAAGTTCCAGGCCGTCGGCGCGAAGATCCCCAAGGGCGTGCTGCTGTACGGCCCTCCCGGAACCGGCAAGACGCTGCTCGCACGAGCCGTCGCCGGCGAAGCGGGTGTGCCGTTCTACTCGATCTCCGGTTCGGACTTCGTCGAGATGTTCGTCGGTGTCGGCGCGAGCCGTGTCCGTGACCTCTTCGAGCAGGCGAAGGCGAACTCCCCGGCCATCGTCTTCATCGACGAGATCGACGCCGTCGGTCGTCACCGCGGTGCCGGCATCGGCGGCGGCAACGACGAGCGCGAGCAGACGCTGAACCAGCTCCTCGTCGAGATGGACGGCTTCGACGGCAAGACGAACGTCATCCTCATCGCGGCGACCAACCGTCCGGACGTCCTCGACCCCGCGCTCCTCCGCCCCGGCCGCTTCGACCGCCAGATCGGTGTCGACGCGCCGAGCCTGCAGGGCCGCAAGCAGATCCTCGAGGTGCACGCGAAGGGCAAGCCGCTCGCCGCGAGCGTCGACCTCGAGCTCCTCGCCCGCAAGACGCCGGGGTTCACCGGTGCCGACCTGGCGAACGTCCTCAACGAAGCCGCGCTCCTCACCGCCCGCTCCAACGCGCAGCTCATCGACAACCGTGCCCTCGACGAGGCCGTCGACCGCGTGATGGCCGGCCCGCAGCGCCGGACCCGGATCATGAGCGACCAGGAACGCCTCATCACCGCGTACCACGAGGGCGGCCACGCCCTGGCGGCAGCGGCGATGCGCCACACCGACCCGGTGACGAAGATCACGATCCTGCCGCGCGGCCGCGCCCTCGGCTACACGATGGTGCTCCCGCTCGAGGACAAGTACTCCGTCACCCGCAACGAGCTCCTCGATCAGCTCACCTACGCCATGGGTGGTCGCGTCGCCGAGGAGATCGTGTTCCACGACCCGACCACGGGCGCGTCGAACGACATCGAGAAGGCCACGGGCACCGCACGCAAGATGGTGACCGAGTACGGCATGAGCCAGGCCGTCGGTTCGGTGAAGCTCGGCTCCGGGTCGAGCGAGCCCTTCGTCGGCCGCGACATGAGCGGCGGCACCGGACGCGACTACTCGGAGAACATCGCCGAGATGGTCGACGCCGAGACGCGTGCCCTGCTCGAGTCCGCGCACGACGAGGCCTACCAGGTGCTCAACGACAACCGCGACATCCTCGACCGCCTGGCCGGTGAGCTCCTCGAGAAGGAGACGCTGGACGCGCCGGAGCTCGTCGAGATCTTCAAGGACGTCCGGAAGCTGCCGGAGCGCCCGCAGTGGCTGTCGAGCGACAAGCGCCCGGTGAGCGACCTGCCCGCGATCGAGGTCCCCGGCAAGGCGGCGAACACCGCTGCCGAGACGACCGACGAGCCCTCGAAGACCCGTCGTCACCGTCCGTTCGGCAACCCGGGTATCGCCCCCGCGTAGGCCGGATGTCCGACCTGCCGACGCGACGCTCGCGCCGACTCGCTGCGACCGACCTCCGAGCACCGGAACCGGTGCCGGAGGTCGTCGTGCGCCGTCGTCGTGACCGCGGTGCCCCGACGCCCGAGCGCACCCGGGTGATGGGCATCCTCAACGTGACGCCCGACTCGTTCTCGGACGGCGGGCTGCACCTCGGGATCGATGCCGCCCTGGCGCACGCGCGCGAGCTCGTCGCCGCCGGTGCCGACATCATCGACGTCGGCGGGGAGTCCACCCGCCCCGGGGCCGATCGGGTCCCCCTGGCCGTCGAGCAGGAGCGCGTGCTCCCCGTCGTCCGCCAGCTCGTCGCCGAGGGGATCGTGGTGAGCGTGGACACCATGAACGCCGACACCGCCGAGCGTTCGGTGGAGCTCGGAGCCGCGATCGTCAACGACGTCTCCGGCGGCCTGGCCGACCCGGACATGGCGCGCGTCGTCGCCTCCACCGGGACGGGCTTCGTGGTGATGCACTGGCGTGGCCACAGCGACCGGATGTACCGCGACGCCGTGTACGAGCACGCGGTCGACGAGGTCCGTCGCGAGGTCGAGATGCGCGTCGCGGAACTCATCGTGCTCGGGGTGCGGCAGGAGCAGGTCGTCATCGACCCGGGGCTCGGGTTCGCGAAGCAGGGCGTGCAGAACTGGGAGATCCTGGCCGGGTACGAGCGCTTCGCGTCGATCGGCCTCCCCGTGCTCGTCGCCGCGTCACGCAAGCGGTTCCTGGACGGCGTCGGCAGCCCGGCTGGCGCTCCGCCGAAGGACCGCGACCTCGCAACGGCCGCCATCAGCCTGCTCTCCGCCGAGCGCGGGGCATGGGGTGTCCGCGTGCACGACCCCGCACCGACCCGCGCGGTGCTCGACGTCTGGGAAGCCTGGAGGGCAGCTCGATCGTGAACGACACCATCCGCCTCGTCGGGGTCCGCGCCCGCGGCCACCACGGCGTCTTCGACCACGAACGCGCCGACGGGCAGGACTTCGTCGTCGACGTCGCCGTGGAGGTCGACGCCCGCGCGGCCGCCGGCTCCGACGACCTCGACCGCACCGTGCACTACGGCGTGCTCGCCGAGCAGGTCGTCGCCGAGATCGAGCGCGACCCGGTCGACCTCATCGAGACCCTGGCGGAGCGGATCGCCGCCGCCGTGCTGACGCACCGCGCTGCCCTGGCGACCGAGGTCACCGTGCACAAGCCGCAGGCGCCCATCACGGTGCCGTTCACCGACGTCTCGATCACGATCCGCCGGGAGCGAGTCGCGTGAGCCGCGCCGTCATCGCCCTCGGCGCGAACCTCGGCGACCGGGGGAGCACGCTGCGCGCCGCTGCCGCCGAGATCGCGGCGATCCCCGGTGTCGAGCCGGTGTCCGCTAGCCACGAGGTCGAGTCGGTCGCCCTGACGCTCGACGGACTCGACCGGACGAAGCCCCGGTACCGGAACGCGGTCGTGGTCGTCGACACCACGCTGACGCCCCAGGAGCTCCTCGACGCCCTGCACGTCGTCGAGGACACCCACGGCCGGACCCGTGAGGTCCGCTGGGGTGACCGCACCCTCGACCTCGACGTGGTCGCGATCACCGACGACGCCGGCGTGCACCAGCACATCGACACCGAGACCCTCACGGTGCCGCACCCCCGGGCGCACGAACGTGCGTTCGTGCTCGCGCCGTGGCTCGACGCGGACCCGGACGCGGTGCTGCCCGGCAGCGGGCCGGATGCCGGACCGGTCGCGGACCTGCTCGCCGTACTCGGCGACGACACCGACCGCGTCGACGAGCCGCGCCTGTTCGCGGAGCCGACCCGAGCCTCCCGGCCAGCGCCCACCACGAGCGGGAGGACCCAGTGAAGCCCACCCGCGCGTCCACCCTGATCAGCGTCGCCGTCGTGGCGCTCGTCGCCGGCTTCGCCCTCGACGCCGCACTGGCGTCCCGGCAGGCCCCCACGCTCATCCTGTCGTCGCCCCTCGGGCTGACGCTCGCGTTCATCGGCATCGCCCTCGTGATCATGGCCGTCCCCGTCCGGCGGCACGTGAAGGGCGGTGCGGAGCGCCGCGTGGACCCGCTCTACGCGACCAGGGTGGTGGTGCTCGCGAAGGCCTCGAGCATCATCGGGGCGCTGCTCGGCGCGTTCGGGCTCGGGCTCATCGCGTACCTCCTGACCCGTTCGGTGACGCCTTCGCTAGGCTCGACCCTGCCGAACGCCGTGGCGGTCGGTGGCGGAATCGTGCTCACCGTGTGCGCGCTCGTCGCCGAGCGCATGTGCATCGTCCCGCCGGACGACGATCGTGACGACCCGCAGGGCGGCACCACGGCGAACTGAGACACCAGGAGGGGCCCAGATGCCGCGCGAACGACTCGACGAGCCGGGACTCGGCCTGACCGGCATCACCTGGACCAGGGTGTCCCCGAAGCTCCTCTGGACGGAACTCGTGCAGACGGTGCTCGCCGGAGTCGTCGTGACCGCCGGATGTGTGATCATCGGCGTCGTCAGCGGCGGTTTCGAACGCACCGCCGGCGTCGTGTGGATCCTGATCGGCATCGTGGTCGCGGTCGTCACCCTGGTCACCGCGGCGCTGACCCCTCGTCGGGTCCGAGCGATCGGCTACGCCCTGCGCGAGGACGACTTCGTCCTGCGCCGCGGGCTGATGTGGCAGCGCTTCACTGCGGTGCCGTACGGCCGACTCCAACTCGTCGACGTCGCCCGCGGCCCGCTCGACCGTGCGCTCGGCATGAGCGAGCTGAAGTTCGTGACGGCTGCCGCGTCGACCAACGTCCGCGTGCCGGGGATCCCCGCCGAGGACGCCGACGAGCTCCGCGACCGGCTCGTGGAGCTCGCCGAGACCCGTCGCGCCGGGCTGTAGGGGGACCCGTGACGTTCCGACCAGGACCGCCCCCGCCGGCACCACCGCGCAGCGGGAACGCCGCTGCGGCCGCTCCGCTGACCGACGGCGAGTGGCACCGTCTGCACCCACTGACCCCGCTGCTCCGCGGTGGGATCTTCCTCATCGTGGTGCTCGGCATCGTGGTGAACAACCTCCGCGACACCCTCGTCAACATGTTCATCCCGGGTGCCGACGGGCCGCAGGAAGAGGGCGATCCGGTCCGCTACGTCTACGAACACGGCGCCGTCGGGTGGGTGCTCCTCGGCATCGCGGGCTTCCTGGTCGTGCTGATCGGCCTGTTCTACCTGTCCTGGCGGATGCACGAGTTCCGCGTCACCGGCGAGATCGTCGAGGTGCGCTCCGGCGTGCTGTTCCGGAACCACCGCAAGGCCCGGCTCGACCGGATCCAGGGCATCAACATCACGCGGCCGCTGGTCCCACGGATCTTCGGGACCGCGAAACTCGAGATCGCGCAGGCCGGCAACGACGCCAACGTGCAGCTCGCCTACCTCGGGGCGAAGGCCGCGGACGACCTCCGGCAGCGCATCCTCGTGCTCGCCTCCGGCGCGCAGGAAGACGAGGCGGAGTCGGGCGAGCGCCACAGCAACGGCGTCGTGCAGGACCGCGTGAACGAGTTCCTGTCGCCCGAGCTCGACCCGTCCGCCGTGCACGCCACGCGCATCGTCAAGGTCAAGCCGGGGCGGCTCATCGCGTCGATGGTGCTCTCCGGCACGACGGTGTTCCTCGTGCTCGTCATCGTCGCGATCATCGTCAGCATCGCCGTCACCGGCCGGTACTTCCTGCTCGTGTCGCTGTTCCCCGCGGTGATCGGCGCCGGCGGGTACTACATCCGGAAGTTCTCGCGCTCGCTGCAGTACACGATCGCCGACACCCGGGACGGCATCCGGATCGGGTTCGGCCTCGTGTCCACGACGAACGAGACCCTGCCTCCCGGTCGCATCCACGCCGTGAGCGTCGCGCAGCCGCTCCTCTGGCGGCCGTTCGGCTGGTGGGACGTCCGCATCAACCGGGCGACGAACGCCGGCAACGGTGCATCGAACAACCAGCAGGTGTCCTCGATCGTGCTGCCCGTCGGCGACGCCGCCGACGTCCGGCAGGTGCTCGAGATCATCCTGCCGACACTCGTCGGCTCCGCGGTCGTCGGGCCGGCCGCCTCGATGGACCGGCTCCGCGAGGGGTCAGCCGAAGCCGTCAGCGTCGTCGACGACAGCCTCACCACGACCGGCGACCAGGGCGGGTTCACGCACTCGCCCCGTCGCGGCCGGTGGCTCCGCCCGTTCTCGGCCCGCCGCAACGGGTACCGGTTCGTACAGGGCGCCGTGCTGCTCCGCCTCGGTGCGGTGTGGCGGTCGCTCGTCGTCGTCCCGCTGCCGCGGGTGCAGAGCGTGAAGGTGTCACAGGGGCCGCTCGAGCGAGTGCTGCGGCTCGCGTCGGTACACGTGCAGACCGTGTCCGGTCCGGTGAACGCGACGGTCGGAGCGATCGATGCGAAGGACGCGCAGGCGCTCTGGGCCGAGACCGCGCGGCTGGCCGTCGAGGCGGCGGTCACCGACACGTCGCACCGCTGGCGGTCCGGCGGATCCGGCACGTCCGGTGCATCCGGCCTGGAGGCTCGCCACGCGTCCGCCCCGCCCCCTGCGGAACCGCAGGCGGCGGCACCATGGCCCCACGAGCCTCCCGTGGGTTGGGGCGACGTCCCACCGGCAGGAGCCGAACGATGAGGGCGGGACGGCTCGGAGTCGGCGTCGTCGGCTCCGGCCGTGTCGGACCGGTGCTCGGTGCCGCCCTGGCGAACGCGGAGCACGCGATCGTCGGCATCACCGCGGTGTCCGCGGAGAGCGTGGACCGCGCGGAGGCGATGCTCCCCGGTGTGCCGCTGCTCGAGACGCCCGACCTCGTCGAGCGCAGTGAACTCGTGATCCTCGCGGTGCCGGACGACCAGCTCGCCGGACTCGTGCAGGGCCTCGCGGACGCGGGCATCTGGCAGGCGGGGCAGCTCGTCGTGCACACCAGCCCCGACCACGGCGTCGGGATCCTCGGGCCGGCCCTCGCCGCCGGGGCGATCCCGCTCGCGATCCACCCGGCCATGGCGTTCACCGGCACGAGCGTGGACCTCGCGCGACTCCGCGACGCGTACTGCGCCGTCACCGCACCCGCGCCGGTGCTCCCCATCGCCCAGGCGCTCGTCGTCGAGATGGGCGCCGAGCCGTTCGTCGTGACCGAGCAGGACCGGCCCGCGTACGCCGATGCCGTGCGCGCCGCCGTGAGCTTCTCGACCGCGATCGTCGACCAGTCGGCCGGCACGCTCTCGGGCATCGGCGTCGACCACCCCGGGCGCGTGCTCGGGGCGCTCGTCCGGTCCGCCGTGGACAACGCGCTCGCCGCGGCCGACGGGCAGTCCAGACTGTGACCATGGCGACCATCCGCATCACCACCGCTCAGGCCAAGGTCGGGTACCTCGTCGGCGCCGTCGTCGTCGAGGTGCTCCTCGCGCTGCTGCTCTGGGCGATCGGGCTGCCGGACGGTGCCGTGCCGTTCCTGTCGGCCGTCGGACTCGTGGCGATCGTCGTCGTCGGCGTCCGGTTGTTCCGGAACGAGGGCGAGCCCGTCGAACCGCCTCGTGCGTGGTGGCGCATGACCGGTCGGCCGTTCGCCGGGTTCCTGCTGGCGGCGTACTTCGTCGCGGACGCGCTGTTCGCGCGGGCGTCCACGGTCGGGGCGTTCGACGTCCTCGGCACCGTGGTGATGCTGCTCGTGGCTGCCGCCTACGTCGGGTCGTCGGTGACGATGCTCGTGCTGCGCGCGCAGGGGCGGCCGCCCGTCGGTGCATTCGCCGCCGGTGCGCGCGGGGCCAGCCCGGGGCCCGTCGATTCCGGGGATGCCGCACCCCGCGGGTAGCATTCCCCTGCACCCCCACGACCTCCGGAGCCGCACCGCATGACCGACGAGACCGTCACCCCCGAGACCGCTGCTGCACCGGCCGACGCCGACGCCGTCACCGACGCCGTCGCGCTCGCCGAGCAGGAGACGAGCGAGCAGCGACAGATCCGGCTGGACAAGCGGGCACGTCTGCTGGAGTCCGGGATCGAGGCGTACCCGGCCGAACTCCCGATCACGACGACGATCCCCGCGGTGCGTGCGCAGTACGGCGAGCTGGAGACCGGGGCCGAGACGGATGACGTCGTCGGTGTCGCCGGCCGCATCGTGTTCTCCCGCAACACCGGCAAGCTCTGCTTCGCGACGCTGCAGTCCGGCGACGGCGCCCGGATCCAGGCCATGGTGTCACTCGCCGAGGTGGGCGACGAGTCGCTGGCGCGCTGGAAGGAGTTCGTCGACCTCGGCGACCACGTGTTCGTGCACGGTCGGGTCATCTCGTCCCGTCGTGGCGAGCTGTCGATCATGGTCGACGAGTGGGCGATCGCGGCCAAGGCGATCCTGCCGCTCCCGAACCTGCACAACGAGCTGAACGAGGAGACCCGGGTCCGTCAGCGGTACCTCGACCTCATCGTCCGCGACCAGGCCCGCGAGACCGTCCGTGCCCGGGCCGCCGTGATGGCGTCGCTCCGCCAGACCTTCACCGGCCACGAGTACCTCGAGGTCGAGACGCCGATGCTGCAGACCCAGCACGGCGGTGCGTCGGCCCGTCCGTTCGTCACGCACTCGAACGCGTTCGACACCGAGCTGTTCCTGCGCATCGCACCGGAGCTCTTCCTGAAGCGCGCCGTCGTCGGTGGCATCGACCGGGTCTTCGAGATCAACCGCAACTTCCGGAACGAGGGCGCCGACTCGTCGCACTCGCCCGAGTTCGCGATGGTCGAGGCGTACCAGGCGTACGGCAACTACGAGCAGATGGCCGACCTGACGCAGGAGCTCGTGCAGAACGCGACGCGCGCCGTCACCGGGGGCTCCCTCGAGGTCACACTGCCCGACGGTTCGGCGTACGACCTCGGCGGCGAGTGGCCGCGCATCGACATGTACGGCTCGCTCTCGTCGGCGGCCGGGCGTGAGATCACGCCGTCGACGCCGCTCGCCGAGCTGCAGGAGCTCGCCGCGGCGGAGGGCGTGGAGGTCGCGCACGCCACCCACGGCAAGTACGTCGAGGAGCTCTGGGAGCACTTCGTGATCGACTCGCTCGACCGCCCGACGTTCGTCATGAACTTCCCGGTCGACACCTCGCCGCTGACCCGTGAGCACCGCACCCGCCCCGGCATCGTCGAGAAGTGGGACCTGTACGTGCGCGGGTTCGAGCTCGCGACGGCGTACTCGGAGCTGGTGGACCCGGTCGTGCAGCGCGAGCGGTTCGTCGAGCAGGCGAAGCTCGCGGCGGGTGGCGACCCCGAGGCGATGCGCGTCGACGAGGAGTTCCTGCGGGCGCTCGAGCACGCGATGCCCCCGTCGGGCGGCATGGGCATGGGCGTCGACCGCCTCCTCATGGCGATCACGGGCCTCGGCATCCGCGAGACGATCCTGTTCCCGCTCGTCAAGTAGCCCGTCGGTCCCTCACGAGCGGGCGGGTTAGGATGCTCGGGTGCCGCATGGAGTCGTGACCGGGATCATCTTCGCCCTGACGCCGACCGTCGTCGTCGGCCTCGTGTTCTGGTTCGTCATGCGCGCCATCATGCGGGCCGACCGTACCGAGCGCGCCGCCTACGCAAAGGTCGAGGCCGAAGAGCGCGCCCGTTTCGAGCGCGAGCACGGCGTCCCCGCGTCCGCACCGGCGTCCGCGGAGTAGCAGCAGCGTTCACCCCCGGTTCACCCGGCGGTGCCATCGTGCCCGCCATGAGTTCGTCCCTGCCCGGCGACGACCCCGCGGAGCTCGACCCGGAGGACGCGTTCGGCCACCCCGCAATCGCCGACCCGACGCGTGACGACTCCGCGTGGGACGACGAGGACGACGACGACATCGACGTCTGAGCAGGGACCGTCGCCTGCCCTTCACCCCGTCGACGCCCAGCGTCACCGTTCGTTCACGTGGGCGTTGCCGCGTGCTGTGAACATCGTCCGCATGTCCATCACGCAGCTGTTCCGCACTCGTAGCCTGGTCGGCGACATCGAGAGCGAGTACGACGAGTACGACCGCGACGCGGAGATCGAGGTCTCCAAGCGCCGGGAGGGCTGGCTCGAACCCTCCTGGTGACCCCCATCCGTTCGTCTTTCGGGGTACGGAGTCCGGATCGCATCGATCCGCGACGACGTACCCCTTTCGCATGCCCGGCGAAGTCGCGCCGGCGGGGTGCATCCTCTGCAATGCGCCAGAAACACCCATGCAACGCCGGAACGACGCGGTGGACCCCTTGCCCTCGGAGCGGTCGGGGGACGAGACTGGTCGTGCGCTGTACCCCGTGGGGTGCGGTTCCGATGGCGAAGCACGGAGAACCCTGGGAATCATTCCGTTTGGTTTGTGGGGTACACCTCCGGACCGCTTTACTCGGTCACACCCCACGAAGGCCATCACCGTCGAATGCAGGGAGAGTCAGATGACGATCGCAACGGCAGCACCGAGCACCACCTCGCGCCGGACGAAGAAGGCAACCGCGAAGACCGAGTCGGCCAAGGTCGAGAGCACCACGCTCGACACCGCCGCGGCAGAGGTCGAGGCGGACGAGCAGCTCGCCGGCGTCCGCGGCGCATCGGTCGACCAGGTCGGCGACTACCTCCGCCACATCGGACGGCTCGCGCTCCTCACCGCCGAGGAAGAAGCACAGATCGCCCGCCGGATCGAGGTGGGTCTGTTCGCCGGCGAGAAGCTCGCCACGGAGCAGGGCCTCGCGAAGTCCCTGCAGCGTGAGCTCAAGTGGCTGGTCCGGGACGGTGAGCGCGCCAAGGAGCGCATGATCACCTCGAACCTCCGACTCGTCGTGAGCATCGCGAAGCGCTACTCGCAGCGTGGCCTGCCCTTCATGGACGTGATCCAGGAAGGCAACCTCGGCCTGGTCCGCGCGGTCGAGAAGTTCGACTTCACGCAGGGCTACAAGTTCTCGACCTACGCCACCTGGTGGATCCGCCAGGCCATCTCGCGTGGTCTCGCCGACAAGGCCCGCACGATCCGCATCCCGGTGCACACCGTCGAGCTGATCAACAAGATCTCGCGCACCGAGCGTGACCTCACCGTCGACCTCGGCCGCGCGCCGATGCCGGAAGAGGTCGCAGCCGAGCTCAGCATGTCCGTCGAGGAACTCGTGGACCTCAAGGGCCGCTCGCACGAGCCGGTCTCGATCCACACCGTCGTCGGCGACTCCGACGACAGCGAACTGGGCGACTTCATCGAGGACGAGGACGCTGCGTCCCCGAACGAGCTCACCGAGACGACGCTCCTGCACCGCGACATCCGCTCGATCGTCGCGGAGCTCCCGAGCGACGAGGCGAACGTGATCCGCATGCGCTACGGCCTCGACGACGACAAGCCGATGACGCTCGACGAGATTTCGAAGATCGTGCACACGACGCGCCAGGCGGTCAGCCGTGTGGAGTCGCGAGCCAAGCTGCGCCTGTTCGCCAAGGCGGTCTCGCAGGACATGCAGCTCTACCTGACCGAGTAGGTCAGCAGTACTTCGGCCGACGCCCGCAACGGCGTCGGTACGGGGAAACCGGGTCGTTCCGTGGGAAGGCGATCCGGTGGGGTGATGGGACGGCCCGTTCGAGCACTGCTCGGACGGGCCACACTCATGTCGGCGGGCGGGCTCAGTCCTCGGCCTCGCGACGGAGCTTCTGCCGGAGGTCGCTCGGGATGAGCTCGACGAGTTGGTCGGGGCGGACGGGCAGGTCGAGCAGGCTGAGCTTCAGTCGCCCGGTGCGCCCGTGTCGCTCGGCGTCGAGGCGGACGACGCTACCGGCGTCCTTCCGGAGCCGCATGTCGATCTGCGCCCCGGTGGCGACCTCCCCGACGACGAGTCCGTCGACCTCGAGCGCCGCGCTCCTGGTGCCCTCGGCGATCTCGAACCGGTAGCGCTCCCGCGCGGCGAGGACCACCGCGCGGTCGATGCCCGCCATCGGAGCGACCGGGGTCACGACGGAGCCGGAGAGTGCGGGGGAGAGGACGGGGCCACCGGCGGCGTAGTTGTACGCGGTGGACCCGGCCGGGGTCGCTGCGACGATGGCGTCCGCCCGGTAGTACCCGTATCCGAGCCCGCCGACGCTGAGGTCCGCGGACACCTGCCCTGCTCCCGGACGCCGCACGATGGTGAGGTCGTTGAACGCGAGGTACTCGGTCCGCGCGCCGCTCCACGACAGTCGGGCCTCGAGGGCGTGGTGCGGCTCCAGCTGGTAGTCGCCGCTCGACAGTCGTTCGAGTGCCGCTTCGAGCTCCGGGGGCTCGATCTCCACGAGGAACCCGACGTTGCCGTAGTTCACCCCGAGCACCGGCACCGGGCGTTTCGCGACGAGCCGCATCGCACCGAGCATCGTGCCGTCCCCGCCGAGCGCGACGACGAGGTCGACCGTGGCGGTGAAGTCGTCGTCCTCCACCACGTCGATCGTGCCGCCGATGCGGGCTGCGTCGATGCGCCGCGCGACGAGGCGGCCGGCGCCGGAGGAGTTCCAGCGCTGCAGGGTCGTGACGGACTCCTGCACGTTCTTGGTCGGGTGGACGACGAGGCCGACGACGGGCTGCTCCATGTGCCGGATGGTACCGGGCGGACCTGGTTCGAGGGCTTCTCAAAACACTCGCAATAAGATATTCTGCATACATGCAGACCGCCGCGCTCTCCGTCGCCTCGGTCGTGCTCTGCTCGGGGATGCCGCGGTTCAGCGACGTCCTGCGGCGCCACGGCGTCACGGCCGATGTCCTCCGCGACGCCATCCGTGTGTTCGTCGGTGCCGGTACCGAGCCGTACCCGACCGAGGCCGACCGCATCACGTGCACCCCCGCCGGAGCGCGGCTCCTGGCGCACGCGTCGCAGATCGCCGGCCCGCACGAGCGCGTCCGTCCGCACCACGTGATGCTCGCCGTGCTCGACGGGATGGACGACCCGTTCATGGGTGCTGCACACGACGTCCTCGATCAAGTCGGCGTCGACCCCCGTCGCTTCCGGCGTGCCCTCCGCCGCGCTGCTCGCCGCGCGTAGCGGAGCGAGGTCACGCCCACGGCGAACAGGGGCAGACCACCGGGGATGCGCTGGTTAGTCTCGATGTACGTCACCGGTCTTCCACGAGCCCGGCAAGGGAGAGCACATGTTCGAGAGATTCACCGACCGAGCCCGTCGTGTTGTCGTCCTCGCTCAAGAAGAAGCGAAGATGCTCAACCACAACTACATCGGCACCGAGCACATCCTCCTCGGCCTCATCCACGAGGGCGAGGGCGTCGCCGCCAAGGCGCTGGAGTCGCTCGGCATCTCGCTCGATGCCGTCCGCGAGCAGGTCCAGGACATCATCGGGCAGGGCCAGCAGCAGCCGACCGGGCACATCCCGTTCACGCCGCGCGCCAAGAAGGTGCTCGAGCTGTCCCTGCGCGAGGCGCTGCAGCTCGGTCACAACTACATCGGCACCGAGCACATCCTCCTCGGCCTCATCCGCGAGGGCGAGGGTGTCGCAGCCCAGGTGCTCGTCAAGCTCGGCGCCGACCTGAACCGCGTCCGCCAGCAGGTCATCCAGCTCCTGTCCGGCTACCAGGGCAAGGAAGCGGTCGCCGTCGGCGGCGAGCAGCAACAGAACGCCCAGCAGGGTTCGCAGGTCCTCGACCAGTTCGGTCGGAACCTCACCCAGGCCGCGCGCGACGGCAAGCTCGACCCGGTCATCGGCCGCGAGAAGGAGATGGAGCGGGTCATGCAGATCCTCTCCCGCCGCTCCAAGAACAACCCCGTCCTGATCGGTGAGCCCGGCGTCGGCAAGACCGCCGTCGTCGAGGGTCTCGCCCAGGCGATCGTCAAGGGCGACGTGCCCGAGACGCTCAAGGACAAGCAGCTCTACTCGCTCGACCTCGGGTCGCTCATCGCCGGGTCCCGCTACCGCGGTGACTTCGAGGAGCGCCTGAAGAAGGTCACGAAGGAGATCCGCACCCGCGGCGACATCATCGTCTTCATCGACGAGATCCACACGCTCGTGGGAGCCGGTGCAGCCGAGGGCGCGATCGACGCCGCGTCGATCCTCAAGCCGCTCCTCGCCCGTGGTGAGCTCCAGACCATCGGTGCCACGACCCTCGACGAGTACCGCAAGCACTTCGAGAAGGACGCAGCACTCGAGCGTCGCTTCCAGCCGGTGCAGGTCAACGAGCCGTCGCTGCCGCACGCGATCAACATCCTCAAGGGCCTCCGCGACAAGTACGAGGCGTTCCACAAGGTGTCCATCACCGACGGCGCCATCGTCGCCGCGGCGAACCTCGCGGACCGCTACGTGCAGGACCGCTTCCTGCCCGACAAGGCAATCGACCTGATCGACGAGGCCGGCGCTCGCCTGCGTCTCTCGATCCTGTCGGCGCCGCCGGAGCTCCGCGAGTTCGACGAGAAGATCTCGACGGTCCGCGGGTCGAAGGAAGCCGCCATCGAGGAGCAGGACTTCGAGAAGGCCGCGAGCCTGCGCGACGAGGAGAAGAAGCTCCTCGGCGAGCGTCTCCGCCTCGAGAAGCAGTGGCGTGCCGGTGACGTCGCGGCGTCCGGCACCGTCGACGAGGGCATCATCGCCGAGGTCCTGGCGCAGGCCACGGGCATCCCGGTGTTCAAGCTCACCGAAGAGGAGACCTCGCGCCTCGTCTTCATGGAGAAGGCCCTGCACCAGCGGGTCATCGGTCAGGAAGAAGCCATCTCGGCGCTCTCGAAGACCATCCGCCGCACCCGCGCCGGCCTCAAGGACCCGAACCGCCCCTCGGGCTCGTTCATCTTCGCCGGCCCCACGGGCGTCGGGAAGACCGAGCTCGCCAAGGCGCTCGCGGAGTTCCTGTTCGACGACGAGGGTGCACTGATCTCCCTCGACATGTCGGAGTTCGGCGAGAAGCACACCGTCTCGCGCCTGTTCGGTGCCCCTCCCGGGTTCGTCGGGTTCGAAGAGGGCGGCCAGCTCACCGAGAAGGTGCGTCGCAAGCCGTTCTCCGTGGTCCTCTTCGACGAGATCGAGAAGGCCCACCCGGACATCTTCAACTCGCTGCTGCAGGTCCTCGAAGAGGGCCGTCTGACCGATGGTCAGGGCCGCGTGGTCGACTTCAAGAACACCGTCATCATCATGACCACGAACCTCGGTTCGCAGGGCATCGCCGGTGGCCCGGTGGGCTTCCAGGTCGAGGGTGACTCGGGCGTCGGCTACGACCGCATGCGCTCGAAGGTGAACGAGGAGCTCAAGAAGCACTTCAAGCCCGAGTTCCTCAACCGCGTCGACGACACGATCGTGTTCCCGCAGCTCTCGCAGTCCGAGCTGCTGCAGATCGTGGACCTGTTCGTGAAGCGTCTGTCCGACCGCATGCTCGACCGCGACATGACCGTCGAGCTCACGCTGCCGGCGAAGGAGCAGCTCATCAAGGTCGGGTTCGACCCCGCCCTCGGTGCCCGCCCGCTCCGTCGTGCCATGCAGCACGAGGTCGAGGACCAGCTGTCCGAGCACATCCTGCAGGGTGAGCTCACCGCTGGCGACCACGTCAAGGTCGACTTCATCGACGGCAAGTTCGAGTTCGAGACCGGGCGTCAGCCGGGCCGCGAAGAGGTCCTCGCCGGCGCAGCCGCCGTGGAGTCCGGAACGGAAGCCGCTCCGCAGGGCGAGATCGAGTCCTAGGACCCAGCCACAGACAGACGGGAGGCCCGGTGCCAGCTGGCACCGGGCCTCCCGTCTGTCTTCGGCCGGGTCTCAGGCCTGGACGTCACCGCGCCAGCCGGCGTCCGTGGGAGCCGACTCGACGTGCTCCTTGTAGTTCTGCAGGTCCTTCTTGATGGCGTGGCCACCGATGCCGACCGCGGAACCGAGCTTCTCGAGGAAGCCGGAGGGCTGCCAGTCGATCTGCGCGGTCACGCGCGTCTCGTTGTCGGACAGCTTGTGGAACGTGACGACACCGGCGTGGTCGGTCTCGCCGTCCTTGACCGTCCAGGCAACCCGCTCGTCGGGGTGCTGCTCGGTGATCTTCGCGCGGAACTCGCGCTCCTGGCCCGCGACCTTCACGGTCCAGTCGGTCGTGGTGTCGTCGACCTGGACGATCTTCTCCACCTCGCTGAGGAACGCGGGGAACTCCTCGAAGCGGGTCCACTGCCCGTAGGCAGCGCTGACGGGGACGTTGACGTCGATGGTCTCGATGATCTGAGGCATGTCCTGGACGGTAGGCGGCGGCGCATGTGCGCAGCCCAGGGAGCCGTACCCCGTGAGCACTATGGTTGGGGAGATGACTGAGCACGGGAAGCACGCGTTCCACGAACGGGACGACCACGGCATCCTCGTGCGACCGGCGCTGGCGTCGGACGTCCCGCACATCCAGCGCCTCATCGCCCCCTACGTCGACCGGCGCATCCTGCTCGGCAAGGAGAACGTCGCGCTCTACGGCTCGATCCAGCAGTTCCGGATCGCCGAGGGTCCCGACGGTGTGCCTATCGGGTGCGGTGCCCTCGCCGTGTTCTGGGACGACATCGCCGAGGTCCGCACGCTCGCCCTCGACGCGGACTGGATCCACAAGCGCGTCGGGCACCGGATGCTCGAAGCCCTCGAGCACGACGCCCGTGAGCTCGGTGTCGCGCGGATCTTCTGCCTGACGTTCGAGGTCGACTTCTTCACGAAGCACGGGTACCTCGAGATCGGCGAGAGCGTCGTGTCCCCGGACGTCTACGCCGAGCTCGTCCGGTCGTCCGACGAGGGCGTGGCAGAGTTCCTCGACCTCGCCCGGGTTAAGCCGAACACCCTCGGCAACACCCGCATGCTGAAGATCCTCTGACGCTTTCGGGTCGTCCTCGGCGGGGTTCCCTCGCGGCGCGCCAGGCGTTGTCTACCCTGTGCGCATGTCCTCGTTCCGCCACCCCGTCGGCCCGCAGAAGCCGGGCGTCTACTGGCGCCGCCGTGCGACCGTGGCCGGAGTGATCCTGCTCATCGTGGTCGTCGTCGTGCTCATCGTCGTGGGGCGCGGGAACGGGGCGTCGTCCGCCGCTGCGCCGTCGGCGTCGCCCGCTTCTTCGTCGTCTTCCGCCGCTTCGTCGTCGTCTTCGTCGTCGTCCGCTGGCGCATCGTCAGCGCCGTCGGCATCCGCGTCCGCTTCGGCGCCCGCTTCCGCCGCCGACGGGTCGACGTGCTCGAAGGACCAGATCACGCTGAAGCCCGTCCTCGACAAGAGCGCGTACGGCCCCACCGAGGACCCGAAGATCGCGATGTCGATCTCGAACAAGGGATCGAACTCCTGCCACATGGACCTGGGGTCGTCGCAGCAGGTCCTGACGATCAGCTCCGGCGAGGAGCAGTACTGGTCGTCGAAGGACTGCCAGACCGGTGGGACGAACCAGGACGTCACGATCAAGGCCGGGCAGACCCTGACCACGCCGGCCATCGCGTGGGACCGGACGCGGTCGTCGGCCTCGACGTGTGATGCCTCTCGTCCGTCGGTGACCGGCGGGGGAGCGAGCTACCACCTGCAGGTCGCGGTGGGGAACATCACGGCGAAGGACTCGGCGCAGTTCATCCTGAACTAGGTGCTGGTATCTGATACTTTGGATCGGGATCGGGATCGGGATCCCGATCGAGCGGCGCTCCCTTCCGGGGCGCCGCTTTCCCGTGATCGGCAGGTGCTCGGAGGATCGGATGCGTGTGTTCGTCGACGAGTCCCAGGTCGGCGGAACCGGCGGTACCGGCCCGTACATCCTCGTGAGTACTTCGGTGGGACCCGAGGTCGACGCCGAGGAGCTCCGTCAGCAGCTCCGACGATTCGTGCCCAGGGGTCAGCGCAAGCTCCACTGGCACGAGGCGGTTCGTGCGTTCCGCCTCGAGGTCCTCGAGTTCGTGGCCAGCAGAGACCTCGAGCACTGCGTCGTGGTGCGCGACGTCCGTGATGGTGAGCGACCAGAGCGGGCTCGCCGACGATGCCTTGAAGCGCTGCTCTGGGAGTTGGACCGTGTGGGGACGGAGGAAGTCGTGCTCGAATCGCGCGGCCCGGCTGATGATCGTCGTGATCTCGAGATGCTCGGCAGGCTTCGTTCTCGACGGATCGTGGGCACAGGGATCAGGATGTTCCACGCCCGAGGTCACGATGAGCCGCTCGTGTGGCTGCCGGATGTCATCTGCGGTGCGGTGGGAGCAGCGAGCCGGGGCGACCCGGACTACCGGGTGCTCATCGACCACCAGATCTGGAGTACCCCGTGAAAGCGCGAAACCCGGGCCCCGCAATCAGCGGGAATTCCCGGGCTCACTTCCAGAGCCACCTCGATGGTCCGGCTTCACCGGCCAATATATCGGGCGTGGCCCTGTGGGTCAACCGAACTTCGGCGTCGTCGCCTCGCACCGCACGATCTGCCCGACGCCGCCGTGCGATTCGGCGATGACCTTCTTGCCGTCGAGCAGGATCCGGCAGCTCGCCGTGCGGTCGGCCGGGGGAGTGGCTCGCACCGACGCATCGTCCTCAGCGAGCACGATCGAGTCGTGCGTCCAGCTGGTGTTCTCGCCCTCGGTCGCCTTGGTCGACGTCGACTTGGCGGTGTGGGTCTCGGGCGAATCGCCACGGCTCTCGGCGCCCACGTAGCTGACATCGTGGAGCGGGGTCGCGTCCGGAGAGTCGACGGTGACCTCGTACGTGACGGACCATGCGTCGCCGACCTGCTGCTGGATCTGCGCGCACCCCGTCATGGCGACCACGACGAGGGCGGCGGCGGAGAGGGCTGCTGTTGTCCGGGTTTTCGTCATACAAACACAATCGCGGCCGGCCGATCGAACTTCGTCATGACGAAGGCTCGATCGAGTCCGACCGCGGTCGTGTTCGGGGTCAGCCGACCGGATGACGGTCAGCGTTCCCCTGGGGTTCAGCCGATGACGGTGATGTTCTCCGCCTGCGGGCCCTTGCGGCCCTCAGTGATCTCGAACTCCACCTTCTGGTTCTCTTCGAGACCGCGGTAGCCGCTGCCCGAGATCGCCGAGAAGTGCGCGAAGACGTCCGCGCTGTTGTCGTCCGGGGCGATGAACCCGAAGCCCTTTTCGTTGTTAAACCACTTGACGGTTCCAGTTGCCATGATGGCGTTTCCTTAACTGTTCTTGCTTTCCATCGCGGTATGACACGCAGACGGAGCCTCGTCGTATGTCGACGAGGATGATGCGCCACGCGGGCAGGTGCCGGCGGGACGGGTTCGGGGTCAGGCCTGAGCCAGTGACCCTGTGCAGTCCGGTCGGGGGAGTGTCACCACCCCGCCCGGACGTTGGGCGCCGCAGAAGCGGTTCCCTCAACCTACAGGGTCTTTGGCCCCACGACCAGACAGTTCGCCTCCTTGGGCCGAAATCTGATGAACTTGATGGTGATGGCAGACAAGGAACAGCGCTTCCGGAGCGAACAGCTCGAGGAAGCCCTCGCGAAGCAGGACGTGGCGGCGGTCGCGTTCGCGCTGCGGAACGACATCGTGATCGTGCCCCGACTCGTCACGGGCAAGAAGGACATGCAGGTCCGCGTCTTCGGGCGCGAGGGGTCGGAGAAGCGCATCCTGCTGCTGTTCTCGTCGGCCGACGCGTACACGGCGATGGTGCCGAACGAGAAGATCCGGCAGGTCATGGTCTACGACGCAGCCCGGCTGGAGGAGTTCCTCGCCGCTCACCTCGACTCCCTCGAGGGCGTCTTCTTCGACATCGCCGGCCCGAACACCATGCAGGCAGAGCCCGCCGATCTGCTGGACGCTCTCCGCGCCTGACTCGTCGAGACACCGGGCAGGGTGCGCGCTCTGCGGATAGCGTCACTGGATGGGTTCGATCATGCCGGGTGTCGTCGCGCTGCTGTTCGGCGCCCTCCTGGCGGTGGCGGCCCTCGTCCCCTGGGCCGCGATGGAGTACCGGCGGCACGGACGGCTCGGCTTCCGCCGCGGTCTGCTCGCGTTCACGACCCTCGTCTACGCGCTCGCCCTTGTGACCTACACGCTCCTGCCGCTGCCGAACGATGCCGCGGCGGCGTGCCGGGTGGCCGCGAGTCCGCAGCTGCACCCATTCGCGTTCCTGCACGACATCGCCCGGGAGGGTGGGATCTCCGGCCCGCGGTCGCTCCTCGGGAACCCGGCGATGGCGCAGGTGGTCTTCAACGTGCTGCTCTTCGCGCCCCTCGGTGCGCTGGTCCGACACGCGGTGCTGCGTCGGCGGGTCGTCGCCGGACTCCTCGTCGGTGCCGCGGCCGGGTTCGTGGTGTCGCTCGTCATCGAGCTCACCCAGCTCACCGGCGACTGGTTCCTCTACCCGTGCTCGTACCGACTGTTCGACGTCGACGACCTCATCGCGAACACGGCGGGCGCAGCGTTCGGCACGTTCTTCGCACCGCTCATCGGTATCTTCGTCGGGTCGCGCCGTCCCTCCGGGGTCAGTGAGGCCCGACCGGTCACCGCCCGGCGTCGCTTCTTCGGGATGCTCTCGGACGTCCTCGCGATCTGGTTCACCACCGGCCTGCTCACGGTGGGCATCGCGTTGGTCGCCGCGCTGACGGGTGCCGACCCCGAGGACCCGATGGTCAGCACGCTCGAGTTCGTCGCCGGGTTCGTCGCTCCTGCGGCGCAACTGGCCGTCGTGCTCGCGACCGGCCGCACGCTGGGGGAGCACGTGATCCGGGTCCGTCCGGTCCCCTCGCCGGCGCTCTGGCAGCGACTCGTCCGCTGGGCGCTCGGCTCCGGCGGGTGGGCGGCCGTGTCGGCGTCAGGGCTTCCCCTGTCCGGGCTGGTCGCGTTCGCGCTCGCCGTCGCGGCGATCATCGGGGTGCTCGCGTCGAAGGACCGCCGCGGCTTCGCGTCGTCGGTGGCGCGGCTGGGCGTCGAGGACGAGCGGCTCACGCTCCACACGGGAGGCTCGGCCCACCCGGGCGCGCCGGTCCGGTCCGCTCGGTGACGCTCCAGGGCGGTGGTTCAGAACGCGGCGTCGAGCTCGCGTTCGCGCACGGACTTCGTCAGTGAGAACGCGACGCGGAGTGCTTCGCGGAGGTGCTCGGCGTCCGCGCCGAGGACGGTCGTGAAGCCGAGACGCTTCGCTTCGTTCGCACGCTGTTTGGCACCCGTTGCCGGCCGGATCTCGCCGGCGAGGCTGATCTCCCCGATGGCCGCGAGCGTGTGCGGGTAGGGGCGGTCCCGAGCGGCGCTGGCCAGGGCGAGGACGATCGCCAGGTCGGCGCCCGGCTCGGTGAGCTTCATCCCGCCGACGGTGGAGACGTAGACGTCCGCGTCGGAGAGCTTGATGCCCGCACGGCGTTCGAGCACCGCGAGCAGCATCGCCACGCGTGAGGAGTCGACACCGTTCACGACACGACGGGGCTGCGGGGCGGAGCTCGGGACGACGAGGGCCTGGATCTCCACCGGCAGGGCACGGCGACCTTCCATCGCGACGGTGATGCACGTGCCGGAGACCGGAGCGCCGTTGCGGGACATGAACAGCCCGCTCGGGTCGGGGACCTCGTGGATGCCGTCGCCGGCCATGTCGAAGCAACCGACCTCGTCGGTGGGGCCGAAGCGGTTCTTCAGCGCGCGGACGAACCGGAGCGCGGTCTGCCGGTCGCCCTCGAAGTGGCAGACCACGTCGACGAGGTGCTCGAGGAGGCGCGGACCGGCGATCGAGCCGTCCTTCGTCACGTGCCCGACGATCAGCACGGGCAGGTTCCGCTGCTTGGCTTCGCGGATGAGGGTCGATGCGACCTCGCGAACCTGCGACGTGCCGCCCGCGATGCCGTCGATCGTCGCGGAGGAGATCGTCTGCACTGAGTCGGCGATGAGGAGGTCTGGCTGGACCTGGTCGATCTGCCCGAGGATGACGCCGAGGTCGACTTCGCTCGCGAGGTACAGGTCGTCGTGCATCGCCCCGGTGCGCTCGGCCCGGAGCCGGACCTGGTCGACCGACTCTTCCGCGCTGACGTACAGCACCCGCTTGCCGGACGCGGCAGCGCGCGAGGCCACCTCGAGCAGCAGTGTGGACTTCCCCACGCCGGGCTCGCCGCTCAGCAGCACTGCGGCACCGGGGACGATCCCGCCGCCGAGGACGCGGTCGAACTCGCCGATGCCGGATCGCCAGCGAGGCACCGCGCCGACTCGGGCCTGCGTGATCGGCTGCGCGATGCGGGTCCCCGTGACGGCGACCGCGCTCGTCCCGCGGGCGCTGGCCGTCGTGGCGGTGGTGTCCTCCACGGTGCCCCACGACTGGCATTCACCGCAGCGTCCGACCCACTTGATCGTGGTCCAGCCGCACTCGGAGCAGCGGTAGGAAGACTGGGGGCGGGCCATGGGACGAGGTTAGGCGGCGCCGCCGACATCACCGCGGCGGTCGTCCGGTGCGTCCGCTGCGTCCGGCGCGTCCCCCGCGTCCGGTGTGCTCGGGTCGTCGTGCTCGTCGTGCTCGTTGGGCTCATTGCGCTCGTCGTCGCGGCCGTGCTCGCCGGGCAACGGGACGGATCCGGTCATGCGCTGCCGGAGCCGGTCGATGCGACCTGGCCGATGCGCCTGGTCAAGGTCGTCTGCCCCACCGGTGTCCCGCTCCGCTCGAGCGTTCGCGACCGCGCCGGCTTCGCGCCCGAGGTCCTCGGCTTCCCGCACCGACAAGTAGTGGCGGATCGCCGCGACGGTGTCCACGCGAGCGTCGATCGCCGGCTCGAACGCGCTCGCCCAGATCTCGTACCCGCGGTCGTTCGGGTGGAACAGGTCTCCGTACGTGTTGAAGAAGGTCCGCCGCAGCCCGACGCGCTTCGTGATCGCGTGCAGCGGCGCCACCGTCAGCCCGAGCTCGTCCGCGACTCGGTGCACGATCTCGTTCGCCACGGCGACCTTGCGCTCGCGGTCGGGAACGAACATGCACGGCAGTTCCGCCACGATCGTGTGCGACGGCACCGCGGCGTAGATCTCGCGCAGGTTCCGCTCGAACTTGTCCGGGTTGAAGTCGGCGATGTCGTTCGCCCCGATCGACACCGTGCAGATGTCCGGCGTGAACGTGCGGAGCTCGGGGAGCTGCTGCTTCTTCGCGCCCCAGGTGGTCGCGCCCGAGATGCTGAGGTTCACCACGCGGACGGTGCTGCGCGATCGGTGCTTGATCCGGCGGGCGAGCAGGCCGACGTAGCCGCGGGACGGGACCGTGGCGCCGACACCCTGCGCCGCGGAGTCGCCGATCGCCAGGTAGGTGATCTGCCCCTCGTGGTGGAGTCGCTCACGCCACCAGTCCGCGTGCGTGGGGAGCATGTCCACGACGCGCTGGGCTGCCGCGCGCTGCCCCTTGACGCCGGCCCGGGCGCCGAGTGCCGCGCCGCCGGCGACCGCGAGGCCGCCGGCGATCGAGGAGATCAGTGCGATGAGGGTACGGGACTTCATGCCGCTGACGGTACGCCCGCTGGCCACGCTGGATCAGAGCGGAATCTGTGGGTGTGGGAAGGGCCCTGGAGGTGACCGCCTGTGGAGGGCGGGCCCACCCGCCGTGTCGCGACCAGCCTCCCGGATCGTGTAAACTCTCTCCCGGTACCGTGTCCGAGCGGCCGAAGGATCATGTCTCGAAAACATGTGTGGGGGCAACTCCACCGTGGGTTCAAATCCCACCGGTACCGCCACGGGGCTGTTTGCGAAACTGGCTTGCCCAGTTTGCGAAACTCCCGAACACAAGAGAGCCCCCGGCCGAGCGGTCGGGGGCTCTCTTGGTTCAGCTTTCGGACGTGATGTCGGGCTTGGCTTCGACGCTGTGGAACTTCTTCCGGTTCCGTCCGTAGTCGGACCAGCCGTGCCGGTCACGGCGGCGGACCTTCTGCTCGTCTGGCTTGGCGCCAGCGCGCCCGCATTGACGAGCCAGCATCTTTGCGCTCACCACCTCCGAGCGGCGTACCTGCCGCTCGAGGTCAGCGCAGCAGACGATTGGCCTATGAGACGGCGTCAGAGGCCTCGCTTCGCCTGCCAACGGTTGATGAAGAAGACGACCAACCCGACCACTGCGAGGCAGGCGCCGATGAGGAGCTGTGCTGGGCTGTTGTGTCGGGAGATGTCGACGACCCCGCGCGCGATCAGGACGACGCCCACTACGACGGCCACCCACGGGAGTACGTCCCGAAGAGGATTCGGTCGTAGGGTTCGGAACCGACGCGGCGTTTCCGTCGTTTCGTCTTCGTCTGTCATCAGACCAGCATGCTCCCGCGCGACAGCGTCCGTCAGACGACCAGCAGGACCTCCAGCAAAGACGCCGACGGGGAGCGACGGCCTCCTGCTGCGGGATCGGGCGCGGAAAGACTCCCGACCTCGTCTCGCACTACTGTTCGAGCGTGCCCGCATTCTCCACCGGTGACGTCCTCGGCAACAGACTGGACTTCGAGATCGCCCGCGACGGGTTCGTCCGCAGGCTGCGAGACGATGCTGCGTTGCACGCTGCCGAGATGTGGCTTCGGCGCGAGGGGTATCGGGTCACAGCGCTGGACGCGGGCGAGAACGACCCGCGCCTCATGGTGTTCCCCACCAGCTGGGGTCGAGTGTGGGCCGGGTCCCTGACGTGGGACGCGCACTGGAGCGAGGTGCTGTCCAAGACCCCTGACCACAGGTCCCGTGCGAACACGAACGACATGAAGCTGCAGCTGTGGTGCCACCTCGATCTGGGCGCACAGTTCTGGAAAGACTCGTACAACCTCGACACAAGCCTGCACCGAGGCAGACTCGACGCCCACACCAGCCACCGCTGCAACCAACGGAGAAACCATGCAACGAATCTGGTCCTGGATCACCGTCCTTCTCGGTGTCGCGGTCCTCATCATCACCTATGTCGAGGGCGCCGTCGTGGGAGTCTGGTTCGACGACCACGGACTCCCGGACGACGTCACCAGCACTCCAGAAATCCTTCTCGGAATCGTTGGCTTGATCCTGATCGTCGGGGGATTGGTGGCGGCACTGACCAAGCCCAAGCCTGAGGGCGCTCGGGGGTAGCGCGTCCGCGCCTGAGCGGCGGACGCGAACGCTACTGACGACGCTCCGCATGATCGACACCGGTTTGCAAGCCAAGGCTGCGGATCGGCGTGCTCGTGGGGATCGGGGAGTTTCGTTACGAGCCCCCCAACGACGAGGAGCCCCGGATCCCCGTTGTTGCAGGGATCCGGGGCTTTTCTCATGAGGCCGTGTGCGCTCTGCGGCAACCAATCGGTGACGGAGCATCTGCAGGGTCCCGCGTGAAGTCGAGCGCTGGCGAGGGATCCTCGGTCGAACGCGGCTCGATGATCACTCGCATCGCCTGGCGACTCGTCGAGGTGGTCCGTCACGGTCGGTCCTGCGCAAACGGTTCTCCAGTTGCAAGGGTCAGGATGCGGCGTAGCGGTTCGCGGCTTCTGCCACGGCCCGCACGTACTCCTCGTGGTGGTTGTACGACCCGACCGCGGCGACCCACCCGGCACGCTCGCCGAGCACGTGCCCGTCCGCGCACAGGTAGGCGGCCGCGGTGGCAGCGGCATCGTCGAGGTCGTCCGGATCGGCGAGCCCGTCGCCGTCCGCGTCGACGCCCCAGGTCTGCCAGGTCTCGGGGATGAACTGCATCGGACCGATTGCCCGGTCCCACCGCGGATCGCCGTCGAGCGACCCTCCGTCGGTGTCCTGGACGCGGTCGGTGTCGCCGCCGTCGAGCGCGATGCCGACGATGCGCGGGAGCGCCTTGCCGTCCGGGGTGAGCGTGCGCTGCCCGATGGTCCCGTGGCGCGTCTCGACCTCGCCGATGCCGGCGAGGGTGGACCAGCCGAGCCCGCAACCGGGTGTGCGTACCCGCTCGCGGAGTGCGGCGGCGGCGTAGGCCCGCATGGCCGGCTCCGGGATGCCCGTCCGCGCGGCGCGGTCTGCGACCCACTCGCGGTCGGCGGTCACCGGCGCGGCAGGGCGCGACGCCACCGACGGGGGCGAGGACGGAGCAGTGGCGGGAGTCGACGCGACCGACGGGGCGGAGGTGGGCCGAGCCTCCAGACCGCTCGACGGCCGGAACCCGGCCGCGACCACCACGGTGAGCGCCGCAGCCGCCACCGCTGCGCCGGTCCCGACGGCGAGGAAGCGCGCGCGGCGCGAGCCTTCGCTCACGTGGTCTCCACGGAGCGGACGGGAGGCGCGGCTCGGCTCGTCCGTCGAGCGCGCGCCTTGGCGACGAGGCCGTGTCGCGGGCTCGCGAGCCACGCGAGTACGAAGAACCCGGTCGCGACGAGCACGATGGTGCCGCCGACGGGGAGGTCGACGCTCCACGACAGGTACAGCCCGACGAGTGCGGACAGGGACCCGAGGGCCGGAGCCACCACCATCATCACGCCGAGCCGGTCGGTGAGCAGCCGCGCCGTGGCCGCCGGGGTCACGAGCAGGGCGAGGACGAGGACGTTCCCGATCGTCTGCACGGACAGCACCACGGCGAGGGTCACGAGGACGTAGAGCACGAGGTCGAGTGCGAAGACGCGGAGGCCGAGGGCACGAGCGGACTCCCGGTCGAGTCCCACGGCGACGAACTCCTTGCCGAGCAGCAGGACGACCACGACGATCGCGGCACCGCCGACGAGCACGGTGACGACGTCGGAGTCCGGGATGCCGGTGATGGACCCGAAGAGGAACTGCTGGAGCGACCCCGCGTATCCGGGGGCCCGGCTGATCACGACGATCCCGAGTGCGAACGCGGCGGCGAAGAGGATGCCGATGACGCTGTCCTCCTTGAGCCTGCGGTTCTGCGCGATGACCGCGACGAGCACCGAGGTGACGACGCCGGCGATCGCTCCGCCGAGCACGAGGTTGCCGTTCAGGACGAACGCGACCGCGAGCCCGGGGAACACGGCGTGCGCGACGGCGTCGCCGATGAACGCCATGCCGCGCAGCACCACGTGCGAGCCGACGATGCCGCACACCAGGCTCGATGCGACGGCGACGACGAGGGCCTTCGCGAGGAACCGCAGGTCGGGGTTGACGAGGTCGTGCAGGAAGTCGAGCGGGGTGAGCATCAGGCCACCGCTCCGAACGACGCCTGCCAGCCGCCGGCGGCGGTGACCTCGGCCGGCGGCCCGTCGGCGAGCACGCGCCGGTCGATCAGCAGGAGCCGGTCGCACGAGCGCACCGCGTCGGTGAGGTGGTGCGTGGTCATGAGGACGGCGTGCCCCTCGTCGGCGAGGTCGCGCAGCAGCTCGGTGAGGAGCCGCTGCGTCGGGACGTCGAGCCCGGTGAAGGGTTCGTCGAGCAGCAGCACCGCGGGGCCGAGTGCCAGCGCCCGGGCGACGAGCACGCGCTGCCGTTGCCCGCCGGACAGCTCGCCCACCGGGCGGTCGCGGAGTGCGGTGAGCCCGACGCGGTCGACGGCGCGGTGCACAGCGCGCCAGTCGTGCTCCTTCGGCTGCCGGAAGAGCCCGACCTGCCGGACCCGTCCGGTCATCACGGCGCGTTCGACCGAGATCGGGAAGTCCCACGCGAACTCGTGCCGCTGGGGCACGTAGCCGATGCCGCCGTGCGTGCCGCCAGGCTTCGCACCGAGGACCCGGAGACTCCCTGCGGCGATCGGGACGAGTCCGAGCACGCTGCGGAGCAGCGTGGTCTTGCCGGCGCCGTTCGGGCCGACGAGTCCGACGAACTCCCCGGTGCGGAGGGTCGTGGTGACGTCGGACAGGACCTCGCGGCCACCGAGCACGACCGTGACACCGTCCACGGAGACGACGTCGGGCGCTCCCGCATCGTGCCGGTCAGGCATCGGAGCCGCCGGCCGGTGCTGCTGCGCGTGCTCGTCGCCGTGCCCGGGCGCCGCGGGCGGCGCCGATCACGACGACCACGAGCGCCAGGACGAGGACCCCGGCGCCGACACCGATCCCGAGGACGCCGGCGTCGCTCAGTCCCGATCCGCTCGCGGCAGCCTCGGCCGTCGGGGTCGGTGTCGGCGACGCGGACTTCCCGGTCCAGCGGGCCGCGAACGCCGCGTCCGGGCTCGTCGCGTCCCCGACGGCGAACCGGACGGGCTCGGTGTCCGTCACGGTGCTGCCGTCGCGGAGGGTCGCGCGGATCTCCATGTCCACGAGGTAGACGCCGGGCTTCGTGAACACCCAGTTCGCGTGCGTGTGGCTGTTCACGTCGACGAAGAGGTCCTGCGGCAGCTGCGCCGCGGAGTCCCAGAGCACCTGGGGCGCGCCGAGCGATCCGCTCTGCAGGTACACGACCAGGTCGCCGGGGCCCTGGACGCCGTGCAACGACATCGTGACGCCGTCCCGCATGACCTCCATCGCCGCGGGGTCCTGCGTGTTCCACCCCACCCAGACGACGCCGCTCTGCTGGGTCTGCGGGATCACCGACACCTCGGTGCCCGGCTTCGTGTGCAGGAAGTCGTACGTGGGATCGTCCGGGACGGCCTGGCGTGCGGTGTCCGAGACGTGCAGGACGGCATCCGACGCAGCGCGCCACTCGGCGTCGGGGCTGACGCCGGAGTGCACCTGCAGGGTCCACTTCCCGTCCTGCCACCGCGGGCCGATGTCGATGTGGCCGTCGTCGAAGGCCTTGCGGTCGGTGACCGTGGGCTCCGAGGCGGACAGGGTCTGCTGCAGCGGGTCGGTCGCGGCGGTCGCGGCGGTCGGGACGAGGGGTGCGACGAGCGTGACGGCCACGAGGGCGGGGACGGCGCGCAGCACGGTGCGTCGGAGTGGTGTTCGGGATCGCATGGGTCTCTCAGGTCAGGCAGTCGTGGAGCGAGTGCGCGTTGTAGCGCATCATCTGGACGTAGGAGTGGACGTCGGGTCCGAAGGTGTCGCCGTAGATCCGGCACACGGCGACGCCCTGCTCGGCGGCCACCGAGGTGAGCGTGGACGACCGGGCGGCGAGGTTCGGTTCGAGGAACACCGCGGGGATGTGCAGGGAGCGGATCGTCTGTGCGAGCCGCTGCCGATCGGCCAGGCTCGGTTCGGACGCCGGGTTCGGGGTGACGAACCCGGAGACGCGCATGCCGTACGCCTTTGCCAGGTAGGCGAACGCGTCGTGCGTCGTGACGAGGTGCCGACGGTCGGTGGGGATCGCCGCGATGGTCGCGCGGACCTGGTCGTCGAGTCGGGTCAGGGTGTCGAGGTACCGTGCCGCGTTCCGCCGGTAGTCGTCGGCGTGCCGCGGGTCCTTCGCCGCGAGGCTGTCCCGGATCACCTTGACGTACGCCTGGGCGTTCCGGACGTCCTGCCAGAGGTGCGGGTCGATGGACCCGTGCACGTGCACGCCGAGCACGGCCTGGGGCAGCTGGTAGACCTGCTGCCCGGAGCGGCCGAGGAACCGGAAGCCCGGACCGGCGGGGATCGGCTTGAGCGCGGTGTTCGGCACCGAGACGATCGCGGTCGCGGGGTCGTCGTGCCGGACCTCGTCGCTGCCGTCCTTCCCCGTCCGCTCCGACCGCAGGCTGAACCGGTCGCCGGCGTCCCCGTCGAGGTCGACCGTGATGTCGGCGTGCCCCGAGTCGAGCACGGCGCCCGTCGGGCCCCTGACCGTCGACGGGTCCACGCCGACCGCGAACCGGATCGTCGTCGTGCCGAGGTCGACCGCGCCGGAGGAGTCGTCCTTCCGGAGCGAGGCCCTGAGGTGCAACGCGTAGACACCGGGCTCCGTGAACGCCCAGCTCAGGTGCGTGTGCGCGTCGGGGGGCAGCGTCGCGGTGTCGTCCCGGTCGTCGCCGTCCCGTGGACTGAACAGCACGTCGGTGTCGCCGAACGTGCCCGTCAGGTAGGCGGTGAGCTCGCCAGGGCCGTCGAGTCCCGTCGCCCGCAGCTGCACCTCCGACGACCGGTCGGCCCCGAGGCCGGTGCCGCTGCCCTCGACGCGGAGGCCGAGCCAGATCGTGTCGAGCGAGACGTCCTCGACGAGCGGGATGACGTCGGACGCGTACTTCGTCGACGCTTCGGCGATGCTCACCTCCGTCGCGTCCGGCCGCAGGTTGGCGTCGAGCGCCTTGATGACGTCGTGCTCCTCGAGCAGCAGGTAGTTGCTGAACGCCAGGTCGGCGTAGGCGACGTCGCGCACGTTCCGGAGACTCGGTTCGTACGTGTGCGAGTCCGCGTCGTCGGGCACGATCGAGCGCACCTGGACGCGGTCGCCGCCGACGTTCCGGACCAGGTCGGCGAGGATCCCGGTGGTCGTGACGACGCGGACGCGTCCGTCCGACGTCGAGGAGAGGGCGCCACTCGGCGCGCACCCGGCCAGGAGGCCCGCCACGGCCGTGGTGGCGACCGTCACCGCCCACAGGCGGCCGATCCGCCTGCTCGCACCGCGCCTCCAGGCCGGGTCGCCCCCGCGTCGGCGACGGGCGGTCATGCCGACAGCCCGCGTCGACGGGACAGGAACCAGGTGGCGGCGCTGCCGGCGCCACCGGCGCCGAGCACGCCGCCGAACCCGATGACGGCGAGCACCCACGTCGGGGTGTCCGGAGCGTCGGATCCGTCAGCCGCCCGATCGCGCTGCACCGGTCGGATGCCGCCGGCCGTGGTGCCGCCGCCCTGGTCGGTGGACGGGTCGTCGACGGCCGCGACCGCCGGGACGGTGGAACCGAACGACGGTGCGCAGTCGAGGTCCGCGGTCGCCGCGGCGGCTGCACCAGAGCCGGCACCGGCGGACGGGTCCGACCCGCCGACGACCACGGTGAGCGTCTGCCGGTCCGTGCTCGTCCCGCCCCCGGCGAGTGTCACCGTCTGCGTCATGTGCAGGCGGTACGTGCCCTCGGCGGTGAAGCCCCAGTTGCCGTGCGCGTGCACGCCGAGTGGGATCGGGTAGGTGCTCCCGGCGGAGAGGATGCGCTGCGGGCTGCCGAACGACGCCAGCTCGTAGATCGTCACCGTCCCGGGACCGTCGACGGAGTCGAGGCGCCACTGCACCGGGCCGCTCGCCTGGGCGGCGGTGATCTCCTCGGTGTTCCACCCGAGCCACACCAGGGCCGGGTCCTGGGTCTGCGGGATCTGCCACGCGGGGCTGCCGGCTGCTCCGAGGAAGGAGAACGCCCCTCCGGGACTCGAGACCTGCGCTGCGGGCTTCAGCCAGATCGTCGTGGCCGACGGCTCCCGCCAGGTGACGCCGCCCTGCGATCCGTCCTTCACGAGCGTGCGGAGCCTGCCGTCGACGATGCGGCTGCCGACGTCGACGTGTCCGCGGCTGATCACGGTCGTCCGGGCGGCGCCGGCGGGACCCGACGACCGGGTGGGCGCCGTGCAGACCTTGTGGACCATCGACGCGAGCGACGGAGCCGCCGCTGCCTGCCCGCCGTCGTCGGACGGGTCGTCGGTGGTCGTGCCGGCGGCGGAGCCCTTCGGTGTCGTGCCCGAGAAGCACTTCGCGGGGTCGACGTCCTGCACGGAGACGTTGCCGACCGCCACGGCGAGCACGAAGTCGTGTTGCATCGGGCCGCCGTCCGCCGCGACCGCGCTGCGGGTCATCGCCATGCAGTAGACGCCCTCCGCCGAGAACGACCACGAACCGTGCGCGTGCACGTCCTTGCCGATGACGAAGCTCCGCTTGCCGGCCGAGGCGAGGAGCACGTCCGGTTCGCCGAAGCCGACCTGCTGGTACAGCGTGAAGTCGCCGATGGACGTCGGTCGGCCCTGGGTGTCCGGGTAGCCCTGCACGTCGTTCAGCGCCCACGTGACGCCGCCCTTCGTCGCACCACCGGGGAGTGATTCGGTGGACCATCCGGGCCAGAGGAGTCCGTCCTGCTGGGTCTGGTCGACGGACCACGCCGAGCTGCCGGGGGCGCCGAGGAAGCCGTAGCCCTCCGGGACGGTGGTCTTCGCCGTCGGCAGGAGCTGCAGCACGGTCTTCCGGGGGTCCCGCCACGTGGGCGTCGCACTGTCCGTGGTGTCCTTCACGACGGTGTCGAGTGCGTCGCCGCGCAGTCGGGAGGCCACGTCGACGTGTCCGTCGTTCAGGACGGTGGCCCCTGCACGGTTCGTCGCACCGTTCTCGAGGTAGACGTCCCCGTGGCTCGGCCCGGTGCCGCCTTCGCCACCGCCGTTGCCGCCGCCACCGAGGTCCACGCCGTGCTGGCCGCGGCTGCAGGTGGTGATCGTCGACAGGTCGATCCCGGAGCCGTCGGCGTTCGGTCCGACCGCGAAGGTCAGGGTGTCCGAACCGGTCGCGGTGCCGCCGTCGGCCAGGGTGGCGCGGTAGGTCAGCGGCACGCAGTAGACGCCGGGCTTCGAGAAGTACCACTGCAGCGTCCTGGTGGTGGAGCGCACCGGGACCTCCATCGTCCGGGACCCGCCGATCGCGCTCGACAGCGACCCGTAGGTCTTCGCGCCGTCGTCACTGATCGCCGCGACGGTGCCGGGACCGTCCACCGTGCCGATGCCGACGGTCACGTGCCGGTCGCGCACCGATGCCGGGTCGACGGCATCGGTGCGGATCGCCACCGCGCCGCCGCCGTTCTGCACGGCGCGCCACTGCCCGGATCGGCCGTCGAGGGTCGCGCCGTGCAGGACGACGTCCTCGGGGTCACGGGCGGACTCCGCGTCCGTGGGTCGCATGCCCGTCGTCGCGACGCTCCGGACGTCCGAGCCGTCGAAGTCGAGGCCGAGCTGCGCGGATCCGTGGTCGAGCCGGGCCACCGTGCCGGTGGACGGCGGGGAGGGCAGCGCGGACGACAACCGTGGGACGTCCGCGGAGCCGCACGGTCGGACCTGCTGCAGGTCGACGTCGTCACCGACCGCGAAGGTGAGGTTCTGCGCGGCGCTCGTCCAGTGCCCGGAGGCCGTCCGCATCGTCGCCGTCATCGCGACGCAGTAGACGCCGGGCTTCGTGAACGCCCAGATGTTGTGCGAGTGGTCGTTCCCGCCGATCTCGAACGAGGTGATCCCCTTCGCCGAGTCGAAGTACGTGCTGTTGCGTCCACCCGAGGTGGCACCGAGCAGGAGGACCCGGGCAGCGGGGTCCACGGCGCCGTCCCGCGTCACGCCGTCGAGCGAGATCCCGACCTTCGAGCCCATCAGCGACCGGTCCAGCGACTCGGTGCTCCACCCGGGCCAGACGTAGTCGCCCGAGCCGTTCGTCGAGCTCTGGGGGAAGTACCAGTACTCGGTGCCGACCGGTCCGATCGTCCGCATGTCGGTCGCCCCGGTCGGCGTCTGCACCCGCGCGGGGGCCGGCGTCCGGCCGATCACGACGTCGTCGAGCGACCACAGCGCGCTGTCCAGCCCCCAGTGCAGCTCGCCGTCCGAGCCGAGGTAGGTGCGGAGGTCGTGGTGCCCCGACGTGACGAGGTTCGCCGGCGCATCGCCGTCGCCGTCGCCGGGCTGTGCGCACGGCTGGACGGTCGCCGGCATCGCGCCCACCACGACCGTGTAGGTGGCCCGGGTCGAGAGGTCGGTCGCGGGCGTGCCCTTCGGCTCCTTCGTCCGCATGGTCTCGGCGATCGTGAGGCAGTACGTGCCCGGCTGCGTGAAGCTCCACGCCGGGGATACTCCGTACTGGCCGGGAGCGGACAGCAGGTCGGCCGCGTGGTCGTCGGCCGTCCACACCGGCGCGATGGTCCGCACCGGCGGGTCCTGGTCCCAGTCCACGTCCGACCGGCTGACGGTCCAACCGACTCCGGTGGCGTCCTCGAGCCGGTACGCGCTGTCGAACGCCACCTTTGACGCGAGGTCGCCGTTGAGCTGCCCCGGCTGGGACTGCGTGTCGAACCCGAGCAGCGTCCCGCCCTGTGCCGTGTACTCGGCCGCCGGCTGGTCGGTGCCGTAGACGAGCTGCTCGCCGTTCCCGAAGTCTGCGTCGGACGCCGGCAGCGACCACGTGCCGTCCTGGCCGGCCGTCGGGATGTGCACGACCGCCTCGGACGCGGGACGCCAACTCGCAGCGGCGGTCGCCGGGTCGGTCTTGTCGACGAGCCCCAGCCGCGCGGCGGTGGGCTTGCCGTCCGACCCGAGGGTGAAGGTCGGGGTCACGGCGAGGTATCCGGAGTCGGAGACCACCGGGGTGCCGGCGGGTTCGGCCGCTGCCGGGCCGGCCGCGGCGATGCCGGCGGTCAGCGTGGTGACCAGGCCGAGGGAGAGGAGTGCAGAGGTGGTGCGGCGCACGAGCGCCCTTTCGTCTTCGTGGGGCGGGAGGGTTCGACGACGGCACGGGACCGAGCACGCACACCGCGTGCTCGGTCCCGTGGTGGACCGGCTAGACGCCGGCCTTGACCGTGTAGGTCGTCGAACCGGCGGACTTGCCCTTGCCGGAGGCGCTGAAGGTGAGCTTGTAGGTGCCCGCCTTGCTGAACACCCACTTCGCGTGCTGGTGGTACGCCTCGTCGGAACCGCTCTCGACGGTGAAGGCATGCGTCTTCGCGGCGTTGGTGAACCAGGCGGTGCCGCCCTGGCTGATGCTGACCGTTCCGGTACCGGACTGGCCCGAAGCCGGGGTGTAGGCCACGGACTCGAGCTTCACCGTGACGGTGTTGCCAGCGACGAAGCCCAGGTCGCGGAGGTCCTCGTCCCCGGAGAACCCGGCGAAGGGCACGCCACGGGCGTCGGCCTCGTCGTGGCTCTCGGGGAGGATGTAGCCCGTGCCGCTGGCGCCGCTGGTCGATGCGACCTTCAGCGTGTTGGCCGATGCGGCGACCCAGCCGGTGTCGTTGACGTTCGAGCCGAGCTTGAGCTGCGAGCCGTTCGCCGCGACGGAGACGAAGTCGACGTGCCCGGAGCTCAGGTCCGCAGCGTTCGCGGGGGTGGATCCGAGACCGACCGCGAGGGCTGCGAGGACGGCGACGGCGCCGCCTGCCAGCCCGACTCGGCGGCGTGCGCTGTGCGTGATCGTGTTGGTCATGAGGTGCTCTCTAGCTTGTTTGATACTGATAACTGTTATCAGTTAGTGGGTACACTAGAGCCCAGCTGAGCGAGTACACAAGTACGCGACGAGAGGAAGTCGAATGTCCGACACCAGCATCCCCGAGCCCGAGCACACCGTCGCCGAGCACGACGTCACCGAACACGACCACGAGCACGACGGCGGAGAGCACGAGACCGTCGAACACGGCGACCACGTGGACTACGTGCACGACGGGCACCGGCACGCGCGCCACGGGGACCACTACGACGAGCACTGACGGACAGCCTCCCGTCCAGTGGGAGGTGCCCACGCCGCTGCCGGACGGCGGTGGTCGGCCGCTCGGCAGTGCCGGGTGCACGCGCCCGCGTCGGCTTCCGCCCGGAGGGTCGTCATGACCAGTGTGGCTGATGCGGCGTCCACCCCGACGGTCGGCTCGTCCGCCCAGCTCGAGGCCCACGCCGTCGCGGAACGGATGACCTTCCGGACGGCGCACTGGCACGCGATCCCGGCGGTCACCGGACGGACTGGAGGCGATGCACACGTCGTGCGCATCGCCTCCAGTCCGTCAGGTCAGCGATCAGGCGCGGCGGCGCCGCACCACGATCAGGCCGACACCGAGCAGGACCGCGAGCGCGGCCCCGCCGACGAGGAGCGGCGAGATCGTCGACCCGGTGAAGGCGAGCTCCGCGGCGGCCTGACGAGCCACCGCGGTGGTCGTGGCGGCCGCGGTGGCCGGCGCGACCGTGAACGCGTGCGACACGGTGACGGGGTCCGCCCCGGTGCCGTCCAGCGTCAGCACCAGGTCGTGGGCACCTGCGGCGGTTCCGGCCGGGATGATCACGTCGGTGTCGAGGACGCCGTCGTCGCCGATCGTCACCGTCGCCAGGCGGACCGGCGTCGAGTGCAGGTCGACCGTCACGGTGGAGCCCACTGGCAGGTCGGTCGCGCCGAGGTGGACACGGTCGCCGACGGACAGCGTGGTGCCGTCGATCGAGTCCCCGTCGCTGCGCGCGGTGGGGTCGAACACGAACGGCGTGGTCGAGACGCTGTCGCTCGCGGTGCCCGGTGCGACCGACGTGACGGCGCGCACGCGGAACTCGTAGCGGGACCCGTTGTCCAGACCAGTGATCGTGGCCGGGGAGGTCGACGCGTCGACGCCGGTCCAGTCAGCGCCGGCGGCGCGGTACTCGACGCGGTAGCCGGTGACGGCCGCACCGCCGTCGTCCGTGGGCGCGGTCCAGGAGAGGACGGCCGCGCCGTCGGCGGGGGTCACGGTCAGGTCGCTCGGTGCGCTCGCGACGGTGACGGGCGTCGCGGTGGCGAGTTCGCTCCACGGTCCGGCGCCGGCGGCGTTCACGGCAGCGACACGGAAGGAGTACTCGGTGCCGTTGGTGAGCCCGGTGACGTCGGCGGACGTGGTCGCGGCGCTGATGGGCTCGCTCCACGTGGAGCCGTCGCTGCTGTACTCGACCTGGTAGCCGGTGACCGGGGAGCCGTTCGCGTCGGCGGGTGCCGACCAGGTGAGCGATGCGGACTCGTCGTCGCCGACCGCCTCGACCGCCTGCGGCGAACCGGCCACGCCGAACGGGGCGGCCGGGTTGCTCGACGCGGCGGGCCCGGAGCCCGCGGCGTTGGACGCGACGATCCGGTACTCGTAGGTGGAGCCGTTGCGCAGGCCGTCGATGACGGCGTTGTCGTCGGTTGCGGCCGGGGTGGCGACGTCGGCCCACGGCCCGCCGTCGACGCGCTGCGAGATCGTGTAGCCGGTCAGCGGGCTGGAGCCGTCGCTCGCGGGAGCGGACCAGTTCAGCTCGACCGATCCGTCACCGGGGGTCACGCGGAAACCGACCGGAGCGGACGGCGTCGTGTAGGGGGTCACTGCGGCGCTCGGCTCGGAGGCGGCACCGGTTCCGGAGGCACTCGTGGCGGCGACCTGGAACGTGTAGGGGGTGCCAGGGGTCAGGCCGTTGATCGTCGCGCTGGTGGCGGAGGTCGTCGCGGTCACGTTGCCCGGGGTGGAGGTGACGGTGTACCCGGTGACGGGGTCGTCGCCGGTGTCCGTGGGTGCCGACCACGACACCGTCGCGGAACCGGCGCCGGCCGCCGCGGTGACACCGCTGGGAGCAGCGGGCGCCACTGCCGCTCGGACGACGATGGTGGAGGTGACGTCCTGCTGGCCCTTGTCGTTCGCGGCGCGGATCGTGAACGTCGATGACCCGACCGTGGTCGGCGTGCCGGAGAGCCGGCCGGACTGCGAGAGGGTGAGGCCGTCAGGGAGCGCGCCGTCGACGACCGAGAGCGTCGGAGCCGGGTAGCCGTTCACCGCGTAGTCGTAGGAGTAGGGGTGGTCGACGGGAGTGTTCGACGTCGGGGTGCCGGAGATCGTGCCACCGGCGACGACGTACTCGCGGAAGGCGAGGTCGTAGCTGGAGGCGTAGTTCTGACCCTCGTAGATCGCGCCGCCGCCGGGGTAGACGTTGGTGTCGCACCCCACGTACGCGTTCGACGGGCCCCGGAACGAGATCGCGTACGACCCCCCGGCTGTGACGGGGGCGGTCGACGTGATCGGGACCGAGAACCATCCGACACTGGAGACGGTCGCCGAGCCGGTACCGAGGACCGGGCCGGTGGGGAGCCCGTTCTGCGCTGCGCGGATGGTCAGGTTGTACGTGGCAGACCCGGAGACCTGCGCCTCGTAGAGGTCGATGCCTGACACGAGCCCGCTGATCGCCGGCGTGAACGTCTGGCCGTTGTCGCCGTTCGACCACGGGCCGAGGCTGTGCGTCTCACTCGCCTGGTCGAGCGTGCCCTGCTGGGCAGCCTGGGCGGCGCCCACGGAGAGCAGTGCCGGTGCGAGTGCGGCCGCGAGGACTGCGGCGCTCGCGATGGCCTTCCGCATCGGCCGGACGGTTCGAGTTGGAGACGGAGCGGTGCGTGCGCGCAAGGGCGTTCCTTCGGGAGAGGCTCCCTCCTGCAGGGAGCAGGCCGATCATATGAGCGCGACTCGCCTCGTTACGGCGCGATCTCCACCCCAGTTCGGGGTCTCAGATGACACGGTGCCATCCTCGACCCATGGACTACACCGCAGCAGAGACCCGCTACGACAGCATGCGCTACCGCCGGACCGGCCGCTCCGGTCTCGACCTGCCGCTGCTCTCGCTCGGGTACTGGCACAACTTCGGCGACGACCGGCCGTTCGAGACGCAGCGGGCGATCAGCCGACGCGCCTTCGACCTCGGCATCACCCACCACGACCTGGCGAACAACTACGGGCCGCCCTACGGCGCCGCCGAGGTCAACTTCGGCCGGCTCATGCGAGAGGACTTCCGGCCGTACCGCGACGAGATGGTCATCTCGACGAAGGCGGGCTGGGACATGTGGCCCGGACCGTACGGGCAGGGTGGTGGCTCGCGGAAGTACGTCCTCGCGTCGCTCGACCAGTCGCTCCAGCGGATGGGCCTGGACTACGTCGACGTCTTCTACTCGCACCGGCTCGACGCCTCGACCCCGCTCGAGGAGACCATGGGGGCGCTGCACACCGCCGTCCAACAGGGCAAGGCGCTGTACGTCGGGATCTCGTCGTACGACGCCGAGCGTTCCCGGCAGGCCGCGGCGATCCTGCGCGACCTCGGGACCCCGCTGCTGATCCACCAGCCGTCCTACTCGATGCTCAACCGCTGGATCGAGGACGAGGGACTCCTCGATGCAGCCGACGACCTGGGCTTCGGGGTGATCGGGTTCACGGCGCTGGCCCAGGGACTCCTGACCGGGCGGTACCTCGACGGCGTCCCGGAGGACTCGCGGGCGGCGGCGGGCAAGTCGCTCGACGCCGGGTCGCTGACGCCGGAGGTCGTCGACCACCTGCGGGCGTTGCACGGCATCGCGGAGCGCCGGGGGCAGAGCCTGGCGCAGCTGGCGCTCGCCTGGGCACTGCGGGACGAACGCGTGACGTCGCTCGTGATCGGCGCTTCGCGGGTGGAGCAGCTGGAGCAGAACGTGGCCGCGCTCGACGACCTGTCCTTCACGGACGAGGAACTCGCCGCGATCGACGAGCACTCGGTGGGCGTCCTCGACGTCGACCTCTGGTCGGGTGCGCGCTCGGGCGCGGTCTCGTAGCACGCCCACGGGATGACAGACTCGGTCCCGGAGGTTCGACGATGGTGACCGAGCAACAAGCCGCGGAGACGCAGCGCGGCGTGAGTCGATCGAGCGGAGCCCGCGGATGAGGTCCATCGAAGTCCCCATGCTCCCGATCGTGATCCCGCTCGAGATCGTGATCTTCCTCGTCCTGCTCTGGACCCTCCACGCCCGTGGCCGCGTCACGGTTCCCCGGGCGAGCGTCGCCGCCGTCCTCGCGCTCTACGCCGGGGGCGTGATCGCGAACACGGTCTTCCCGATCTTCATCCACGTCGGGACCTGGCCGGACTCCGGGCCGCGCCCACTGCCGCTCTGGCTCGTCCCGTTCGTGGACTACGGGCTCGAGGACGCGCTCGTCAACATCGTGGTCTTCGTCCCGCTCGGTGTACTCATCCCCCTGCTCCTCGCGCGGCCGAGCTGGTGGCGGGTGACCGCGATCGTCGCCGGCGCGAGTCTCGCGATCGAACTCACGCAGATGGCCACCGCGCAGCTCGCGTTCGGTGGACACATCGCCGACGTCAACGACTGGATGACCAACATCCTGGGCGGCGTCGTCGGGTACGGCCTGTTCGTCCTCGTGACGCGCTCGCAGTCGGTCTACGGAGTCGTCCAGCGGTTCCGCTGGCCGGCACGCGAGGCATCGTGAGCGACGGTCGGTCGACCCGGCTCCGGGGCGTCGATGCCGTCTCGGTCGGAGCGATGGTGTTCACCGCAGCCGGCCTGTGCACCTGCGCCACGCTCCTGATCGACGTCAGTCACGAGGTCGCGTCCACGGCGTCGCTGTTCGCCGGCCCCCTGACACTCGCCGGCCTGCTCATCCTGGGCTTCGGTGCGTCGGACGAACGTCCGTTGCGGGCGGTCCCCGCCGCGCAGGTGCTGCTCCTGGTGGCCGCGGTCGCGGGGGTGGTCCAGACGACGGCCCTGCGGGTCCGGGTACCCGACGCCTTCTCCGAGCCGTTCCTCCGACTGGTCGTCCCGGGGATCGGTGTCGTCGGTGGCACAGCGGTGGCTGTCGCGTGCACCCTGCTCGCGGTGCACCGCGCGAGGCGCGTCGTCCCCGCCGCGGTCTTCGTCGGCCTCGGCCTCATCGCGATCTCGGCCCTGGTCACGAACGGCACGGCGATCCTCGCCGATCGCCTGCTCCTCACGGCGAGATCCGGCATCGACGTCGCGTCGATGTCGATCCACCTCTCCGTGCTCGGGAGTGGCATCGGACTGCTCGTCATCGCCGTCGGGCTCCTCCTGTCGTCCCGGTCGGCGACACGGCAGACCGAGCGCCGTCCCGTCTGAGGACGAGTCGCGATGCCGCGCCCGGTCCGTCTCCACCGTCGGACGGGAGGCGCGGTGCGGGCCCGCACATGAGAGCGGTGGCAGTGCAGACCACGGCCGACCTGGTCCGGCCGCTCGCCGCCGTCCCGGCGTCCGGTGTCGGCACTGCTGACCGGGCGTCGGCGGAGCTCCTCACGATCAGCGATCCCCGCGTCCGGCTCGTCTCGGTGGTCGCCGGCGACGACGAGCAGACGTCGATCGTCCGGCTCCAGTCCTTCGCGGACGAGCCGGTCGACGTCGAGCTCGCCTTCGGCGTGGACGTCGACGGCGCCGTCCGGTCGACCTACCTGGGCGACGCCACGGGCGCACCGACCACGGTCACCGGGGGAGTCGCACGGACGACCCTCGAGCCGTTCGAGGCGGCCGCGGTCCGCGTCCGGCGCGCGTCCCGGTGACCAACGGTTGACGGGAGGCTCGTGGCGACCCCGCCACGAGCCTCCCGTCCGTCTTCGAGGATGCTCTGGCGGCGCTCGCTCAGCGGACGCGCGCCGCGGTCACCGTCTCGGTCGCCGCCACCGTGTCGAAGCGCCCAGCGCCGACGAGCTGCCCGTCCGTCACGACGTGACCGGCGTCCGTGCCAACCGGTCCCGCAGCCGGGCCGCGAGCTCGCCCTCGTCGGCCGCCACGAGCCTCCAGTCCCTGACCACCACGCGCCCACCGACGACGACGTGCCGGGGCCGGCGCCCCGGCGACGCCCACAGCAGGCCGGCCACGGGGTCGTCGACACCGGCATCGGCGACCCCGGACACGTCCCACACGCACAGGTCCCCGGCGGAACCGGCACCGAGGTGCCCGAGCTCCGGCCGGCCGAGGCCGACGGCGGAGCCCTCCGTCGCCATCCCGAGCACCTGCCGGGCCGGGAGCTGCGGTCCGACCAGCGCCGACACCTGCATCGCGAGCCGGGCGTCCGCGAGCAGGTGCCCGGCGTCGTTGCTGCCGCCGCCGCTCGTCCCGAGGCCGACGGTGATCCCGGCGTCCGTGAGCCGTGCGACCGGAGCGACGCCCCACCCCATCGGCACGTCGCACCCCGGCGCGTGCGTCGCGGTCACGCCGGCGGCGGCGAGCCGGGCGATCTCGTCGTCGGTCACGTCGCACAGGTGCGCGATCGTCACGTCCGGCGCGAGCCAGCCCCAGTCCTCGAGCAGGTCGACCGGCCGTCGGCCGTACCGCTCGAGCGCGATGGCGGTGTCGACCTGCTCGTTCGCCTGCGTCCGGCGGCGGAGCCCGTGTCGTGCGGCCACGTCGCCGAGCGCTCGGAACGTCGCCTCGCCGTCGGAGTGCACGCCCGCCGGTCCGACCGCGACCTGGAGCAGACCGTCGGGGTCGACACCGCCGACGGCGTCCGGGTGGAGCAGTCCGGTCACGATCGCCTCGGCCGACGCCGCCGCGCGGTCCGGGTCGTCCCGCGCGGAACCACGGACGAACGCCAGGCGGCCTCCGAGCGCACGGACCGCCCCGGCCGTCGCGGCCGCCAGGGCGACCGTGTCGTCGGCGGACGCAGCGGCCGGCCAGTTCAGGTGGTGGTCGGCGATCGTGGTGACCCCGGACAGGAGGCCCTCCGCGGCTCCGACGGTCGCGGCGAGTCCGTAGAGCTCGGGATCGTGGGCGACCCGGCCGTACGCATCGGCCATCGTCGGCAGCCACGCCGACATGGGCACGCCACGCGTGCCCGGGAGGGTGCGGAAGGCCGTCTGCAGCAGGTGGTGGTGGGCGTTGACGAGGCCGGGGGTGACGACGCAGCCGGAGGCGTCGAGGGTCGCGTGGTCCGGCGAGCCGTCGTCGACGAGGACGTCCCCGTCCCGCTCGGTCCTGGGGTCGACGAGGACGCGGCGTGCGCCGGAGACGGTGAGCATGGACCGGTTCTAGCAGCGGCGCGTTTCGGGGCGGTTTCGGGCTAGAGGTCGAGGACCAGGCGCGGGCAGCCCCGTGCCGCGCGGGACACGCAGATCATCATGGTGTGGTCGCCGGCCTGTTCCGCGGCGCTCAGCACGGCGTCGCGGTGGTCGACCGAGCCCTCGAGCACCGGCGTCTCGCAGGTGCCGCACGTGCCCTCGCGGCAGGACGACAGGACGAACACCCCGGCGTCCTCGGCGACCTCGAGCAGCGTGCGGTCCGCCGGCACGGTCAGGGTCATCCCGGACACGGCCAGCTCGGCCTCGAACTCCGTGCCGGGGAGCGTGGCGGCGTCGGAGGCCTCGAACCGTTCGACCCGGACGCTGCCGTCCGGCCAGTGCGCCGCCGCCGCCTCGACCGCGTCCATCAGGCGCTTCGGGCCGCAGCAGTACACGACCGCGTCACGTGGCACCGCGAGCAGTGCCTCGACGTCGAGTCGTGTGCCCTCGTCGGCCACGGCGAGCGACACCCGGCCCGGGTGATCGGCCACGAGGTCCTCGGCGAAGGCCATCGCGTCCCGCCGGCGACCCGCGTAGTGCAGCTCCCACGGGGTCCCACGGAGCTCGGCCTCGGCGATCATCGCGGCGATCGGGGTGATGCCGATGCCGCCGGCGACGAACACCGCGGGTCGGTCGGGATCGAAGGCGAAGTGGTTGCGCGGGCCGCCGACCGTCACGGTGCTCCCGACCTCGAGCGTGTCGTGGACGGCCACCGAGCCACCGCGGCCGCCGTGCTCGCGGAGGACGGCCACCCGCCAGTGCCCGTCGTCCGTGGTGGTGACGAGCGAGTACTGCCGCTCGACACCGGGTGCGACCTCGACGTCGAGGTGTGCGCCCGGCTGCCAGGTGGGGAGCGGCTCGGTGCCGACGGCGGCGAGGTCGATCGCGACGACGTCCGCCGCGACGACCCGACGGGCGGCGATCCGGAGGGGGAACCGAGCGCTCATGCGCCGCCCTCCCCGCCGAACGGGCTCTGCTTGACCACGACGAGCTGGAACCGGTCGCCGTCCGGGCTGCACCACCGGTGCGGTGTGCCGCCGCGGTAGTAGGCGGAGTCGCCCGGTTCCAGGTGCTGCACGCCGGCGCCCCCGAGGTCGAGGAGCAGCGAGCCGGACATCACGTAGAGGAACTCGTCCTCGCGGTGCTCGTAGTACTCGCCGGGGTCGGTGTTCATGCCCGTGAACTCGAGCGGTTCGAACGCGTGCCGGCCACCGTGCACGAGCAGGCGCGCCTCGCCCTTCGAGAACGGACCGCGGGCACCGTCGGCGGCACGCAGGACGTCGGGGGAGCGGTCGTCGGGTTCGCGGTGCTGCGCGTCCCCGGCCGCGAGCAGCTCGACCTGGCTCGTGCCCAACGCGATCGCGATCTTCTCGAGCGAGACCATGCTGGCGCGGGAGTGCCCGCGTTCGAGCTGGCTGAGGAACGGGTGCGACAGCCCGGTGCGTTCGGCGAGCTGGACGAGGGTCTGGCCGTGCGACCGGCGCAGCGCGCGGATGTGCTCGCCGGTGCGGAGTGCCTGCTCGTCGACGACGCGGGTGTTCGTCGAGCCGGGCTCGATGAGGTCGGTGGGCACTGTTCCTCCGTCGGTCGGTCACGGGCGGGGTTTCACCGGGACGCGACCGTCACACATGGCAACCGCCGCGAAATACGTGGGAAACGTGGTCCTCATAGCATCACCAATGTTGATGCGATCAACATTCTGACACACGATCGAGAGGGCGTTCCGATGCGGTCATCCCTGCCGAACGCGCTGGCCCTGCTGCGCGGAGCGACACTGCCGGACGGGCGCACCGTCGACGTCCGGATCGACGGCGAGACCGTCGTCGAGGTCGCTGCGGCCGGCTCCCTCACCGCCGACGCAGCGGCGACGTTCGACCTGCAGGGCCGGCTCCTGCTCACCGCCCCCGCCGAACCGCACGCACACCTCGACAAGGCCCTGAGCTTCGACCGCATCCAGCCGCCGCTCGGCGACCTCGGGTCCGCGATCGAGGCATGGGTCGACCACGCCGACGACATGACCGTGGCCGACATCGCGGATCGGGCACGGACACAGGCCCTCGCGATGCTCGCTGCCGGGACGACCTCCATCCGGACCCACGTCGACGTGCTGAGCGCCCGCGGGACCGCCGACGTGCAGGCGGCGACCCGTGGAGCGCGGGCGCTCGTGCAGGTCCGCCGCGAGCTCGCCGGGCTCGTCGACCTGGAGCTCGTCGCGCTCGCCGGGCACCACGCGCCGGACGAGCACGTCGAGGCGGTCCTCGACCTCGGCGTCGACCTGGTCGGTGGCGCCCCGCACCTCGCCGACGACCCGGAGGCCGACCTCGTCCGGCTCCTCGTCATCGCCGAGCGGCGGGGCCTCGGCGTCGACCTGCACGCCGACGAGAGCCTGGACGGCCCGGTCACGCTCGACCGGTACGCGCAGATCGTGCGCGACTGGCCCCGCGACCGCCAGTACTCCGCTGGACACTGCGTCCGGCTCGGCACGCTCGAACCCGGCCGTCTCGCCGAGGTCGTCGCGGACGTGCTCGCCGCCGACATCGGGGTGATCTCCCTCCCGATCACGAACCTGTACCTGCAGGGCTGGCAGCACCCGGTGTCGACGCCCCGCGGACTCACCGCCCTGCGCGCCCTGCTCGACGCCGGTGTCCGCGTCGCAGCCGGCGCCGACAACGTCCGCGACCCGTTCAACCCCGTCGGCCGTTCCGACGCGTTCGAGACCGCGTCGCTCCTGGTCAGCGCCGGACACCTGACCCCGGACGAGGCGTACTCGCTCGTCAGCGACGGGGCTCGCAGCGTGATGGGCCTGCCCGTCGCCGGGGTCGCGCCAGGAGCACGAGCGGACCTCATCGCGGTGGACGCGACGAGCGTCGTCGACGCCGTGGCGAACGCCCCCGCCGACCGGGTGGTCATCGCGCACGGCCGACTCGTCGCCGTCACCGAGGTCAGCCGCAGCGTCGCCGCACCCGCGCTCGCAGTGCCTGAACCCGGAGCGCCCGAACCCGGAGCGCCCGAACCCGGAGCGCCCGTCGCCCCCGAACTCGTTCCCTGACCGGGCTCCCCGGCACGACCCGCCCGCCCCACCCCACCGAAATGAGGTACACGTGACCACCACCGCACCAGCGCCCGTCACGTCGACGGACACGCTGCTCGACTTCGGCAACGTCGAGATGACGTTCCCGAACGGCACCGTCGCCCTGCAGGGAGTCGACCTCACCGTGGACCGCGGCGAGTTCGTCTCCGTCGTCGGCCCCTCCGGCTGCGGCAAGTCGACCCTGCTCCGCATCGCCTCCGGACTCGAGACCGCCTCGGACGGGACCGCCCAGGTCACCGCGGACCGGATCGGGTACGTCTTCCAGGACGCCACGCTGCTGCCGTGGCGTTCGGTGCAGGGCAACGTCGAGCTGCTCGCCGAGCTGCAGCACGCACCGAAGGCCGACCGGGCCGAGAAGGCACGACGGGCGATCGACCTCGTCGGACTCAACGGCTTCGAGTCGAACCTGCCGAAGCAGCTCTCCGGCGGCATGCGCATGCGCGTCTCGCTCGCCAGGTCGCTCACCCTCGACCCGCAGCTGTTCCTGTTCGACGAGCCGTTCGGCGCCCTCGACGAGATCACCCGCGAGCGCCTCAACGACGAGCTCCTGCGGCTCTTCGTCGCGCAGCGCTTCGCCGGGCTGTTCATCACGCACTCGGTGTCCGAGGCCGTGTACCTGTCCACCAAGGTCATCGTGATGTCCGGTCGCCCCGGCAGCATCGTCGGCCGCTTCGACGTCCCGTTCCCGATGCCGCGCGACCCCGACATCCGGTTCACCCCCGAGTTCGCCGAACTGGTCGGCGAGGTCTCCCACGCACTCCGAGAGGGGCACCGCTGATGGCGACCCTGCAGCAGGCCACCGAGGCTAGGGCGGCGAGACTCGCCACCCGCCGCTCCCGACCGCGTCGCGCCGTCACGTGGTGGCAGCCGGTCGTCGTCTTCGCCGTCCTGATCGGCATCTGGTACGCGGCCGCCGCCTACTACGACCACGTCAGGAACCTCGCGTTCCTGGTGCCGTACCCGCACCTCGTGCTCAAGGCGATCGTCTGGGACACCGGCGTGAACGGTGCGCCCACGACGTTCGACAGCGACCTGTGGAAGGCACTCGGCCGGACGTCGGTCGTGTCGCTGACCGGGCTCGCGTTCGCGATCGTGATCGGCGTCGTCTGGGCGATGCTGATGGCGCAGGCGAAGTGGCTCGAGAACTCGCTCTACCCGTACGCCGTCGTCCTGCAGTGCGTGCCGATCCTGGCGCTGGTGCCGCTCATCGGCGCCCTGTTCGGCTACGAGTTCACCAGCCGGGTCATCGTCACGGTGATGATCGCCCTGTTCCCGATGGTCTCCAACACGCTCTTCGGACTGCAGTCCGCCGACCGGGCGCAACGCGAGCTCTTCCAGCTGCAGCGGGCCGGCCGCGGCGCGCAGCTCGTGAAGCTCCAGGTCCCCGCCGCGCTGCCGTCGATCTTCGTCGGTCTGCGGACCTCGGCGGGGCTGTCGGTCATCGGCGCGATCGTCGGCGACCAGTTCTTCCAGCGCGGCAACCCCGGGCTCGGCGTCCTCATCCAGGTCACCGCCTCACGCCTGATGGGCCCGGAGCTCTACGCGACCATCATCATCGCCTCGCTCTACGGCGTCGCCGTCTTCCTGCTCTTCGGCCTGATCGGTCGCCTCGCCGTCGGGCGCTGGCACGACTTCGGCTGAGCCCCCCGCACCATTCCTCCCACCACCCCGACGCACCACGTGAACAGCACCACGAACGGAGCACCCATGCGCATCAAGACCCGCCTCGGCATCGCGACCGCCGCCCTCGGCGTCACCGCGATCGCCCTCACCGGCTGTGCGAGCGGATCCGGCGCCGCGACCGGCGACAGCACGTCGACCGCGTCCACGGCGAGCGGCCCGGCCGTCGACCTGTCGGACGTCTGCCCGGCGACGGTCGTCGTCCAGACCGACTGGAACCCCGAGGCCGACCACGGCCACGTGTACCAGATGCTCGGACCGAACCCGAAGATCGACGCGAGCGGCAAGTCCGTCACCGGCGACCTGTACGCCAACGGCAAGTCGACCGGCGTGAAGCTCGAGGTCCGTGCAGGCGGCCCGGCGATCGGCTACTCGACCGTCAGTTCGCAGATGTACCAGGACAAGGACATCACCCTCGGCTACGTCTCCACCGACGAGGCCGTGCAGTTCTCCGACAACCTGCCGACCACAGCGGTGTTCGCCGAGAACGACCAGTCGCCGATGGTGCTCATGTGGGACCCGTCGAAGTACAAGGACGTCGACTCGATCAAGTCGCTCGGCAAGGCGCTCGAGAAGAACGACGGCGTCGTGCGCTACTTCAGCGGTGCCGCGTACATGACCTACCTCGAGCAGTCCGGCAACCTGCCGAAGAGCGTCCTCGACGGCAGCTACGACGGCACCCCGTCGAAGTTCGTCTCGGCCGGCGGCAAGGACGCCCAGCAGGGCTTCGCCACCGCCGAGCCGTACATCTACCAGAACGAGGTCGCCGCCTGGGGCAAGAAGGTGGACTACTCGCTCATCTCCAGCACCGGGTGGAACCCGTACCCGGAGACGATGTCGGTCCGCAGCGGTGACCTGCAGAAGCTGAGCCCGTGCCTCGAGAAGCTCGTGCCGGTGATGCAGCAGGCCGACGTCGACTACTTCAAGGACCCGACGCCGACGAACGACCTGATCGACCAGCTCGTCCAGCAGTACAACAACGGCTGGACCTACGACGCCCAGGTCGGCGCGTTCGCCGTCAAGCAGATGAAGAAGCTGAAGGTCGCGACCGACGGCGACAACGCCTACGTCGGCGACATGGACGCCGACCGGATGACGGACTTCATCGCGAAGGCGAAGCCGATCTTCGACGCATCCGGAGGGCACGTGAAGGCCGACCTCACGGCCGACGACCTCTACACGAACAAGTTCCTCGACGACAAGATCGGCTTCGGCTTCTAGCCGGCCACGGGGCCGGCCGCCATCGCGGCAGTCGGCCCCACCCACCGTTCTGGAGGTTCGGTGCCGGACCGTCACCGAGCCTCCCGTCCGACCACCCCACAGGAGCACCCAATGCCCGCCACCCAGGAATCCCTCGACACCCTGCGGGTCGCGCTCGTCGACCTGCTCGGCGACCGCGGCGTCAGCACCGACCAGCGGACGCGCGAACGCGCGTCCGTGGACGAGGCGACGATGAGCCCGATCCTCACCGAACAGCTCCCCCTCGGCCTCGCCGACCTGGTCGCGTACCCCACGAGCGCCGACGAGATCGCCGCCGTCCTGCAGCTCGCGGCGCGGCACGGCGTCCCCGTCACCACGCGGGGCAAGGGAACCGGCAACTACGGCCAGGGCATCCCCCTGCACGGCGGTGTGGTGCTCGACACCTCGCGGGCGCGCACCGTCGTCGAGGTCGGCGACGGGTACGTCACCGCAGAGGCCGGCGCCTCGATGGTCTCGCTCGAACAGGCCGCCGCGGCCGCCGGGCAGCAGCTCTGGATGTACCCGTCCACCGCGCAGTCGACGATCGGCGGCTTCCTGTCCGGCGGCTCCGGCGGCACCGGATCGATCTCGCACGGATCGAACTGGGAGGGCTTCGTCACCGCGCTCGACATCGCGCTCCCCGGCGAGGACGGACTGCTGCACGTCGAAGGTGCCGAGGCGCAGACGTTCGTGCACACCTACGGCACCGCCGGGATCATCGCGCGCGCCACCGTGCGGCTCGAGCCCCTGCAGGACTGGCGTGCCGTGTACGCCACCTTCCCGACGTTCGAGCAGGCACTCACCGCGGTCCGAACGCTCCGTGGGACGACCCCGGCACCGAGACTGGTGAGCGCCGACCGGGCCGAGATCGCGGCGAAGCTGCCGAAAGACCCCGCCATCGCCGTCGACCGGGCGAGCCTGCGCGGGATCATCGACGCGGTCGTGCTCGAGGAGTCGCGGGACCTCATCGAGGCAGCGGGTGGCACCGTCGAGGACGTCCGCGATGGCCTCCAGCAGACGACCAAGGTCTCGATGCTGTCCTACAACCACCCGATCTGGTGGCTCAAGCGGAACTCGCCGGACACCGTCTGGTTCCACGTCGAGGTCGGCGGCGAGGCGCTGATCGACCGCATCGCCGAGGTCGAGGCGGTGTACCCGGGCGCCATGCTGCACATCGAGGCGGCGCACATCGGGCCGATCGGCATGCTGACCGCGCCGTACACCGGTGCCGAGGACGTGTACGCCGGGTACCCGGCACTCCGGGACCTCGGTGTCCGCGTGCACAGCCCCCACCAGTACTACGTCGACCACGGCGTCGAGGAACTCGTCGCGCTCAAGCAGCGCACCGACCCCGCCGGACTGCTGAACCCCGGGCACGTGATCGACCCCGCGCTGGTCGAGTCCGGCGGATCCACGGCGTCGGCGCAGCCGAGCATCCCGGGGTTCGGCAAGTGAGCGGGACGAGGAACCTCGCCGAGCTGTCCGGCCCCGAGGTCGCGGCACGGTTCACGCCCGACACGATCGTCGTCCAGCCGACCGGTGCCGTCGAGCACCACGGGCCGCACCTGCCGCTCCTGACCGACTTCCTGCTCGCGGACCACATCGGCGGGGCGGCCGTCGAGCGCGCGGCGACCGAGGGGCTCGACGTGTGGCGGCTCCCGACCCTGGCGTTCACGAAGTCGGACGAGCACAGCTGGGCACCGGGGACCGTGTGGCTCGACGAGGCGACGATGTTCGACACCGTCGTGCAGATCGGCCGCGCCGTCGCCCTCACCGGTGCCGGCACGCTGGTGTTCGCCAACGGGCACGGCGGGAACGTGGCGCTGCTGCAGGTCGCCCTGCGCGAGATCCGGAAGCGGTTCGGGCTGAAGACGTTCCTGATGCCGACCCTGGCGCGCGTCCAGGGGCCCGGTGGCGAGGACGCCGACGAGCGCGGCCTCGGGATCCACGGCGGCGCGGCGGAGACCTCGATGATCCTGCACCTGCGTCCGGACCTCGTCGACATGTCGAAGGCCGAACGGTGGGTGCCCGACCACCTCGCCGAGTTCGAGCGCATCCGGTTCAACGGCGGCCCGGTCAGCTTCGGGTGGCTGTCGAACGACTTCGGGACACCGGGTGTCATCGGGGACGCGAGCCGTGCGACGGTGGAGTACGGCAAGGCGCTGTGGGACGTCTCGCTCGACGAGGCGGTCGCGTCGCTCCACGAGATCGCACGGTTCGACCCCGCCGTCCGCCGGTGACGTCGGTGCTGCCGGGCGAGGTCAGCGCGGACGGTTCCGGTTCCGCTGCTGCGGCGCCGACCGGCCCCCTGGCGCTCGCCGCGTCATGGCTCCCCGGCGCGGGTGCGTCGGTGACGATGACGCTCTCGACGATCGGCCTCGACGGCTACCCGTCGGCCAGGACCGTGCTGCTCTCCGCGTTCGACGGGGAGCGCCTGCACTTCCACACCGACTCCAGGAGCCGGAAGGCCGCCGAGGTCGCGGCGGTCCCCAGGGCGACCGCCACGATCGTCTTGCCGGAGACCGCGCGGCAGCTCGTCGTCACCGGGGACGTCGCGCCGGTCACCGACCAGGAGGCTCGGGCCGCCTACGCCGCGAGGACCCACTACCTGCAGGTGCTCGCCTGGGTCAACGACCACCCGCTCGCCGCTGCGGAGGACGACGTGCGGCGCGCGACCTGGGCGGCGTTCATCGCGGAGCACCGGGACGCGGTCCTCGATCCGCCCGACACCTGGGTCGGCTACGCGATCACACCGGTGCGGATGCTGTTCTGGCGTGGGGCGACGGACGCGCCGAGCAACCGGCTCGCGTTCGAGCGGGACGCGGGCGGCACGTGGACATCGGAGCGCTGGCCGGGCTGACGGTCCGACCACCGGACGGGGTCGCCCGGCGGTCAGACCGCCCCGCTCGCTCCGCGCTCAACGAGTGCGCAGACGGTGCGGTCTCGGGTGTGTTCTGCCCGCCGCTTCTGCGCACTCGATCATGGGTCGGGCGGCGGGCGGCGGGCGTCGGGCGTCGGGCGGCAGGCGGCCGACGGCGGCGCGGCGCTGAGCGACTAGGCCCCGGTCGGGCACACCGTCGTCACGGAACTGGTCGACGCTGGGACGACGTCGTCGGTGGACGCCACCGGCACCGCGTTCCCACGACGCAGCCCGAGGCCGACCAGCACGACGGCACCGACCACGGCGATCCCGCCGGCGAACCAGAAGTCCGCCGCGATCCCGAAGGACGTCACGGCGACGCCGCCGAGGACCGACCCCGCGGCGATCGCGAGCTGGATCGTGGTGACGAAGAGTGCGAGACCGGTCTCCGAACCACCCGGTGAGGCGGTGGACATCCAGGTCTGCATCCCGAGGGGGAGCGCACCCCACACGAGGCCCCAGACGACGAGCAGCGCGAACACCCCGACGACCGAGTGCGCGAGCAACGGCAGTGCGATCACCGCCGCGGCCAGCACGATCTTGGACGCGCCGATCGTGCCGAGCACGTTCCGGCTCAGCGTGACCCCCGCCACGAAGTTGCCGACGATGCCGGCCACGCCGAACACCAGGAGCGCGAGGGTGATCGTCTCCGGCCCGACGCCGACGAGGTCCTGCAGGTACGGCGCGACGTAGGTGTACGCCGCGAACTGCGCCGCGAAGACGAACGCGGCACCGATGAGGCCGACGCGGGCCCTCGGGACACGGAGCAGTGCGCTGAGCGTGGCGAACCGCACCCGCTGCACCGACGGGATGCTCGGCAGCATCGCCAGCTGGAGCACCAGCGCGACCAGCCCGAGCGCCCCGCCGATCACGAACCCGAGGCGCCAGCTGCCGAGCGCGGAGACGAACGCGCCGAGCGGCAGGCTGACGACGGTAGCGACCGAGACGCCAGCAGTGATGAAGGAGGTCGCGCGGATGACCGACGGAGCCGGGACGAGCCTCCCGGCGATCCCGGCACCGATCGCCCAGAAGCCGCCGATCCCGACCCCGAGCAGCATGCGTGCCGCGAGGAGGACCGCGAACGACGGGGCGACGGCTGCCAGACCGTCGGCGACCACCAGCAGGACCGTCAGGGCGACGAGCACCACACGGCGGTCGAGGCGCGAGGTGGCGACGGTCACGACGGGAGCGGCGACGGCACCGACGAGTCCGGTGGCGACGACCATCAGGCCGGCGGTCCCGACCGGGACGTCGAGGTCGGCGGCGATCGCGGGGAGGAGCCCGATGGGCAGGAACTCGGAGAGGACGAGCACGAAGGAACCGAGTGCGACCGAGAGGACGCTGAGCCACCCACGGCGCTGGGCTGACGATGTCATGGAGGGGTCAAACCCGGGGACGCGGGTTCCATTCCCGGATACCATCTCGAGGCAGAGGGCTGTTGATAAATTTATCATCGGTCCGCCCGGTGATAAACTTATCGCGTGCGTGACGCTCTCGACAATCCCTTCAGTCCCGGCTCGGACATCGTCCCTGAGGTGTGGGCGGGCCGCACGCAGCAGCTGAACGACTGGCGGGACGTGCTTCGACCTCGCCGCATGGCGGGGCTGCCAGAACGGGGACGCACGATCCTCGGAGAGCCGGGCCTGGGGAAGTCCTCCCTGGTACGACGCATCGCGGATGACGCTCGAGTGCGCGGCGACTGGGTGACTCCGCAGTTGCGTATTCCATCCGGCGCCGACCCGCTCAAGCTGGTGGCTGCGGCTGTCCTCGACCTCGCCAATCAAGCCGGCCTCGCGACGCGGCGTGAAAAGCGGATCCGAGAGCTGATCGCACGAGTGGAGTCCGTCGAGGCGTCTGGGTTCGCGCTGACGCTTCGCGACCAGGAAGGTCCCGAACCGTACCGCGTGCTCGGAGACATCCTCGTCGAGGTCGGCCGCGCTGCGCGCAAGCAGAACTGCGTTGCGTTGATCCACATCGACGAAGTCCAGAACATCACCAATGAGAACGTGCTGTCGCAGCTGCTCATCGCACTTGGCGACGCGATCGGTCACGAAGACGACGTCGAGCTGCCCGGCGGTCTTGTCGCGAGGCGAACACTGCCGCTCGCTGTGTACCTGACTGGTCTCCCCGATTTCGAGGACAGAGCAGGGGCACACAAGGGCGCGACGTTCGCTCGACGGTTCCAGACGACCATCCTCACGGGAATCGACGATGAGGACTTGAACGCAGCCCTTCGCCAGTTCGTCGTCGACGGCTGGGAGGTTCCGGACGGAGAAGGCGGAACTGCAAGGGTCCGGATGGAACAGAACGCGGCCGACGCTGTCGTCGACCTGTGTCGAGGAGAGCCGTTCCTCTTCCAACTCGCCGGCGAGAAGTCGTGGTATGCGGGGTCCGGCGAGACGATCACTCTGGAACAAGTCCGCGCCGGTTGGCGAGGGGCCGAGAGTGAGGCAGGAGCACACATCGAGCGCATCGTCTCGCGGCTCCCGCAGCGCGAGCGGGACTTCCTCCGGGCGATGGCGGACCTGCCTGCGGAACGACGGCGGTTCAGCATCATCGCCGCTGAGGCAGGTTTCGCGAAGGCGACTGACGCGGGGCCGACGGCGCAACGGCTCGACACCATCCGGCGGATCATCAAACGTGGGTCGAAGTACAGCTTCCAGCACCGCGCAGTCGAGGCGTACATGACCACTGACTGGCCGAGCATCGATTGAGCGGCAAACGCGCAGTGGGCGGTGGTGACGCCACAGCGGAAGTGTGAGGGACGGGAGGCACGGTGCCAGCTGGCACCGTGCCTCCCGTCCGTCCGTGGTCGCGGCTACTGCGCGTCCTGAATCGCCTTCTTGAGCTGCGTCACGTACTGCTCGGCCCCCGCCTTCGGCGTGGTCTTGCCGAACTGGACGTTCTGCCAGATCTGGGCCAGCAGCGTGTCCGCGTCCTGCGCGCCGACCGGCGTGATCGGTGCGGGCGGACCGGACTCTGCGGTGACCTGCTTCACGTAGTCCATGACGATCTTGTCCGAGCCGCTGAGGTCCGGGGTGATCTGCTTCTGGAACGCGGGGTTCGCGGGCATGCCGCGCTCGGCGCCGAAGATCTTGCCGACCTTCGGGCTGGTCGTCAGGAAGTCGATGAGCTCAGCCGCTTCCGCCGGGTGCTTCGACTTGCTCGAGATCGACCAGTACATCGAGGACTTGAGGTACTGCCAGCCCTTCTTCGCGTCGGCGGCGGCGGGCATCGGGAGCATGTCGAGCTTCTGTGACGGCGCTGCGGCCTGGTACGCGCTGAGGTTCGACGGGATGAACGTCATCGCGACCTTGCCGGTGGCGATGTCGGACTGGTCGAGTGCGGCGTTCGTGCCCTCGGCGAGCTGCGACGGGCTCGGGGTGACGCCCGCGTCGATCTGGTCGAGTGCGTACTGCCAGTAGTCGGCGAGCATGGACGGCTTCAGGACGACCTTGCCCTCGTCGTCGAACACCGCGCCGCCGTGCTGCCGCGCCCAGAGCGTCAGCGACGGGGTGTCACCGCCGAACGGGTCGAGGCCCTTGACCTTGCCGCCGGACTTCTCGGTGACCTCCTTCGCGACCGTGTTCATCTCGTCCCACGTCCACCCCTTCGACGATGGCATGTCGATGCCGTACTCGTCGAGGACGGTCCGGTTCACGGCGACGCCGATCGAGTTCAGCCCGATCGGGACGGCGTAGAGCTTGCCGTCGTACTGGCCGGTGTCGCGCACGTTCTTCGTGAGGTCCGAGGTGTCGAGGTACTTGCTGTACTGCCCGAGGTCGGCGATCGCGCCGCGCTGGGCGTACGAGGCGACGTAGATCTGGTCGAACTGCATGACGTCCGGCGCGCTGCCGCCGGCGACGGTGGTGGCGAGCTTGTCCCAGTAGCTGCCCCAGTCGGTGGACTGGGTCTTCACGGTGATGTTGGGGTGCTCCTTCTCGAAGGCCTTCACCGCTGCTTCGGTGGCGGTGACGCGGGCCCCTGCGCCCCACCAGTTCAGGGAGATGGTGACGGGGTCCTTGCTCAGCTCGGCGTTGCCGCCGTTGGCGTTGCCGACGGCGCAGCCGCCGACGGCGAGGACGGAGGCGGTGGCGATCGCGACGGCGCCGATGACGCGTGATCTCAGGTGCATGGGCTTCCTTGCTGTGTGATGAGGGTGGGTCGTTCGGGTCGGGGGCCGTTCACTTGCCGCCGGTCGTCGCGATGCCCCTGAGGAGGAACCGCTGACCGAAGAGGAACGCGAGGAACACGGGGACGAGGGTCACGACGCTCATCGCGAAGAGGGCGCCGAAGTCGGACTGCCCGGTCGGGTCGATGAACTGGCGGAGGGCGACGGACGCCGTGTACTTGTCCGGCGCGGTGACGAACACGAGCTGGCTGAAGAAGTCGTTCCACGTCCAGATGAAGGTGAAGATCGCCGCCGTCGCCAGCGCGGGCTTCATGAGCGGCAGGATCACCTGGAAGAAGATCCGGGCGTGCCCTGCTCCGTCGATGCGCGCGGCTTCGTCGAGCTCCCGCGGGATCCCGCGGATGAACTGGACCATCAGGAAGACGAAGAAGCCGTCCGTGGCGAGGAACTTCGGGACGATGAGCGGCAGGAACGTGTTGATCCACCCGAGCTGCGAGTAGATGACGTACTGCGGGATGATCAGCACCTGGATGGGCAGCATCATCGTCACGAGCATCGCGCCGAACGCGAGCCGCTTGTACCGGAAGCTCAGCCGGGCGAACGCGTAGGCGGCGAGGGAGCAGCTCACGAGGTTGCCGATGATGGCGCCGATCACGATGATCGCCGAGTTCGCCAGGTACACGCCGAACGGCCGTTGCAGGGCGCTCCAACCCGTCGTGTAGTTGTCGGTGTCGAAGGTGTCGAGCACCAGGCTCGGGTTGTCGAAGATGTGCCCGTCGGGGCGGAGCGAACTCACCACCATCCAGAGCACCGGGTAGAGCATCACGAGGCTCAGCAGGATGAGGACGGTGTGCTTGGCGATGCTGCCAGCGCGTGAGCCGCGGGCCTTCGCGACCCTGACGGCGTCCGGCCGGGGGTCGGGCCGGTCATCCGCCGGGGGCGTCGTCGGTGCGGGGCGCAGTGCGGTCGAGTGATCAGTCATCGTAGAAGACCCAGTACTTCGAGGCCCAGAAGTTGAGCGCGGTGGCGGCGCCGACGATGAGCAGCAGGAGCCACGCGATCGCGGAGGCGTATCCCATCTGCAGGCTGCCGAACGCCTTCTGGTAGAGGTAGAGCGTGATGAAGAGGGTCGAGTTCGTCGGCCCTCCCGTGCCGTTCGAGATCACGTAGGCCTGTGTGAACGACTGGAAGTCCCCGATGATCCCGAGCACCAGGTTGAAGAACACGATCGGGCTGAGCAGCGGCAGCGTGATCGACCGGAACTGCCGCCAGCGGGTCGCCCCGTCGGTGGAGGCCGCCTCGTAGTACTGCCGGGGGATCTGGCGGAGCCCGGCGAGGAAGATCACCATCGGCGCCCCGAAGGTCCAGACGTGCAGGATGATCAGCGTCCCGAGGGCCGTGTTCGGGGAACCGATCCAGGACTGCCCCTGGATGCCGAAGACCGCCAGGAGCGCGTTGAGCAGGCCGTCGCCGCCGAACACCAGGCGCCAGAGCACCGCGATCGCGACACTGCCGCCGAGCAGTGACGGCAGGTAGAGGACCGAGCGGTAGAACGACAGCCCCCGCATCCCGCGGTCGAGCAGCACGGCGACGAGGAGCGCGGCCGCGAGCTGCAGCGGCACGGAGACCACCGTGTAGACGAGCGTCACCACGAGCGAACTGCCGAGGTTGGTGTCCTCGACCATCCGCTGGATGTTCGTCAGGCCGGTGAACGTCGGGTTCTGCAGGAGGTTGTAGTTGGTGAAGGACAGGTAGAGCGAGGCGAGGATCGGGCCGAGGGTGATCCCGACCATGCCGATCAGCCACGGGGCGAGGAAGACGGCCGCTGCCTTGTCGTCCCGCCGGGAAGCAGGGATGCGTTTCCCCTGGGCGTCTCGTGCGCGGAGTGCACGGAGTTCGCCGAGCGCACTCACCAGGAGCCCGCCGTCGTGGAGTTGCTTCGTTGCACGATTCCCATCTCCTTTGATGGTGGTGTCGATGACTGGGCGCCACCGTAATCGTTGTAACGGAGCTTGGCAAGCGCTTTCCGCAAGTGTGCCGACGGCCTGCCGGGGCGGGTGTGGACGGCACCGCCTGGCATGCTGTGACCGTGCCCGCGAACGCGCGGCCGGGACGGAGGGTCGAGGTGGTCGAGCGCAGCAGTGCGACCCTGGAAGACGTCGCCCGCGCGGCCGGCGTCTCGCTCGCGACGGCGTCCCGAGCGCTCAACGGCAGCACCCGCCGCGTCCGTCCCGAGTACGTCGAGCGGGTGGAGGCGGCGGCGCGGGAGCTCCGGTACATGCCCAACGTGCAGGCGCAGGCCGTCGCGCGTGGGGCCACGACGGTGGTGTCGCTCGTCGTCGGTGAGATCACGGACCCGTACTTCGCGCAGATCGCCGCGGGGGCGATGCGGGCGGCCGACCGAGCCGGGCTCGTGCTCGTGATCACCTCCACCGCGGGGGACGCGGAGCGCGAGGCGTCGGTGTTGCGGAGCGTCGCGGGACTCCGGCCGCGCGCGGTCGTCCTCGCCGTCAGCCGCAGGACGAGCAGCCCGGCAGGAGCGGGGGTGGAGCTCCTGCGCGGGGGTGGGGCATCGGTCGTCGCGCTGGTCTCGGACGACGACGACCACGCGTCGTCGATCGCCGCCACCCCGCTCGTGATCGGGAACCGTGCGGGAGCGGCTGCGCTGGCCGAGGCACTCGTCGACGAGGGGCACCGGGACTTCGCGGTCCTCTCCGGGGAGCCGGACGTCGTCACCGCCAGGGCACGGGCTGCGGGCTTCGTCGACGGGCTCGCGGGACGGGGGATCCGTCTGGCGGACGACCGGGTGGTCGCCGGGGTGTTCACGCGCGACGGTGGCCATGCCGCGATGACGCAGCTGCTCGAGGCCGGGGTCCGTCCCGGGTGCGTCTTCGCGGTCAACGACGTCAGTGCCGTCGGGGCGCTCGCCGCGATCCGCGACCACGGGCTGGAACCGGGGCGGGACATCGCGGTCGCGGGCTTCGACGACGTCGGCACGCTGGCGGACGTGGTCCCCGCGCTGTCGACCGTGCACCTGCCGCTCGAGACGATCGGGGAGCTCGCCGTCCGGGCGGCCCTCGGCGAGGACGTGCCGGCGGTGGCCGCCGGCGAGGTCGTCCTCCGGGCGAGCACCAGCCTCGGCTGACGACGGGGGTTCCCTCGGCGCGGGCATCCGTGTAGCGTTCGGTAAGCGCTTTCCGCACGCCAGACGTGCGAGATCACCGACGATCACCGGAGGACCCCGTGTCACGACCACCACTCGGCATCATCATGAACGGCGTCTCCGGCCGGATGGGGTACCGGCAGCACCTCGTCCGGTCGATCCTCGCCATCCGGGAGCAGGGCGGCGTGCTGCTGTCCGACGGCTCCCGGGTCCAGGTGGAGCCGCTGCTCGTCGGGCGCTCCGAACCGAAGCTCGCCGAGATCGCGCACCGACACGGCATCGAGCACTGGACGACGGACCTCGACGCCGCGCTGTCGGACCCCCGGTGGGACGTCTACGCCGACTTCCTCGTGACGAGTGCCCGCGTCCCCGCCCTCCGCCGCGCGATCGCCGCCGGCAAGGCGATCTACACCGAGAAGCCCACGGCCGAGACCCTCGACGACGCGCTCGACCTCGCCCGCGCGGCCCGCGACGCCGGGGTCAAGAACGGCGTCGTGCACGACAAGCTGTTCCTCCCGGGGCTCCGGAAGCTCCGCCGGGTGCTGGCGTCCGGCGCCCTCGGACGGGTCCTCAGTGTCCGCGGGGAGTTCGGCTACTGGGTCTTCGAGGGCGACTGGCAGGCCGCGCAGCGCCCGAGCTGGAACTACCGCGCCGAGGACGGCGGCGGCATCGTCGTCGACATGTTCCCGCACTGGAACTACGTCCTGGAGGACCTGTTCGGCCGGGTCGAGTCCGTCTCCGCCCGCGCCGTCACCCACATCCCGGAGCGCGTGGACGAGCACGGCAGCCGGTACCGGGCCACCGCGGACGACGCGGCGTACGGCATCTTCGACCTGGCCGGCGGGATCACGGCGCAGATCAACTCGAGCTGGGCGGTGCGCGTCGACCGCGACGAGCTCGTCGAGTTCCAGGTCGACGGCACCGAGGGCAGTGCCGTCGCGGGGCTCTTCGGCTGCCGGGTCCAGCACCGGAGCACGACACCGAAGCCGGTCTGGAACCCCGACATCCGCGACGAGAACGACTACCGCGCCGGCTGGCAGGAGGTCCCCGACAACGAGGTCTTCGAGAACGGCTTCAAGGTCCAGTGGGAGCAGTTCGTGCGTCACGTCGTCGAGGACGCGCCGCACCCCTACGACCTGCTCTCCGGTGCGCGGGGAGTGGCGCTGGCGGAAGCCGGTCTGCGGTCGAACCGCGAGGGGCGACGGATCGATCTGCCGGACTTGCGGCTCGACGACGGAGCCGCACCGAGCCTCCAGGCCGACGACACACGGGTGACCGCATGACGCTCCTGACGCTCCTCGCGCCGGACGGCACCACGGCCGGCGTCCCGCTCCGGGACCTCCCGACATGGACCAAGCCCAGTGGACCGCTCACCAGCCGGGTCGTCTACGCGGCGGCCCACGTCGTCCCGCGCGTCGCGGGCGACAACACCCCCGGTGCCGCCGCGGACGTCGACTGGGACGCGACCCTCGCGTTCCGGCACCACCTGTGGTCGTGGGGGCTCGGCGTGGCGGACGCGATGGACACCGCGCAGCGCAACGCGGGCCTCGACCCGGTCGCGATGCGCGAACTCGTCCGGCGCAGCGCCGCCGAGGCCCGTTCCGTCGGCGGACGCATCGCGGTCGGCGTGAACACGGACGACATCGCATCAGACGGCGCCACCCTCGACGAGATTGTCGAGGCGTACGTCGCGCAGCTCCGGCACGCCGAGGAGCACGATGCGGTCGCCGTCCTGATGGCGAGTCGGCACCTGGCGCGCGCGGCCCGGACGGCCGACGACTACCGACACGTGTACGAGCGGGTGATCGCCGAGGCGACGCAGCCGGTGGTGCTGCACTGGCTCGGGGCGGCCTTCGACCCGGTGCTCGAGGGGTACTTCGGGTCCAGGTCAGTACCGGACGCCACGAACACCGTCCTCCGGATCATCGCGGATGCCGGTGAACGGGTCGCCGGCATCAAGATGAGCCTGCTCGACGCGGACGCCGAGATCGCGCTCCGGTCGCGGCTCCCGGGGACCGCCAGGATGTTCACGGGGGACGACTTCCACTACGTGGACCTGATGTCCGAGCAGGCCGGTCGGCACTCCGACGCGCTGCTCGGGGCGTTCGCCGCGATCGCGCCGATCGCGTCGTCGGCGGTGCAGGCGCTCGACCGCGGCGACGCGGACGGGTTCCGCAGCGTGCTCGGTCCGACGGAGGCGCTCGCCCGGCAGGTCTTCGCCGCGCCGACCTGGCACTACAAGACCGGGATCGCCTTCCTGTCCTGGCTGAACGGGCACCAGCCCGCCTTCACGATGGTCGGCGGCATGCACGCGGCGCGCAGTCTGCCGCAGCTGTCCGAGACCGTCCGGCTCGCGAACGCCTGCGGCGCGCTCGAGGACCCGGACCTCGCCGCATCGCGCTGGCACGGCCTGCTCGCGTCGGCAGGGGTGCCGGTCGGGACGGCCGGGAGGCCCGGTGCCGGTCCGCGCGTCGAGGCCAGGAGCGAGGTGGTCGCGTGAGCGCCGTGGCAGGGCGCGCGGGGGCGCGTGTGGCTGGGCACGTGGGGGCGCGTGTGGCTGGGCGCGCAGCGGCGCACCCGCGCCTGTCGCTCAACCAGGCGACGGTGAAGTCCGCGTCGCTCGCCGAGGCGATCGCCGCCACGCGGTCCGCCGGCATCGGTGCGATCGGGACGTGGCGCGAGCCGGTGCAGGAGGTCGGACTCGACGAGGCCGCGCGGATGCTCGCCGACTCCGGGCTCCGGGTGTCGTCGCACTGCCGCGGCGGCTTCTTCACGCCGGTCGAGAGTGCGGTCCGCCGGGCTGCCATCGACGACAACCGACGGGCGATCGAGGAGACGGCGGCACTGGCGGCTGCGGGAGCGCCGGGATCGCGGGCGGTGCTCGTGCTCGTCGCCGGGGGCCTCCCGTCCGGGTCGACCGACCTGGTCGGGGCGCGGGGTCGGGTCGCCGACGCGCTCGCCGAACTCGCACCAGCGGCAGCCGCAGCGGGGGTGCAGCTCGCGATCGAGCCGCTCCACCCGATGTACGCCGCCGACCGGGCCGTCGTGTCGACGCTCGCGCAGGCCCTCGACCTCGCCGCGCCGTTCGAACCGGCCGTCGTCGGGGTCGTGGTGGACACCTTCCACGTCTGGTGGGACCCTGCGCTGTCGGAATCGGTCGCGCGAGCCGGGAGGGAGCGCCGGATCGCGTCCTACCAGGTGAGCGACTGGGTCACGCCGATCGCCGCGGATCCGCTGCTGTCCCGCGGTGTGATGGGCGACGGGCACATCGACTTCGGTCCGGTCTCCGCGGCCGTCGACGCGGCCGGGTACACCGGGGACGTCGAGGTCGAGGTGTTCAACCAGGACGTCTGGGACACACCGGCAGACGTCGTCGCCGAACGGGTGGTCGCGGCGTTCGACGCGTGCGTCCCCGTGCGGCGCTCCGACCGATGACCGGGGCATCGGTCGTGCTCGTCGGGGTGCGCGGCTTCGGTGCGGTGCACCTGGCGAACCTGCGGCGGTTGCAGGCGGCTGGCGCGGTCCGGGTGATCGGGCTGGTCGACCCCCTCGTGGTCGATGTCGATGCCGTCGGCGCTCCGCTCTTCCCATCACTCGGCGACGCCTTCGCGGGTGTCGGCGTGCCGGACGTCGTGATCGCCGCGGTGCCCATCCCCGTGCACGCGGCCGTCGCTGCCGAGGCGCTCCGCGCGGGTGCCGACGTCCTGCTCGAGAAGCCGCCCTTCGCCCGGATGGCCGACTTCGAGGCCCTGCTCGCCGTGCAGCGCGAGACCGGTCGGGTCGTGCAGGTGGGGTTCCAGAGCCTCGGATCGCACGTGCTCGACGACCTCGACGCCGACCGGTTCGACATCGGTCCGGTCCGGCACGTGCGGGCGATGGGGACCTGGGTGCGTCGCGCGGCGTACTGGAAGCGCTCGCCGTGGGCCGGCAGGCGCTCGCTCGACGGCGTCGACGTCGTGGACGGGGTCGTCACGAACCCGCTCGCGCACGCGGTGGCGACGGCGCTCCGGATCGCCGGGGTCCAGCGCGTCGAGGACGTGGAGCGTGTCGACGTCGATGCGTACCGGGCGAACGCGATCGACGCGGACGACACGACGGCGCTCCGGATCGTGCCAGCTTCGCTCGACGCCGGCCGACCGACCGTGTCCGCGGCCCTGACCCTGGCTGCCTCGGGCGATGCGGACGCGGCACCGGTCGTCGAGGTCGTCGGCGACCGCGGTACCGTCTCGTTCCGGTACACGACGGACGAGGTCGTCGGGCCGGACGGCGCGGTCACCCCGGGCACGAGGACCGACCTGCTCGAGAACCTCCTGGCCCACCGCGCCGACGGCGTCCCGCTGCTGGTGCCCCTCGACTCGACCGGTGCGTTCATGCGGGTCGTCGAGGCGATGCGCACCGCACCCGAACCCACACGGATCGAGCCCCGCTTCGTCGAGGTCGTCGGCGCCGGCGACGACGCGCACCCGGTCGTTCAGGACGTCGAGCGCTGGGTCCGGGCGGCCGCGGACCTCGACGGGACCTTCGTCGATGCCGGCGCCCCGTGGGCGTCGGCCGCGCGGGACGCCGTGGTGGCCACTGCCGGTGCAGGTCCACTGCTCGTGCTGCAGGACGGGGCCGGGACCACGCCGTCCTCGTCCCCCCGCCCGTTCCTGCACCCCGTCCGGACCCTCGGTGGCGTCGAGCTCACCGCCCGCCGGCCGGCCGACCACGACTGGCACCTCGGGCTGGGGTTCACCGTCGCCGACGTCGACGACACGAACACCTGGGGCGGCGGGACGTACGTGCACGGACACGGGTACGTCGACCAGGACGACCACGGTCGGCAGCGGCTGGACGACCTCGAGGGGGACGGCGACTCGATCACGGCGTCCCTGACGTGGGTCGATCGCGACGGCCTGGACCAGCTCCGCGAGGTCCGCACGATGCGGGCCCGACCGGTCGCTGCCGACTGCTGGGTGCTCGACCTGTCCACGTCGCTCGAACCCGTGCGCGACCGGACGGTGACGCTCGGCAGCCCCGGGTCGAACGGTCGACCACGCGCCGGGTACGGCGGGTGGTTCTGGCGCTTCCCGCCGTGCTCGGGCATCGAGGTCTCCACGGCCGACGCCGAAGGGGAGGACGCCGTGCTCGGCACCCGGGCGCCGTGGCTCAGGTGGGCGGCGGACTTCGCCGGGACCCCGGGCTCGACGGGCGCGGCGACGGTCCTGCTGACGTCCTCGTCGCGTGACCCGTGGTTCGTCCGGGCGACCGACTACCCCGGCATCGGCACCGCGGTCGCGTGGGAGCGGCCCGTCACCGTCTCGCCGGGTGCCCCCTTCGTCCGCTCGCTTCGTGGGGTCGTCGCCGACGGGCGTCGCTCGGCCTCGTCGTTGCTGCAGGTGCTCGAGCACCGGTGACATCCGGTCGTTGCAGCGAACGGCGAACGGAGATATGTTAACGGACAGCGAGAGGGGTTCGCGGTGTACGGGAGGACATCATGACCATCACCAAACTGCTGCTCGGGGCCGCGCTCGTCGGCGCGGTCGTCAGCGGGGGCATTGCGCTCGATACGGCTTCGGCTCCTGAGGCGAATGCGGCTGCGTGCTGGGGGCAGATCACGCAGACGAAGGGCAAGAACTACACGGGGTGCGGTATGGCGCATCATTTCAACCGCATCGACAACAAGATCTTGAAGTACGGCAACAACGCCGGAGCGAACACCTGGTCCTACGAGCCGTTGTGCTACGCGAACGTGACGCAATACGGAATGGTTCGGGTCTGAGTTGCCGCTGCGTCGAGGCGGATTGCTCGTCCTGGTCATCGGCGTCGTGGCCGCTCAGCTTCTCGCGGGTTGCTCGGTCGGATCAGGGGACCCGGGTGCCGATGCCGCGCCGGTGCCATCGGCCGGACCCTGGGCACAGGAATTCGGCGATGCGGTGAGCGACTCCAGTGCGTACGAGACGAAAGTCCTCGAGGACGGACTGATCACGTCCGCGGAACTCGCAGACGCACAAGCGCGGAAGAAAGCGTGCATGCGCGATGCGGGCTACGTCCTGCGCATTTCCGACGATGGAACCTCAGACCTGACGATGGCGGACGGTGGCGACCTTCCGGCGACAGGGGTCGTCGACACGGCGATGCAGACCTGCGCCCGTCGCTTCGATCGAAGCATCACCATGCTCTTCAACGAACTCCGCCGGAACCCAGAAAAGCAGGACGAGGCAAAGATCACGGTCGCCTGTCTCCGGGCGTCCGGCATCGTTGATGGCGGGTATTCCGAACGGAAGTGGCGTTCGGAGTACGACTCGGGTGTGTTCTCGTTCAACGAGTGGGATGAGCGCGCCGTGCAGTGCAGGCTCGATCCGCTCGGGCTCTGGCGCGACAGGTGATGCGCGTGCTGCTGGCGCTCGGACTGGCACTCGTGAGCGCGACCGCTGGCTGCGCGGGATTGCAGATCGAGGATCGAGCCGTTTCTGAGGCAGGAACTGACGCTCCGCTGCAGGACGCCGGGCCGTGGAAGGAAGACTTCCGGGAGGCCCTGAACGCCGGAGTCTCCGGTTACGAAGCGAAGGTCCTCGGGGACGGCAAGGTGACCACGGCGGAACTCGAGGACGCCCACGAGCGGATCCGCGGATGTCTCGCAGATTCCGGGTACACGATCACGTACGGCACAGATGGTGGTTTCGAACTCGGGAGCTCGGGTGGGAGCCCGCCGAGCAACGACATGAATCGGACGAACTCCGTGCTCGAAGCATGCGAGAAGCGGTACGACCAGAGCATCACGTTCCTCTACCAGGAGACCCGTCGAAACCCTGAGAAGCAGGACGAGGCGAAGATCACGGTCGCGTGTCTGCGGAAGGCGGGACTTGTCGCCAAGAGCTACTCGGAGCGGAAGTGGCGCGCCGAGAACGACAAGGGTGTGTACTCGTTCAAGGAGTACGACCCGGATGCGGTGCAGTGTCGGCTCGATCCGCTCGGGCTCTGGCGGGACGGATGAGCCGGGCGAGACGAGCTTCTCCGACGCTCGTGGCCCTCGGCTCGGTACTCGTCGCCGCGGGGACCGCGGTGACGCTGGTGCTGACGCTGCCCGTCGATGCCCCACGATCGCTCTCCACGCCGAAGCCCCGGACCGTCGTGAGCGCGACGCATCGGACGGACGCCGATGAGCGACAGGTCTCGCTCGCACTCGAGACCGGTGCCCCGCGCGCTGTCGTGACGTCACGCACCGGGACCGTGACCGCCCTGACGTGCACGACGGGAGGCGCTCTGCACAGTGGCGACGTCGTTGCGACCGTCGATGGCTCACCGGTCATCGCGTTCGCGGCGTCGATGCCACTCTGGCGTGACCTCGCCGTGGGAGATCGGGGCGACGACGTCCGGGCCTTGCAGGCGGAGCTCTCGCGGCTCGGAGGTACCGTCACGGTCGACGGAGTGGTCGGGGCGGGGACACTGCGCGCGGCCAGGCTGTTCCTCGGCGAGCGCGGAGTGCCTGCCGCGGAGCTGCCAGACGACTCGGTCTCTGTCGGTGCATTCGCGTGGATCCCGGCTGCGGAGACGACGGTGCGGTCGTGCTCTGCGGTCGTCGGAGCCGCCGTGCCAGACGGGGGCATGCTCGTGTCACTGCCGGCCGAGCTCCGGAGCGCGCGGCTTGAACAGGTGCCGTCGAACCCTGTCGACGGTGCGCGTCGCTTGCGCGTCGGCGGAGCGACGGTGGACATCGGAGCGGACGGCATCATCGGCGACGGGGCGGCGCTCCGCTCGATCGGTGCCCTCCCTGAATATCAGTCAGCCGTCGCATCGGCCGAAGGAGCTCCGACACTCGTCGCGAGCTGGTTGCTTGCCGAGCCGCTCGAGGTCGATGTCGTGCCGCCGGACGTCCTCTGGCACGTTGCGGACGGACTCGCCTGCGTGCAGCCGACGATCGGCTCGGCGCGGCAAGTCGCCCTGGTCGGGTCCGAACTCGGACAGGCCTTCGTCCGGGTCCGGAGCGGAGAACGGCTCGACCGGGTCCGCGTCGATCCGGACCGGTCGCAGACGTGTCGGTGATCCTGAGGGGGGTCGGGCACAGCTGGGTCGCGGGCGCTCCGTTGTTCACCGACGTCGACGCGACCTTTGCAGCGGGCCGGGTGTGCGCGCTTGTCGGACCGAGTGGATCCGGCAAGTCGACGCTGCTCTCCATCGTCGCCGGGATGCAGACACCATCGTCCGGCGTCGTCGAGCGCACGGATGAGGAGCGGGTGGTGTGGGTCTTTCAGAACCCGTACGGCGTCGCCGGGCGCACCGCCCTTGACCACGTCGCGCTGCCCGGTGTGGCGGCAGGTGCGTCACGCCCGCGCGCGGTCCGCGAAGCCCTCGAGCTCCTGGCGCGGTTCGGGCTCGGTCGTCGTGCAGCGGCACGGTTCTCAGAGCTCTCCGGCGGCGAAGCGCAACGGCTGATGCTCGCGAGGGCCGTTGCGGCCCGTCCCGGTGTGATGCTCGTGGACGAACCCACCGCACAGCTCGACCGGGCGACGGCGCGCGAAGTCAACCGGACCATCGGGGCGCTCGCTGCCGAGGGCGCGACCGTCGTCGTTGCGACTCACGACGAGGACACCCGCGCAGCGTGCGACGACGTCCTCGACCTCGGTGAACACCGGTGAGGTTTCGTGAGGCGGTTCGCGAAGGATGGCGTGACGTCGTCGCGGGTGCAGGATCTGCTGCGTTCTTCGCGATCCTCACGGCGATCGTCCTCGGCGGGATCGTGGGCGTGCGGGCCACCGGAGTGGTCGCCGAGGTCCGCGCTGCGCACGAGTTCGTCGCCGTCGGGGGCGCCACGACCGTTGTGCGGGCGGCCCATCGGATCGACGGGCGAGCATGTGACGCGCTCGTGGACATCCCGAGCGTCCGTGCTGCAGGGGCGTTGCGGGAACACATCGAGGGCACCGTCCCAAGTGCCCTCCCGCGCACCTCGGTGCCGACGTACGACGTCACCGTAGGGTTCGGCGCGCTGCTCTCTCCGACGGGCAGCGGCGGTGCGGGCGTGTTCGCGTCGCGGCCGGTCGCGGACGAGCTCGGCCTCGAGACCGGCGACATCCTGTCGACGGCCACCGGCGTCAGCCGGGTGTCCGCTGTCTACGACCATCCTGATGACGGGCGTGACCCAGAACTCGAGTACGCGTTCCTCGCTCCCGCCGTGGACGACGGCCGATCGTTCGATGCCTGCTGGGCGACGATCTGGCCACAGGACGACGACGCGACTGCCGCAGTCCGACGCGTCGTCTTGCCGTCGACGGGAGCAGAAGGTGAGGAACGGGTCGCAACGGGGCAGCTCAACCCCCGGCACGGTACGAGGTTCGCGGTCGGTGGAGCCGTGATCGACGCGAACACGGCAACGGTGGCCTCGTTCGCCGCGGGCGTCGTCATCGGCGGCATCGCGGCTCTCCGGCGGCGGCTGTCCATCGCGTCCGATCGACACGTCGGCGTGACGATCGCGGCGCAACTGGTCGGCACGACCGTGCAACACGTCGTGTGGGCGGTCGTGGGCGGTGTCGCGACGTTCGCGTCGGTCGTCGTCCTCATCCGCGGGCTCGACGGATCGGACGCGGGGCCCGTTCTCCTCGAAGCGACGGTGGGTCTCGCCGTGGGGATCGTCGGTGCGGTCGTCGGGGGAGCCCTCGGCCTGGTGAGCATCCGCGAACGAGCCCTGCACCGCTACTTCCGCACCAGATGAGGGGCTTGGAGTTACCGCCGCCGCGCCATCACCGCACGCCAGATCTGGTTCGGCCGGAGGGGTGGCCCACCGAGCGGCTCTCGTTCAGCGCCCGGTGCTCGGAAGGCATCGAGGAGCAGGTCGACCCATCGTCGGTGCAGCTGTGGAGCCACCTCGCCGAAGGCCGCGATCGTGCTCGACATCGAGAGCTGCAGGACGGCCACGTCCTCGAGCGCTGCGTCGGGCCGGATCGAGCCGGAGTCCTGCGCGCGGCGGAACAGCGTCTCGAGGCCGGCCTGGATCTCCGCACGCATGGCGAGGAGCGTCGGCGCGCCCGTGAACCGGGTGGTCATCAGGTCGCTGAAGCCCTCGCGTCGCGCCTCGATCTCGGCGGTCCGGCGGATGAAGGTGGCGAACCCGTTCCAGGGATCCCGTTCCGACAGCTCGGCGCACTCGTGCACGAGGTCGAGGACCTCCTGTAACGGCGCTCGGAGGACTTCCTCCCACAGGGCAGCACGCTCGGGGAAGTGCCGGTAGAGCGTCGCGTTGCCGACTCCTGCGGCCGCGGCGATCGGTTCGAGCGGAGCGTCGAGTCCCCGCTTCGCGAAGGCCGTGCACGCCGACTCGACGATCGCTGCGCGGTTGCGGATGGCGTCCTTCCGAGGTGCTCTCGCGTGGGTCTCGCTCACGATCGGAGTGTACGACGGCGTTCCGGGAATACGGACAGTGCTGTCCGGATTGAACCGGACACCACTGTCCGCTTCACCGTTTGGAGTCCTCCGTGCACATCGCAGCCGTCATCCTGTCCCTCGTCCTCGCCGCCGCCATGCTCGGCTCCGGCGTCATGAAGCTCATCGGAGCGGCACCCATGCGGGCGAACATGGCAACGGTGCACGTGACCCCGTCGCAGATGCGCGTGCTCGGGGTACTCGAGGTCCTCGCCACGATCGGCCTCGTCGCGGGGCTGTGGATCCCGGCGCTCGGCGTCGCTGCCGCCATCGGCTCGATCGTGTACTTCGTCGGCGCGATCGTCGCGCACGTGCGGGCTCGCGACAAGGGCCTGCAGGGCGCGGCTGCGCTCCTCGTGCTGTCGGTCGCGACCCTGGTGGTCCTGCTGCTCGCGCTCTGAACGCGCCCGACTGACGGACTGGAGGCTCGGTGCCAGCTGGCACCGAGCCTCCAGCCCGTCAGCGGTGCGGTCCACGTCTGCTCAGCGCGTGACGCGATGGCGGAGGAACACGGACCCCGCCGCGAAGACGCGGGTCTCGAGGAGTTCGAGTCCCACCTGGTCGCCGCCGTGCGCGAAGTACGGCGTCCCGCCGCCGACCAGGACCGGCGCGACCACCAGCTGGTACTCGTCGATCAGGCCGAGGCCCGCGATCTCGGCCGCCAGCTCCGGTCCGCCGATCGCGATGTCGCCGTCGCCCGGCGCTGCGCGCAGCCGGTCGATCTCCGCTGCGACGCCGTCGGTCGCCAGGCGTGCGTTGCCCTGCACCTCCGTGAGCGTCCGCGAGAACACGACCTTCGGCAGCGCCTTCCAGAGCGTCGTCCACTCGCGTTCGGCATCGCTCAGCCCGGGGACGTCCTCCGCCGTCTCCCAGAACAGCATCGTCTCGTAGAGCTTCCGCCCCATGAGGTGCACGTCGACGCCCCGGAGCTGGTCGAGGAAGACACGGAAGACCTCGTCGTCCGGCTCGCTCCAGTCGAAGCGTCCGTCGGAGTCCATGGCGAACCCGTCGAGGGACGCCGTCATCGAGTACGTGACCTTGTGCATGCGCGACCTCCTCGTCGGCGTTGCCCGGTGGAACGCAGCGTAGCCCGGGAGCGAGCGCGGGGTGCGGCGCGAGCGATTCGGAACGACAACGTCGATGTCGCACGACATCGACGTTGTCGCCGCCCCGCGCGTGCAACAGTTGCGAGCGCTCGGTACCGACAACGCGTGTGTCGTACGACAGCGACCCTGTCGCTCGTGGCGGGCGTAACCATCGGCAACTACCGGTCAGCGAGTGCTCCAGAACGAGACCGAGCGGCTCTGGTCTCCGCCCATCACGATCGTGTGCGACGACGCCCGGTCCGCGACCGGCCGGTTGCCCTCACCGCCGTACCAGTACGAGACGTACCGACGTTGGCTCGGCGACCACCCGACGACCTCGACCTTGTACCGCCCGGCGCTCAACACCGCGCCGAACGTCCCGCCGCGGCCCGGGGACCAGTAGCTCATGCGGGTGTCGAACGTGCTGCCGATGGACTCGCCGTACACGTGCACGGTGGCGCCCGTGAAGTCGGTGTCGAGCTGCGGGTTGACGATGCCGGTGAGTGTGACGCCCTCGGTCGCACTGCCGTCGATCCCGTCGAGGACCGTCTCGTCGCGGCCGACCGCTTCGTGTGACACCCGGACGTACGTGCGCGCCGCCGTGGAGCCCGGATCGCGGTGGAACCCCCACGACTCGTTCCGGAGCGCCGGCCACGAGTCGAGGGTCTCGTCGTGCGCGTTGACCTGCACGCTGTAGTCGTCGCTCGGCAGCCCGTGCACCCAGTAGTGCCCGTCCGGCGAGGTCACCGTGTGCTTGACGGTGCCGGTGTTCCAGCCCCGCACGACGATCGACGCGCCGGAGAGGTCCCCGCCGGACGGGTTGTGCGCCGTACCACCGATGGACGCACCCCTCCGCATCACGAGCACGACGGTGTCGTGACCACCCGGCGTGACGACGACCCCGGTCCGCGACGCGGGGATCGTGTCGTCGAAGCCGTACGACCCCTCGCGCTCGCCGTGCAGCGTCCAGGTCCCGGCAGGGACGTCCTCGAACGTCAGGCGTCCGCGCTGGTCACTCGTCGCCGACGCGGCGGTGCCGCCGTCCGCGGCGCGCAGGTCCACGGCCACGCCGGCCATGGCGATCGGCTGCTTGTCCGGGTCGGTCAGCATCACGGTGAGCGTCCCGTCGCCGTCCGGGACCGCAGCGCTCGCGGTGACCGGTGCGACCAGCACGCCGATCAGTGTCATCGTGGTCGTGATGCCGACCGTCGTCCATCGTCGTGCGGTCATGGTGGGCCCCTGATCCTGGCGCGGTCACCCCTGACCACGGTGGAGTGGATGGTAACCGAGGACTCCTGCTCGCGTCACGGTACGTCGACAGGGCAGGCTGGTCCCGTGATGATCTCCGTGGACGACCTCGTGGTCGCGGTCGATGACGTGACCCTGTTGCCCACGACGACCGTCCGGTGCGACGCGGGACAGGCCCTCATCGTGCGCGGGCACAACGGCGCCGGCAAGTCGACCCTGCTCCGCGTGCTCGCCGGGATGCGTTCGCCGACGACGGGGACCGCCACCATCGCCGGGGCGCGGATCTCCCGTCGCGATCCGGCCTTCCGGCGCCGGGTCGCCTCGATGATCGGGCTGCCACCGATGGCGAGCGACCTGACCGTCCAGGACCACGTCCGGCTCGTCGCCGCGACCTGGTTCGACGACCGCGACACCGCCGAGACGCTGGCCGCGGAGACACTCGGTGCGCTCGGACTGGACACCCTGGTGCGGCGGTTCCCGCACGAGCTGTCGACCGGACAGCAGCAGCTCGTCGGGCTGGCGCTCGTGCTCGCGCGACCGTTCGACGTGCTCCTGCTCGACGAGCCCGAACAACGACTCGACCAGGAACGCCTCGAGATGGTGAGCGACGTGCTCGGCCGTCGCCGAGACGCCGGTGCGTCGCTCGTCGTCGCGACGCACAGCGACCTCCTCACCGAGCAGCTCGCCGACCGCGTCGTCGACCTGGGTGCCCTCCGGTGAGCGCACGACTCGCTGCCGCCACCGGCGTGTGGCGCGACCGTCAGGTCCGGGACCTGGGGGACCGGGCCTACCTCGCGTACACGCTCGTGCTCGCCGCGCTCATCGTCGGCGCCCCGATCGGCCGGACCGTGTGGCTGCGGATCACCACGGAGACCAGCTCGTCCGCGCTGGCGTCGTCGGCCGCAGGGACGATCGCCGGGACCGTCGTGCTCGGCATCTGGGCGGCGGCGCTCCTGATCGGCAGGAGCCGTGGGCCGGCGGTCGCCCCGCCGTTCCTCGTCCACGCGCTGGCCGGCAGCGATCTCCGCCGACGGACGGTGTTCCGGTCGCGGGTCCTCGGAGCGGTGGGCGTCGCGGTCGTGGTCGGCGGCGGGATCGCGGTGTTCATCGGACTCGCGCTCGGCTCGCTCGGGTTGGTGTCCGCGCCCGCCGTGCTGGACTTCGCGCTGCGCGGTGCGCTCGTCGGCGTGGTCGCGGTGGTGTGCTGGCTCATCGGTGAGTCGTTCCCCCGCGTCGCCGGGGCGCTCGCCGTGGTCCTGCTCCTCCTCGCCGTGGCGGCGCAGGTCGTCTCCGCGGAACCGTTCGGTCGATGGGCATGGGTGAGCAGTGCCGGACCTGTCGTCGGCGCTGACGTGGTGCTGCTCGTCCTCGCGGCCGCCGGGCTCGTGGCGGTGCCGTGGCTGCTCGACCGGATCGACGACGCGACGCTCACGGCACAGGCGGCGAACTGGGACGTGGCGATCGCCCACGCGGTCAGCCTCGACTTCACCTCGGTCGCCGAGTCCTACCAGGCGCTCCCGACCGTCGGGCGGCGGATCGACGGGGTGCGCCGCAGCGCACGACTCGGGCTGGTCTTCGTCGTCCGCGACCTGGTCGGTGCGATCCGGACGCCGGCACGCCTCGCGGCCGGGGTCGTGGCGGTCGCCGGAGCCGGAGCGTTCCTGGTGCTCGCCGCAGTCGCACCCGCGGGCGGGTTCCTGCTCGGAGCCCTCGCCGCGGTCCTGCTGTACACCGGCGTCGGCGCGTTCAGTCGCGGGCTGCACCATGCCGCGCAGGTCACGACGGACCTCCCGATGTACGGCGTCGGCGACGGGCGGCTGCTCCTCCTCCACAGCATCGTGCCGACCGGAACGACGCTGCTCCTGACCGGCGGGGTAGCGATCGTGCTCGGTGCCGTCGTCGCGCCGGCATCGGTGCCCGTGCTCGTCTGGGGCGGCATCGCGCTGCCGATCGTCGTGGTCGCGGCACATCTCAGCAACGCCCTCCGCGGGCCCGCGCCGCTCTTCCTGATGACGCCGGCGCCCTCTGCGGTCGGCGACCCGATGCCGGTCATCCGGGTCCTCTGGGCGATGGACGCCCCGGTCCTGGCGGTGCTCGCCGGCGTGGCCGTGTCAGCAGGATCGGTGGGGATCGGCGGGTTCGTGGCCGTGGCCGCCGTGCTCGGGTTGTTCCTGCTGGTCCGGTGGTCGCGCCGCACGGAGCACTAGCGACACGGACACCGGCACGGGCACCGACTCGGAACGACGAAGTCGCTGTCGCGCGACAGCGCAGCTGTCGCACGTTGCGGACGCAACGACCGTGCGGTGGACGGTCACCGCGACGGACGGGAGGCACGGTGCCAGCCCGCACCGTGCCTCCCGTCCTGCTGCGCGACCGCCCAGAGCACCCACAACGCCCGCAATGGAAAGCCGAACCGCGCGTAGGAGGTCGGAAAAACCGACCTCCTACGCGCGATTCGACCTCCTACGCGCGATTCGACCCCCAAGCGCGCCGGACCGCCCGCGCCAACCCCCGAAGCGCACCCGGGCCGCTACCGTTGACGGCATGGACGCAACGGGGGCGACGACGCGCGAGTGGTCGCGGCTGCCCGTCGGTCGCGCGGAGTACCGGCAGGACACGATCCTCGCAGCGGCACTCGCCGTCGCGATGGGCATCTCGACGATCCTCTACGGCTCGACCGGCTTCTACGAGGAGCTCGCACCGTGGTGGCTGTCGGTCCTGCTCGTCGTGGCGAACGCCGGCCCCCTCGCGTTCCGTCGCCGCTTCCCGACGACCGTCGCGGTGGTCGTGGCGGCGACGTTCGCGGCGATGCAGATCCTGCACGTGCCCGAGCTGTTCTTCAACAACTTCACGCTCTTCATCGCGCTGTACACGGTGGGCGCGTGGTGCTCCGACCGCGTCCGCGCCGAGGTGGTGCGCTGGATCGTCATCGTCGGCATGTTCGCCTGGCTGTTCATCGCCCTGTCGTTCAGCTGGTCGGTGCCGAGCGCCCTGCCGAAGACGGGCGACGGACCGGTCTCGCCGATCATCGCGAACTCGCTGATGTCGATCATCATCAACCTCGTGTACTTCGGCGCCGCCTGGTACTCGGGCAACCGCGCATGGGCGTCGGCGGTGGCGAAGCACGAGCTCGCCGAACGCACTGCCGAGCTCGCAGTCGAGCGGGAGCGGACCGCGGCACAGGCCGTCACGCTCGAACGCGTCCGGATCGCGCGGGAACTGCACGACGTCGTCGCCCACCACGTCTCCCTCATGGGCGTCCAGGCGGGCGCTGCCCGACGGGTGCTCGACCGCGACCCGGACCAGGCGGCGACGTCGCTCGGCGTCGTCGAGGACAGCGCCCGGACCGCGGTGGAGGAACTCCGGAAGATGCTCGGCACCCTGCGCGAGACGGACCGCGACGACCGCGACACCGCACCGAGCACCGAGGGGATCGCCCGGCTCGGTGAACTCGCCGAGTCGGCCAAGACCGCTGGACACCCGACGCAGTACACCGTCGTCGGCGCCGAGCGTGCGGTACCGCCGACGGTCGCCAGCGTCGCCTTCCGCATCGCGCAAGAGGCCGTGACCAACGTCCTGAAGCACGCCGGACCGGACGCGCGCGCGGACCTGCGACTCCGGTACCTGCCGGACGCGGTGGAGATCGAGGTGACGGACACCGGGATCGGGAGTCGAGCCTCCAGTCCGGCATCCAGGGCCGAGGCGGACGGCACCGGGCGGGGCGGACTCGGCCACGTCGGGATGCGTGAGCGGGTCGCCGCCGTCGGCGGTCGCATCGAGATCGGGCCACGCGCCCGGGGAGGGTTCCTGGTGCGTGCATGGCTGCCGACGACGTGACCGTGCGGGTGGTGCTGGCCGACGACCAGGACCTGGTGCGCGCCGGGTTCCGGGTCATCCTCGAGTCGGAGCCGGGCATCACGGTCGTCGGTGAAGCGGCCGACGGAGCGACGGCGGTCGACGCCGTCACCACGCTCCGGCCGGACGTGGTCTGCCTCGACGTGCAGATGCCGGGTGTGGACGGGCTCGAGGCAGCCCGGCGCATCACGGCGCTCGACGATCCGCCCGCCGTCCTGATCCTGACCACCTTCGACAACGACGACACCCTGTTCGCCGCGTTGGATGCGGGAGCGAGCGGGTTCCTGCTGAAGAACGCCTCGCCGGAGAAGCTCATCGACGCGGTGCTGACGGTCGCGTCCGGGGACGCGCTGCTGGCGCCGGACGTCACCCGTCGGGTGATCAGCCGCGCGACGGGATCCGCGCCCGCGGGCGTTCCGGACGGTACCGTCCCCGGCCTCACCGAGCGCGAGACCGAGGTCCTGCGGCTGCTCGCGCAGGGCATGAGCAACGGTGAGATCGCGGCGCGGCTGTACGTGGGCGAGGCGACGGTGAAGACGCACGTGTCGAACGTGCTGCAGAAGCTGCAGCTCCGGGACCGCGTGCAGGCGGTGGTCTGGGCGTACGAGCACGGGGTGGCCCGGTCCGGCGAGTAGGTCTCGTCCTCCGTCTCGGGACGGAGGCTCGGAACCCGTCCGGCGTGGGAGGTGCGGTCCGCGGTTCCTCCGTAGCGTCGGTGGTGCGGTGGATCCACCACCGCACGAGAGGGGACACGATGCTCAGTGTCGAGGGAGTGACGAAGCACTTCGGAGACCGCCGGGTGCTCGACGACGTGGCGTTCACGGTCGGCCGGGGTCGGCTCACCGGGTTCGTCGGCGGCAACGGCGCCGGCAAGACCACCACCATGCGCATCATGCTCGGCGTGCTCGACGCCGACAGCGGAACGGTGTCGATCGACGGCCAGGCCATCGGTCCCGCCGACCGCCGACGCTTCGGCTACATGCCCGAGGAACGGGGCCTGTACCCGAAGATGCCCGTCGCCGAGCAGGTCACCTACCTGGCGCGGCTGCACGGGGTGGACCGTCGCGCGGCTGCCACCCGCACCGCCGAGCTGCTCGAGCGCCTCGAACTGACGCAGCACGCGGCCGACCCGGTCGAGAAGCTCTCGCTCGGCAACCAGCAGCGCGTGCAGGTCGCGGCGGCGCTCGCCCACCGGCCGGAGGTCCTCGTGCTCGACGAGCCGTTCTCCGGTCTCGACCCGATGGCCGTCGACACCGTGCTCGGCGTCCTGCGCGAGGCGGCGGCCGACGGGGTCCCGGTCCTGTTCTCCAGTCACCAGCTCGACGTGGTCGAGCGGCTCTGCGACGACGTCGTGGTCATCGCCGACGGTCGGGTCCGGGCTGCGGGCCCGCAGGAGGAACTCCGCCGTGCGGCGGGTCCGGCGGCGTGGGAGCTGCTGGTCGACGGGGACGTCGCCTGGCTCCGCGACGAGCCGGACGTGCACGTCCGTGAGTTCGACGGCGGCTACGCGGTCTTCGAGGCATCCGAGTCCGTGGCGCAGCGCGTCCTGCAGCGGGCGGTCACCACGGGGACGGTGGGGTCGTTCGGGCCCCGGGTCGCCCGGCTCAGCGAGGTCTTCCGGGAGGTCGTCCGATGAACTCGGGTCGTTCCGCCAGCACTGCCGCACAGGCGGTCCGCCTCGTCTCCATCCGCGAGATCCAGGCGCGGCTCCGCAGCAAGGCCTTCGTCATCTCGGCGCTGATCCTGCTCCTGATGGTCGTCGCGTCGATCGTGGTCGGCGGCATCGTCGGCAAGTCGAGCGGTGGCAGCACCACGCCCGTCGCCGTCGTGAACGGTGTCACCCTGCCGTCGACCGGCGGGCTCGACGTCACCCGGGTCGACGACCGTGCCGCGGCCGAGCGACTCGTCCGCAGCGGTGACGTGGATGCCGCGATCGTGCCGGAGTCCGGTCCGATCGGGTTCGGCGTCGTCGGCCTCGACAGCGCCCCGACCGACGTCGTCCAGGCGCTCAGCGTCTCGCCGAAGGTGGAGCTGCTCGACCCGAACGCGATGGCACCGGGGCTCATCTCCCTCGTCGGGATCGCGTTCGGCATCGTGTTCTTCGCCGCGGCGGTCACGTTCGGGCAGTCGATCGCGCAGAGCGTCGTCGAGGAGAAGGCGACCCGCGTGGTGGAGATCCTGATGGCGGCGATCCCGGCCAGAGCCCTGCTCGCGGGCAAGGTGATCGGGAACAGCGTGATGGCCCTCGGGCAGATCGTGGCGATCGCGATCGCCGCGGCGGTGACCCTCGCCGTGACCGGGCAGGACAACCTGTTCACGCTCCTCGGGCCGAGCATGCTCTGGTTCGTCGTGTTCTTCGCGTTCGGGTTCGTGCTCATCGCGGCGCTCTTCGCGGCGGCTGCGTCGCTCGTCTCCCGGCAGGAGGACGTCGGCAGCGTCACGACCCCGGTGATGATGCTCGTGATGATCCCGTACTTCCTGATCATCTTCGCCGCGGACAACCCCACCGTGCTCGGGATCATGTCCTACGTGCCGTTCAGCGCCCCGATCGGGATGCCGATGCGCATCTTCCTCGGGACCGCCGAGTGGTGGGAGCCGATCGTGTCGCTCCTCGTGGTCATCGCGTCCGCCGCGCTCGTCGTGGTGATCGGCGCCCGGGTCTACGAGAACGCCCTGCTCCGCACCGGCGGACGGGTCAAGCTGACGGAAGCACTGCAGCGCTGACGTCGCCCGGCCCGGCGGTGGCGGTCACCGAGTCGACCGCCACCGTCCGCTCGGTCCGCACGGACTCCTGCGCTGCCACCACGATCGACAGCGTCCGCAGCCCCACCCGCACGTCGGGCTGGGGCTGCACCCCTGTCCGGACGGCGTCGACGAAGGTCTGGAGCATCGCCTCGTCGAAGTCGGCGCCGTACCGGGCCTCGATCGGCAGTCCCGTCTCCGCGACGATCCCCCGCGCGGCCGGGCCGAAGAAGTCGAGCGACACGGTCCCGCCCGTCCCCGCAACGTCGAGCGTCAGCCCGCCCCACACCGCGGACGTGTCCGGCTTGCTCCACGAGCAGTCGATCGCGGCGATCACCCCGTTGTCGTAGGTGATCGTCACGAGCCCGGCGGTCTCGGCCCGGGCGAGCCCGGCGGTCTCGGCCCGCGCCCGCCCGGCGTGCAGCGTGCGGTTCGCCACGGCGGTCACGGTCTGCGGTGCCGCACCCATGAGCCCCTCGAGCATGTCGGCGATGTGCACGACGTGGTCGACGATCGCGCCGCCACCGGACAGCGCCGGGTCGGTGAACCAGTCGCGGGTGCGTGGCAGCATGCCGTTGTTCGTCCCGCGGATCGCGAACAGCTGCCCGAGCGCACCGGCGTCGTGCGCGGCCCGGAGCTTCGCGAACGCCGACGAGAACCGCACCGGGAACGCCACCATGAGCAGCACTCCGGCGCGCTCGACGGCGTCCCGGATGGCGAGGCCGTCCTCCCACGTCGTGGCGAGCGGCTTCTCGCACAGCACGTGCGCGCCGGCCGCGGCGGCGAGTTCGACGAGCTCCCGGTGCCGCGCGTTCTCGCTCGTGACGACGACGGCGTCCGGCTGCCACGCCAGCAACTCGTCGTGGGTGTCGGCGTAGGCGACCCCGAGCGCCTCGGCGAGGGCGCGTCCCCGCAGCTCGCCGACGGACGTCCCGGTGCTCACGCCGTCCGGATCCGATCCCCGCACCTCGACGCCGTCCATGGCCTGCAGGGCGCTGAGGTACCCGATCGCGTGCGTGTGCGCGAACGACATCACGCCGATCCTGATGGTCACGCGACACCTCCCAGCATCACGGGCTGCCCGGTCTCGATCGACTCGAGCGCGGCGTTCGCGATGCGGACCGCTGCTGCCCCGTCCGCCGCCGTGACCCGGGGCTCGGGCTTCCCCGGGTCGCTCACGGCTCCGAAGAACTCCGCGAGCTCCAGCCCGTACGGATCGTCGGCCGGATCGACCGCCGGCAGGAACCCGTCGACGGCCTCCGGCACCGCCAGGTCCGCGACGTAGTCGACCTCGTCGCGCGATCGGTGCGACAGGCTGCCGAGCGTGCCGGTCACCGAGTACTCGGTCGTGAACGGCAGGTGCTGCGGCCCCCAGATCCCCGCCACGTGGCTGATCGCCCCCGATGCGTGGGTCAGCAGGACGTGCGAAGCCTCGACCGGCTCGGCGTCGGTCCCGGCGCGCACACTCAGCGCCGACACGGTCGTCACCTCGCCGGCCACCCAGCGCGCGATGTCGAGGTCGTGGATCATCTGGTCCATCACGATCCCGCCGGACAGGGCGCGGTCCGCGAACCACGGGGTGCGGGTCGGGAAGGCGCCGGAGCGCACGAACCGCAGGACCGCCAGGTCGCCCAGGAGGCCCGTGGTCACGGCCTCCTGCAGGCGCACGTACGCAGGGAAGAAGCGCACCACGTGGGCCGGGAAGAGCCGCCGGCCCGCGTCCCGTGCGCACTGCACCAGATCCGACGCGTCCGCATCGGTCCGGGCGAGCGGCTTCTCCGAGACGACGTCCTTGCCCGCGGCGAGGGCCGCGCGGACAACCTCGGCGTGGGCGAACGTCGGGGTGACCACGTCCACCACGTCGACCGCGTCGAGCAGGGCGTCGAGTGAGTCCACGACCGTGACGGACGATCCAGCGGCGGCCGCCGCCGAAGCCCATGCGGCCGCGAACTCCGGCGCACCGTCCTTCGCGTACACGGTCACGGACCCGAGCCGCAGCAATCCGGGCATGTGGGCGTGCGCGATTCCACCGGCCCCGACGAGGCCGATCCGGAGCGGGGTCGCGGGCATCTCGAACTCCTTGACTGCTGGCCGGCTCGACGGTGACGCCGGTCCCCGTCACCCTATCCAGCCGCCGCTCAGACCCGCTGCTCAGTCCTGCTGGTCCGCCTCCACCGCGGCGCTCAGCCGGTCCAGGACGTCGGGGACCGCGGAACGCACGCGGCTCCAGCTCGGGATGAACGCCCGGTCGTTCGGGCGGGCGGTGAAGGCGCCGCCCGCGTCGAGGATCGCCTTGGTGAAGAGCTCGACCGCTGCCTCTTCTGCGTGCTGGTCGAACCCGAGCCCGTTCATCTCCGCCTCGTGCCGGTAGATCTCGACGATGTCGAGCGCGTTCCGGTAGTACGTCGCCTTGAGCACCCGGAAGGAGTCCGAGGTGAGCGGGACACCCATCGTCGCGAGCTTCCGGAACAGCGACTGCACGATGTCGTTCCCCATGCGTGCGAGCCCGCCGGTGCCGTCGGCCTCGGCGAGGGGCTGGTGCTTGTGGTCGTACGCGTCGGCGATCTCCACCTGACACACCTGGCGCGTGGCGTAGTCGCGGTAGACCTCGGACAGCATCCCGATCTCCAGACCCCAGTCGCCCGGGATCTTCAGCCCGTTCAGGACGTGCGCGCGCATCGCGAACTCGCCGGACAGCGGGTAGCGGAAGCTGCTGAGGTACTCGAGGTACTCGGACTCCCCGTAGACCTGGCGGAGCGACCGGAGCAGCGGACCGACGAGCAGGCGTCCGACCCTGCCGTTGATCCGACCGTCGGCGACGCGGGCGTAGTAGCCCTTCGAGAACTCGTAGTCGAACGCCGGGTTGGCCAGCGGGTAGAGCATCCGGGCGAGCATGCCCCGCTCGTAGGTGGTGATGTCGCTGTCGTGCAGGGCGATGCACTCGGCCCGCTCGGAGGCCAGCGCGTACCCGGTGCAGTACCAGACGTTGCGGCCCTTGCCGGGTTCACCGGGTGCCAGCCCAGCGGCGTCGAGGTCGGCGTCGAGCGCCTTGAGGCGGGGACCGTCGTTCCACAGGATCCGGTGGCGCTGCGGCAGCCGTGCGAAGAACGCGCGGGCGTGCTCGAACTGCGCGCGGTCGGCACGGTCGAGCCCGATCACGATCTCGCTGAGCCAGTCGGCCTCCGCGAGCTCGTCGACGATGCGGGTCAACGCCGGCCGCTCGAGCTCCGAGTACAGCGCCGGCAGGATCAGGCTCATCGGACGCTTCTCGGCGAACCCGCGCAGGTCGTCCTCGATGCTCGCGGTGCTGCGGCGGCTGAGGTCGTGGAACGTCGTGATGACGCCGTTCTGGTGGAAGTCGCTCATCGGTCGCTCCTCAGGAAGTGGGTCAGGCCCTCGGTCCAGCCGTGCGGGCCGGGGGCGGTCGTTCGGTACACGCGTTCGGGTCGGTCGTCGACGAGCGGTCCCGGCGCCGGGCCGTGGCCGCGGACGACGACGGCGAGGTCGACGGCATCGAGCAGGTCGGTGTCGTTCGGGCCGTCGCCGAGCCCGATCGTGCACGGCGTCCGGCCGGTCCGGCGCTCGTGGTCGGCGAGGAGCATCCGCACCGCAGCGCCCTTGCCGCACCCGGTCGGCAGCACGTGCCAGAACCGGCCGCCGCGCACCAGGTCGAGCCCGGCCGCGGCGAGCCCCGTGCGGAAGTCGTCGGCGCGGTCGTCGTCCTCGGCGTGCCAGAGGAGGACCTCGGACGCCGCACGCCGACGGGCTGCGGACGCGGCGTCGACATCGAGCCCGGTCCACGTCGCGACGATCTCGTCCGGGACGCTCGAGAACGTCTCGAAGTGCAGGTCGAGGCCGACGCGCAGATCGTCGAGCGCGTCCTGCAGCCGCCCGAGGCTGTCGTCCGACGGTCCGGCGAGGACGGTTCCGCCTCGGCCGACGACGACCGCGCCGTTCTCCGCGACGAACGCCTCGCCGGTCAGCCCGGTGCGCTCCTGCAGGGTCGTGATCTCGGCCGTCGTCTTGCTGCTGCAGAACACCACCGGGACGCCGTCGGACCGCAGACGATCGAGCACGGGGAGGGCCGGCTCGAACGAGTAGTCGTGGTGGTCGAGGAACGTGCCGTCGAGGTCGGTGACGACCATCAGGTCGGGTGCTGGCATCGATCTCCGCTCGCGGCTGGCTGGGCTGCGGGCGGCGATGCCCGGACCCACCATGCCATGCGCATGCGACGGTCAGGTTAACGACGGTGCGTCGTCCCGACGCCGCGCGACGATCGCGCCGTGCGGCCGTGGACCGTCCGCCGGCCCGGTGCGCGTGTGCGCCTCGAGCACGTCGAACCCGGCGGAGCGCAGTGCTGCCGACAGCGCTTCGGGAGACCAGCGGTACGCGGTGACGACCGCGTGGTCGAAGGCCTCCACCCGCGGTCCGACGAAGAACCCGACGAGCAGCCCGCCGCCGGGGCGGAGGACCCGCGCGAACTCCTGGAGCGGGCGGTGGATCACGGCCGGTTCGCGGTGGATGAGCGAGTACCAGGCGAGCACACCGGCGTGACTGCTCTCGGCGTCGGGGAGCGCGTCCGTGCTCGCGAGGTCGAAGGCCGCACTCGGGTGGGCCGCCCGGGCGTGCTCGATGAACGCGGGGACCTGGTCGATCCCGTGCACGTCGCAGCCGCGCTCGGCGAGGTGGGCGGTCCAGTGTCCCGGGCCGCACCCGGCGTCGATGATCGGGCCGTCGACGCCGCGCGCCCACGTCGTCACGAGGTGCTCGTCAGCGGGATGCACCGACGCCATCGACCCGAGCAGGCCGATGTACTCGGCCGCCCTGCCCGCGTACGACTCCTCCACGTCAGACGACATCGTGCACCGTCGAGTCGAAGTGCGCGACGACCGCCCGGGCGACTTCGACCGGGGTCGTGCCGTCCGTCGCGATCACGGCCTCGTCGAGGTCTGCCCGGGCCTGTCGATCCTGGAGCTCGGCGTACCGCTCGAGGTGCCAGGACAGTGCGTCGTCCTGATCAGCGTCGTACCGTCGGCGCAACCGGCTCTCGACGGTCGGGGGCTCCGCGACGAGTCGGACCGCCCGGACCGGCATGCCGACCGCGTCCTCGTACCGGTGGAGGTCGGTCCGGCTCGCGATCACACCGCTCAGGACCAGCTGCCGCGGACCGGCAGCGCGGTAGGCCGCCCACACGGCGGCGATGTTCTGCGCCTCGATCACGGTGTTGTCGGGGTCGTGGTCCGCCACCGGCCAGGAGCGGTGGAACCAGTCGACGTCCATCAGGGCGAACGGCCGTCCGGCCGCCGCGAGGACGTTCCCGACGTGGTCGAGCGTCGCGGTCTTCCCGACGCCGTACGAGCCGTTGAGGAAGATCGCGTACTCGCCGGTGCCAGCCATCTCACGACCCTACGTGCCTCCCGTCCGCCTCGGGGCACGTGGTCAGGCGGCCGCTGCTTCGAGGACGGCTTCCGCCCGCTCTGCGCTGCCCTCGGTGAGGCCGCGGTCGATCCGACCGCGCGATGCCAGCCAGATGACGACGCCGGCGAGGAAGACCAGGATCTCCGTGATCGTCAGCGCCCAGATGATGCCGGCGAGGCCGAACCACAGGTTGCCGAGCAGCACGATCGGGATGAACAGGATGCCCTGCGCCATCGACATCGCGATCGCCGGGGTGGCGAGGCCCGCGGCCTGGAACAGCGAGGTGAACAGGCCGGTGAAGCCGTTCACGATCGTCGCGACGAGCTGGGCGACCAGGATAGTCAGGCCGATCGCCAGGACGGAGTGGTCGGAGGAGAAGATCGTGAAGACCTGCTCGCGGAAGACGAACACCGTGCCGGAGAAGATCAGGACGATCGCGCCGACGGTGAGTGCCGACGCCTTGAGCGCGGAGTGCAGGCGGGCCTTGTCGCCCTTGCCGTAGGCGTACGCGAGGAGCGGCAGGACACCGATCGTGACGCCCATCACCAGGAACTCCGGCACCTGGGCGATGCGGACCGCGACGCCCATCGCGGCGAGCGGGTCGTCGCCGTACTGCGCGGCGAGGTTGTTGAGGACGAGGGTCGTGACGATGAGGAACCCGGCCTGCAGCAGCTCGCTGACACCGATGCCGAACACCGGCCCCAGGACGGCGGGGCGGAGCGTGAACCAGCGGAGCGACAGGGAGACGTTCTCGCTGTGCTTGCCGAGCCACCTCACCCAGTAGACGATGCTGACGGCGTTGGCGAGACCGACCGCGAGTGCGGCACCGGCGACGCCCCAGTGCAGGACCAGGATGAACAGCACGTCGAAGACGAGGTTCCCGATCGTCGACAGGATGAGGCCGATCATGGCCTGGCGTGCCGCACCCTCTGCCCGGACCATCTGCTCGAGGCAGAACGCGGCGGCGAGCACGGGGACGAACGCGAGCATGACGGCGACGTAGGCGCTCGTGGCGGGCACGGCTGCCGCGTCGGCGCCGAGCACGCCCACGAGGGGCTGCAGGAGGAGCAGTCCGATGCCACCGAGGACGATGCCCGTGATGACCGAGCCCCACACGGCGAAGGACGCCACGTGCTTGATCTCGGCGGCCTTCGCGGGGTCGTGCTCGGACGCGCCGAGCAGGCGGGACATCAGCGAGCTGCCGCCGACGCCGAACACGCCGCCGATCGCCATGATCAGGCCGAGGAGCGGGGTGCCGAAGGTGATCGCGGCGAGGAGCGAGGTGTCGTGCTGCGAGCCGATGAAGCCCGCGTTGATGACGTTGTAGAGGGCGCTGACGACCATCGCGGCGGCCATCGGCACGCAGAGGTGCACGAGGGCCCTGGCGATGGGGGCGGCGGAGAGGTACCAGCGGTTCTTTTCCGCTGCGGTCCGTTCCGCGGCGGCGGGTGCGGTTTCGGTGCTCATGGTGTGCTCCTTCCCTCCCGGTTCCGGGCAGGGTCGAGCGCGCGCCGACGGACGCCGGCACGGCGTGGTGTGAGTGGAAGTGGTGGCGCCCTGGCGGGCGTGGTCTACCGGGTGGGCTCGTCGAGCTCCGCGGTGACCTTCAGCAGCAGGGTGCGGAGGGTGGCGCGCTCGTCCGGGGTGAGCGGGGCGAGCAGGGTGTCGTCGAGGGCGAGCATCGCGTCCTCGAACCCGGCGATCAGGTCGATGCCGGTCGGCGTGGCGTACACGAGCTTCGTCCGGGCGTTGCCGGCCTCTGCTCGTCGTTCGATCAGCCCGCGCTTCTCGAGGCCCTGCAGGAGACTCGAGACGCTCGCGGCGCTGGTCCGGGTCATCTCGGCGATGTCACGCTGGATGGCCCCGGGGTTCTGCTGGAGGTAGCCGAGCACGAAGCTCTGCTCGTGGGTGAGCTCGCGCTCGCGCACCCACTCTTCGGCGGCCTTGCGCTGGGCCCACCCGATCCAGCGCATGAGCTGGAGCGGGGTGTCGAAGTGTGGTGCGCGCTGCGTCATGCTCAGAACTCTAAGTGTTTGAGTTCTAACTGTCAACTCTCGAACTAATTGTCACGGCTGCACGATGACCGTGGCTGTGCTCGGGCCGCCACACTGGGCGGAGCCGCCGTGGCGCTTCCACGACAGGACGACGGCCTGTTCGGTCAGTGTCGTGCCCTCCCGGTCGCGGAGCGCCACTCGGCCGCGGTCCGGCGTGCCCATGTCCGTCGAGATCGTCCAGACCTCGCCGTCGCGGATCGTCGTCCGCCACGGCGTCGGGGACAGGGTGACGGTGTCCGTCGGCTCGGGCTTCGGGGTGAGGGGCCCCGGAGCCGGAGGTGCCGCCGGTGTCGCATTCCCCGTCGGGGACGGCGATGTCTCCGGCGCTACCCCTGGAGCGCAGTCGTCACCGCCGCCGCAGAATGCGACCTCGCGCACGGCCGACGTGGCCCCCGACGAGCCCGGAACGCGAACCTCGACGGCGTTCGTCCACCCGATCGCCGGACAGGCCGTCGGGAACACCGCGCACCCCCCGAGCGCCGCGACGAGCAGTGCGGCGCCGATCGCCGCCCCGGTCGCCGACCGTCCGTTCCCCACGGGTCCATCGTGCCGGGACTGCAGCGCGAAAGCGACGGTCGGTCGGAATGTGTCTTCGTCTCGTTCGCGAAGGCGACAGTTTCCCGGTGGATTCCGGGCGGAAACTGTCGCTTTCGCGTGAAGGGGGGGGAGAGGAGGGAGTGGGGAGCGAACGGCGGGCCTGTCAGGCGTCGACCGCGGCGCGGGCGGCCCGGACGACCTCGAGGTCGGTCACAAAGTGTGCGGCGCCGTCGTCGGCACCGCCCATCGGGACACCGGCGTGCGCGTTGTCCGCGGCGGGGCGCTTGGCGGAGAGGTGCACGGCGGCGGCCCCCGTCGCGAGGAGAGCCGGGACGTCAGCGGGAGTGACCCCCGCGCCCGCCATGACCTGCACGGGCCCGGCGGCATCGACCATGCGGGCGATCGTCGTGGCGCCGGTGACCGCGGTGGGCTTGCCGCCGGACGTCAGCACGCGGGTGAACCCGATCTCGGCGAGCAGCGCGACGGCTGCGACGGGGTCGGCGGCGTGGTCGATCGCGCGGTGCAGGGTGACCTCGGCCGTGTCGCGGACCTCCTTCGCCGTCGCCACGAAGCGCCGGAGGACGTCCACGTCGAGGGAGTGGTCCGGACGCAGCGCCCCGACCACGACGCCGGCGGCACCGGAGCGCAGCACAGCCCGGAGTTCCCGTTCCATGAGGTCGATCTCGGCTGTGTCGAACACGAACCCGCCCGGCCGGCTGCGGATGAGCGCGTGCGCCGGGATGCCGGTCTCGTGCACGGCCTCGACGAGGGCCTGCGACGGGGTCAGTCCGCCGAGCTCCAGCCCGACGCAGAGCTCGACGCGGTCGGCACCGCCGTCGCGGGCGGTCGCGGCACCGGCCGGCGAGGTGACGGCGATCTCGAGGGCAACGGTCACAGCACGGCTCCGAGGGGTTCGTTCGACGAGGGGATGATCCGCGCGGTCAGGTCGGGCTCCGACGGGAACACTCGATCGTAGGGGAACATCGGCCGCTCGATCCTGTGGTGCCCGAGCCGCTCGAGGTCCTGGTCGACGCCACCCGGGGTGAGCGCGAGCATCCAGTCGGCGGACATGTCGAAGAGCTCTGGTTCGAGGTAGCCGATCTTCACGATGACGACGTCGGCGCTGCGCGGGTCGAGGTCGAGGTCGGTGAAGTCGTGCTCGTGGTGGTACGGCTTCCTGGTCTTCGTGAGGATCGCGAAGACGCTGCCGACCTGCAGCACGACCTCGATCTCTGCGTCGCGGTCGCCGTGCTTGATCGCGTGCACGCGACCGGTCATCGTGATCGGGCCCGCGTGCACGGCGTCGACCGTGGCGCCGGCGGTCACGGTGACGGTCGCACCGACACCGGCGTCGACGGCGGTCGCGACGGCATCGGCGCCGGGCACGCTCGCGTAGATGACCACCGGGCCGGTCGGGTCCGCGAACGCGGGGTGCGCGAGCACCTGCGTCAGCCCCCACGTCATGTCGCCCGAGCCGCCCGCGGTCGGGTTGTCGCCGGAGTCCGAGATGAAGTACGGCCGTGTGGCGTCGGGAGCCAGCGCGGCGGCGAGGCACTCGTCGAAGGAGCCCGTCGGCGCGACGAACACGAAGTCCTCGCGGACGTCCCAGAACGCCCGCGCCAGTCGTTCGGCGCCCGCGGCGACCGCGTCCGTCGACCACCCGGTGACGACGGTGACGGCACGGTCGCGGGGTTGGTCGGCCCAGGCGTACCCGACCCAGATAGCGGCGTCGAGGACGCCCTCGGTCGCCTCGACCTCCGGCACCTGCGCGTACAGCGACGCCGCGGGCTCGATGCGCGTCGAGGTCTGCTCACCGGGGAGCAGCACGGGGATCGGGATCCACGCCTTCACCGGACGCTGGGCACCGACGGGCCGGGTGGTGAGCACGTCGACGAGGTTCCGGACGGCGCGCTCCTTCGTCTCCATGGCGTCCTCGTGCGGGGCCATCCGGTAGCAGGTGACGAGGTCGACCTGGTGCGCGAGCTCCGCCGTGACGTTGCCGTGCAGGTCCATCGAGGCGGAGACGACCACGTCGGGGCCGATCACCGCGCGGATGCGTCCGAGGAGGTCTGCTTCGGCGTCGTCCAGCCCCTCGACGACCATCGCGCCGTGGATGTCGTACCAGAGCCCGTCCACGGACGTCGATGCCACGATCGCGGTCAGGCGCGCAACGATCTCGGACGCGAGCTCCTCGTACGACGCGCGGTCGACGATGCCACCCGGCAGCGCGTGCCCGATGAGCGCCCCACGGAAGTCGGCGTCCAGCGACGCGAGGAACGGGTACCGCGCGACGACCTCGTCCCCGCGGTCCGGGTGGAACGCCGGTGCGAGGGTCCGTGTCGGCGTGAACGTCGACGTCTCGATGGCGAGCCCGGCGATGGCGATGACGGGACGGTGGGCGGTGCCGGCGGTCGTGGTGCTGGTCGTGTCAGACACGGACGCTCCTGTTCCTGGTGGTCGACTGGGGGATCGGCGTCGACAGGTCCTGCAGCGATGCGGCGAGCCCGCGCTGCAGGGCGAACTGTCCGGCTCCGACGAGACCCGCGTCCGCGCCGAGCGACGCGCGCTCGATGACGAGGTGCTGCGTCATGAGCGGGTGGCAGCTCTCGTAGAGCTGGCTGCGCACGGCCGCGACGAACGGGTCGAGGGTGGACAGGATGCCGCCGAGGTACACGGCATCCGGGTTGAAGAAGTTCACGTTGGCGGCGAGCACCTCGCCGAGGTAACGGCCCGCGAGCCGCACGGCCCGGGTGGCCTCGGGGTCGGCGTCGGATGCGAGTCGCACGACGTCGGCCGTCGAGGTGACCGGCACCCCCGCGGCGCTGAGGATCCGGACGAGCGCGGCACCGGACGCCACGGTCTCGAGGCACCCGGTGTTGCCGCACGAACACGGGGTGTCCCCGGCGGCGTCGATCCGCACGTGTGTGATGTCCCCGGCGGAGCCGGTGGCGCCCCGGTAGAGCCGGCCGTCGATGACGATCCCGGCACCGATCGCCGATCCGGCCTTGATCGTGATGGCCTGTCGCCGCGATGCGGGTTGCACGATCTGCTCACCGGCGGCCATGCAGTTCGCGTCGTTGTCGACCGCCGCCGGGACCCCGAACCGCTCGGTGAGCCACGACGCGACGGGGAACCCGTTCCACCCGGGCATCCGGCTCGGCAGGTCGACGACACCGGCCTCGACGTCGACCGGGCCGGGCAGGCTGAGCCCGACGCCACGGAGACCGGCCGCTCCGCGGGACTCGATCAGCTCCTCCAGCAGCGACGCCAGTCGCTGGAGCCCGGCGGTGGGGCCGTCGGAGAGCGCGAACGGGACGTTCGCGACCGACTCGAGCGAGCCTCCAGGCAGCACGATCCCGATCCGCGCGTGACCGCCGCCGACGTCGGCGGCGACCGCGTACTCGTCCACCCCGCCGATCCGGAGCACCTTGCGGGGGCGACCGCCGGTCGAGGCGTCGGTGCCCTCCTCGGCGAGCAGGCCGTGCGACAGGAGCTGTGACACCACGTGCGACACGGTCGAGGGAGCGGCGGCGAGCAGCCCGGCGATCTCGGTCCGGCTGGTCGCCTGACCCGACGCGACGAGCTCCAGCACACGGGAGCTGAGGTCCGGCACGACTTTCTCCAATTCCACGAAAACACCTGGCAACAACGACGCATCGCCGACTCTAACGGGCAGACAGCGTGGTCGACCCTTTCGACCGAACCGCAGAAACGAAGTATTTACAAACAAATGTTTGTTTTTCCAAGGGCTTTGGTCGTTGACTGTCCCCACGCTCCACCTCCCGAATCCCACGCACAAGGAGATCCGCATGACCAAGCCCCGTCGCTGGGCCCTCCTCACCGGGGCGGCGATCGCGGTGAGCGCACTGCTCGCCGGCTGTTCCGGAGGCGGCACCGCCGCCACGAACACCAACTCGGACGAGATCAACTACGCGCTCCCGGCGAACTTCACGCCGAACTGGATCCTGCCGATCGGCACCGCAGCGCACCTCAACACGAACAACGGCTCCATCGCGCAGTCGCTGTACGAGCCCCTCATCGCGTACGACGGTTCCACCGGCAAGATCGCCTGGAACAAGAAGGGCTCGGTCGCGACGGACGCGGACTTCGCGAGCGACGGCAAGAGCGTCACGGTGACCCTCGGCGACCGGCACTGGTCGGACGGCAAGCCGATCACGAGCCGCGACGTCGAGTTCTGGTTCAACCTCATCAAGGCGAACAAGGCCCAGTGGGGTTCCTACTCCGAGGGCAAGGTCCCGGACAACTGGACCTCGTTCAAGGCCGATGACGAAACGCACTTCACGATCACGTTCGACAAGGCGTACAACTCCGACTGGATGCTCGCCAACCAGCTGAGCCTCGTCGTCCCGCTGCCGCAGCACGCGTGGGACAAGACCAGCGCCTCGGCATCGGTGTCGGACGCCGATCGCACGACCGACGGCGCGAAGGCGGTCTGGAAGACCATCAACACCGCCGCCGGCAAGATCGCCGACTACGACTCCGACCCGCTCTGGAAGACCATCAGCGGCCCGTACGGGGTCAAGTCGTTCACCACCGCCGGCAAGGTCCAGCTCGTCGCGAACTCCAAGTACGACGGCGGCCAGAAGGCGCAGATCACGACGGTCAACCTGCTCCCGTTCACCACCGCAGACGCCGAAGCGAACGCGGTCCGTTCCGGTGAGGTCGACTACGGCTACATCCAGGCGACCGACCTCGACCAGAAGGACTCCTTCACGTCGAAGGGCTACGACGTGAAGCCGTGGACCGGTTGGGCGATCACGTACATGCCGTACAACTTCAACAACCCGAAGATGGGCGCGGTCTTCAAGCAGGACTACGCACGCCAGGCCGTGCAGATGTCGATCGACCAGAAGAGCCTGTCGAAGGTCGTCTTCAACGGCACCGCGACCCCGACCTACGGCCCGGTGCCGCAGGCGCAGGAGTCCGACTACGTGTCGAGCGCGCAGCAGGACAACCCGTACCCGTTCAGCACGTCGAAGGCCAAGGCCCTGCTCACCAGCCACGGCTGGACCGAGAAGAGCGGCACGATGGTCTGCACCGACGCCGGTTCCGGCGCCAGCCAGTGCGGCGACGGCGTCGAGGCCGGCACGAAGTTCACCATGCAGGTGCTCTCGCAATCCGGCTCGTCCGTGACCGACAACATGATGAGCGCGATCCAGTCCTCGCTCGCGAAGACCGGCATCGGTTTCACCATCAAGACGGCCCCGGTGTCGAGCGTCCTGTCGCAGACCCCGACGTGCACCTCGGACGAGGCCAGCTGCGACTGGGACCTGTCCTTCTTCGGCACCGCCGGCAGCTGGTACTTCCCGGCCTACCCGACCGGTGAGGCGCTCTTCTCCACGGGCGGCTCGGCGAACTTCGGCAGCTACTCGAACAAGCAGGTCGACGACCTCATCGACGCGACCACCACGTCGACCGACTCCAGCGCGGTGCAGGACTACAGCGCGGCGGTCGCGAAGGACCTGCCGGTGATCTGGCTGCCGAGCCCGGACTACCAGATCTCGGTGGTCAAGCAGGGCCTGACCGGCTTCGACCAGGACTCCCTGGCGAACTTCCACCCGGCCCAGTGGAAGTGGAGCAAGTAGGTCGCTGACGCGACCACGGCCTGGAGGCTCGGTGCGCGCCCGGCGCACACCGAGCCTCCCGTCCCGCTCACGTAGGAACCGACCAACGGAAGCCGCATGACCACAGTCCTCTACCTCACCCGGCGGGTGCTCCAGGCGCTCGCGGTGATCCTCATCGTCACGATCGTCGTGTTCTGCCTGCTGCACGCGCTGCCCGGCGGCCCCGCGAGGGGCGTGCTCGGCGTCTCCGCGACACCGGTCCAGATCGCGGCCTTCAACCAGGCGCAGGGGCTCGACCAGCCGCTGCCCGTGCAGTACCTCCGGTTCCTCGGGCGGCTGCTCACCGGCGACCTCGGGACCTCCTACACGCTCAACGAACCCGTCTCGCAGCTCATCCAGGAGCGTCTGCCGAAGACCCTGGTGCTCACCGGGCTCTCCGCGGTCCTCGGCCTCGTCGTCGCGATCCCGATCGGCATGTGGCAGGCCGCCCGCCGCAACGGTGCGGTGGACTACACGGTCACGGCACTCGCGTTCGTCTTCTACTCGACGCCCGCGTTCTTCCTCGGACTCGTCCTCATCGTGGTGTTCAGCCAGCAGTTGCCGTGGCTGCCGTCGCAGGCACCGAGCGGAAACACCCTCGCCGAGGTCTTCCAGGACCCGGCCGGGCTCGTGCTGCCGGTGCTCACCGGGGCGCTCGCGATGATCGCGGTGTTCAGCCGGTACATGCGGGCATCGACGCTCGAGAACCTGCAGGAGGACTACGTGCGCACGGCCCGCGCCGGCGGCTCCTCGACGATGACGATCCTCCGACGGCACGTGTTCCGGAACTCGTTGACGCCGGTCGTCGCGATGCTCGGGTACTACCTGCCGGTACTGTTCGGCGGCGCGCTCGTCACCGAGCAGCTGTTCAACTACCCGGGGATGGGACTGCTGTTCTGGAACGCGGCGCAGTCCTCGGACTACCCGACGCTCCTCGGCTGTGTCCTCGTGATCTCGGTCGCGACGGTGATCGGCACGCTGCTCGCCGACGTCGCCCAGTCGCTCATCGACCCTCGTGTGAAGGCGGACCGCGCATGACCGTCACGTCCCGCATCGACACGTACCGCTACCGCACCGTGAAGGCGGACCGCGCATGACCACCGTGCAGATCGCACCCGAGGCGCCCGGAGCCCCCGTCTCCGTGGCCGCCACCGGCTTCCGACTGGCCGCGCGCCGGTTCTCGCACAACACCCTCGCCGTGATCGGTCTCGCCGTGATCGTCGTCATCGTGCTGTTCTGCTTCGTCGGCCCGTTCCTGTACCCGACCGACCAGACCCACACGCAGTTGTCCCAGGCCAACCTCGGCCCGAGCGCCGCGCACTGGCTCGGCACGGACGCCGTCGGGCACGACGTCCTCGGCCGCCTGATGTACGGCGGCAAGGTCTCGCTCATGGTCGGGATCGCGGCGGGCATCCTCGCCACGGTCGTCGGCACGTTGTGGGGCTCGGTCGCCGGGTACGTCGGCGGGTGGGTGGACGCGGTGATGATGCGCATCGTCGATGCCGGCATCGCGATCCCCGCGCTGTTCATCCTGCTCGTCATCTCGGCGATCACCACGCCGGGCGTCGGCGGACTCATCGTGATCCTCGGTCTGGTGTCGTGGCTCGTGCCCTCCCGCCTGATCCGCGCCGAGACACTGACGCTGAAGAACCGCGACTACGTGCTCACCCTCCGCGCGATCGGCGGCTCGCACGCCCGCGCCATCGGCAAGCACCTGCTGCCGAACTCGGTGTCCACGATCGTCGTCGCCGCCACGTTCCAGGTCGCCGACGCGATCCTCCTCGTCGCGTACGTCTCGTACCTCGGCCTCGGGGTGCAGGCGCCGGCGACGGACTGGGGTGGGATGCTCTCGGCGGGACTGACCGCCGCGTACTCGGGGCGGTGGTGGCTGATCGTGCCGCCGGGTCTCGCCGTGATCCTGGTCGTCTGCGCGTTCAACGCCGTGGGCGACGGGCTCCGGGACGCTTTCGACGTGAGGGGCCGGGGATGACCGACACCATTCTGCAGACCACCGACCTCGGGGTCTCGTTCAGCACCGAGTCCGGCACGGTCGACGCCGTTCGCGGGGTCTCCCTGTCGGTCGCGCCCGGCGAGACCCTGGCGCTCGTCGGGGAGTCCGGCTCGGGCAAGTCCACCGTCGCGCTCGCCGCGATGGGGCTGCTCTCCGGCAACGCGACGGCGTCCGGCAGCGCGGTCGTCGCCGGGCACGAGGTCATCGGTGCCACCGAACCGGCGCTCCGTGGGCTCCGCGGGAGGACTGTCTCGATGGTCTTCCAGGAGCCGGCGACCGCCCTCGACCCGCTGACCCGCGTGGGGGAGCAGATCGCCGAGGTCATCCGGAACCACCGCTCCGTCCCCGCCGCTGCCGCACGGTCCGAGGCCGTCGAGCTCCTCGGCAAGGTCGGCATCCCCGACCCGGCCACGCGTGCCCGCGCCTTCCCGTTCCAGCTCTCCGGCGGGCAGCGGCAGCGTGTCGTCATCGCGATGGCGATCGCGAACAGCCCGGCGCTCCTCATCGCCGACGAGCCCACCACGGCGCTGGACGTCACCGTGCAGGCGGAGATCCTCGAGCTGCTGCGTGCGCTCGCGGTGGACAGCGGAACGGGGGTGCTCCTCGTCACGCACAACATGGGTGTCGTGGCGGACTTCGCGGACCGGGTCGCCGTGATGCTGCAGGGGGAGATCGTCGAGACGGGTCCGGTCGAGGACGTCCTGCTCCGCCCGCAGCACGAGTACACGAAGCGGCTGCTCGCCGCGGTGCCGCGGCTCGACACGCCTGAGTCGATCGCGGCCCGGGATCGATCAGCGGCCCCGGTCGTCCAGGTGGCCGATGACACGGACGGGAGGCTCGGCTCGGCTCCGGTGGTCGACCTGCGGGACGTCTCGGTGACGTTCGGGCGCGGGGCGCGGGCCGTCCACGCCCTGAGCGGCATCGACATCGCGGTCCACGCCGGTGAGACCGTCGGCCTGGTCGGCGAGTCCGGCTCGGGGAAGTCCACGGCAGCGCGGGTCGCGCTGGGCCTCATCAAGCCGACCGCTGGCGCGGTGCACCTGTTCGGCGAGGACCTCCGTCGCACGCGCGGGCGGGACCGGCGTGCGCTGCGCTCCGGGATCGGCGTCGTCCTGCAGGACCCCGTCGCCTCGCTCGACGCTCGGATGTCGGTCGGGGATTGCATCGCGGAGCCGCTGGCCGTGCACCGTCGTGGGATGTCGACCGGCGAGCGGCGGAAGCGAGTCGACGAGGTGCTCGACGCGGTCCGGCTGCCCCGCGCCCTGGCGAACCGCGCCCCGCGCGAGCTCTCGGGCGGCCAGCGGCAGCGAGTCAGCCTCGCCCGTGCGCTGGTGCTCGACCCGCGGCTGCTCGTCGCCGACGAACCGACATCGGCGCTCGACGTGAGCGTGCAGGAGGCGGTGCTCGAGGTCCTGACCGAACTGCAGGGCGAGCTCGGGTTCGCGTGCCTGTTCGTGTCGCACGACCTCGCCGTCGTGCAGCACTTCGCCGAGCGGGTCGTCGTGATGCGGCGGGGTGTGATCGAGGAGCAGGGCACGACCGGCACCACGCTCCTGCACCCCACGACCGACTACACGCGTCGGCTGCTCGCGGCGGTCCCGGTTCCGGACCCGGTGCTGCAACGGCAGCGTCGGACCGAGCGGCTCGCGACCCTCGCGGCGGTGGAGTCGTGAGCGCGGTCTTCGCCGGCGTCGACGTCGGTGGGACGAACACCAAGGTGCTCATCGCGACACCGTCCCTCGAGGTGATCGACCGCGTCGACCTGCCGACGCCGGCGCACGCGGGTGGGGCGGCGATCGTGGCGGCGGCGCTCGGCGCGGTGACGGACCTGCTCGACCGGCACCGGGCCTCCCTTGCGGGTGTCGGCGTCGGCGCTGCCGGTGTCGTCGACCCGGCCACGGGGACCGTGCTGGTGACCGGGAACTCGTTCACCGGCTGGGCCGGTTACGGCGTGACCAGTGCGGTGTCTGCGGCGCTCGGCGTCCCGGCGACGCTCGACAACGACGTGAACGCGTTCCTGCTCGGCGAGATCGCTGCCGGTGCCGTCGTGGGAGAACGCGACGTGCTCGGGATGACCCTGGGGACCGGGGTCGGCGGCGCGCTCGTGCTCGACGGAGCGCTGTTCGGGGGCCCGCGAGGCGCCGCTGGGGAGATCGGGCACGTGCCGGGGTTCGGCGACGAGCTCTGCACGTGCGGTCAGCACGGACACCTCGAGACGATCGCGGCAGCGCGGGGGATGGCATCGCGCTACGAAGCCCGGACCGGGCAGCGCCTGCCCGTGCACGCCATCGCCGACGCTGCCCGCACCGGTGACGTCGACGCCCGCGCGGTGTTCGACGACGCCGGGTGGGGGATCGCCAGGGGGATCCTGCTGACGGCGGGGATCCTCGACGTGACGACGGTCGTCATCGGGGGCGGGGTCGCACGGTCGTGGGACCTGCTCGCCCCGGCGGTCTCCGCCGCGATCGCTGCCGAGCCGCCCGTTTCCGGGGCGACCATCCGCGTGGAGCAGTCCACGCTCGGGTCCGACGCGGTCGCGCTCGGCGCCGCCGCGCAGGTGCGGGCGCTCGTCCGCGACGCGGAGCTCGCGTAGGGCCAGCCGCGTCTGCTGGATTGCGCCCGCCTGCGAACATCGCGCCCTGTCTCGACGGGGCGCGATGTTCGTGCCGAGGTGCGAACCGGAAGAGCCTCAGTGCCCGCCCGACGTACCCCGGTCCGCCGTGGCGTGAGGAGTTCTCGGGAGTAGCTTCTCGCCATGGTCGTGTGGATCGTCATCGGAGCCGTGCTGCTCGTGTCCGTCGTGCTCATCGCCGTCGAGGGCCGCATCATGCACAAGCCCGAGTCCGAGCGAAGCGACCGAGAGCGCCGGTTCATGCAGGTGGACCGGGCCGTCGGGCGTGCGAACCAGTCGTACGCGCGCAACATCGCACCGTGGTTGGTCGTCGGGCTGGCGGTCGTGGGGCTCGCCATCACGATCCCGTTCTGGGCGGAGGGGAAGACCGGCGCGGCCGCGGGACTGACCGGGTTCTTCCTCGTCTTCGGCGTCGGGGCGATCGTCTTCTGGGCGCTCGTGCTCCGGAAGCGCGGCCGCGGCAGTGCCTGGCGTGAGGACCAGGACCGGCAGCAGCGCGAGGCGGACGCTGCCGGCCGACCCCGCTGGTTCGTCAGCGTGAAGGCCGGATGGCTGCTCGGCGGCATGTTCACCGCGATCGGCATCGCGGCGCTCGTCACGTCGCTGATCGGTGGTGGCGGGTTCATCACCGCGTCGATCCTGCTCGCCGTCGGCATCCTGTTCCTCGTCATGGTCGTGATCCAGCAGCGTGCCGAGGCGAAGCGCTGACCTGAGTGGCCGTCCGGGGCCGGGTGAGGACGCTGGACGCATGAGCCAGTACGACAAGCGCGATCCCAACACCCTCTACCCCGCACCGCCGTACCCGAAGCAGGAGCAGTCCCTACCGGGTGCCGCGTGGAAGATGGACCCGAAGCCGGACCACGGCGAGAAGAGCTACGTCGGGCGGGAACGCCTGACCGGGTACCGCGGCATCGTCACCGGCGCGGACTCCGGGATCGGCCGTGCCGCCGCGATCGCGCTCTCGCGTGAGGGCGCCGACCTCGTGCTGTCGTACCTCCCCGACGAGCAGGAGGACGCAGAAGAAGTCCGCGACCTGCTCGAGGGCGAGGGGCGTCGCGCCGTGCTCTTCCCCGGTGACATCGCCGACGAGCAGTACTGCATCGACCTCGTCCAGAAGGGCGTCGACGAGCTCGGCGGACTCGACACCCTCGTGATGGTCGCCGGCCGCATGGACAGCAACGACGACATCCTGACGCTCGACACGTCGATGTTCGACTCGACGTTCAAGACGAACATCTACTCGCTGTTCTGGCTGACGAAGGCCGCCGTGCCGCACCTCGAGCCGGGGTCGACGATCGTCACGACCGGGTCGATCCAGGCGTCGACACCGTCGGCCGACAAGATCGACTACGCGGTGTCGAAGGGTGCGATCAAGCTCTTCACCGAGGCCGTCGCGCAGCAGCTCGCGCCGAAGGGCATCCGCGTGAACTCCGTCGCACCCGGACCGGTGTGGACGCCGCTGCAGCCAGGGTCGGACGACGCCGAGACCGTGTCACACTTCGGCGAGAGCTCGCCGTTCGGCCGCCCGGGACAGCCCGCGGAGCTCGGTGCCGCCTACGTGCACCTCGTCAGCCCGGAGTCGAGCTACCAGTCGGGCTCCACGATCACGATCGCCGGGGGCACGCCGGCGTTCTGATGGGTCAGTCCGACCGGACGCCCTCGGCCCCGAGCACGTCGGCCGCGTCGGCCGCGTCGGCCGCGTCGGCCGCGCCGATCACGCCGAGGAGCGCGAGGGCGTCCGCGTCCGGCGACCCCGGCGGAGCGGTGTAGAGCACCAGGAACTGGTCGTGGTCGGTGAGCGCGAGACTGTCACAGTCGACCGTCACCGATCCGACCATCGGGTGGTGGAAGGTCTTCGTGAGCATCGGAGCCGGTGCGACGTCCTGCTGCTCCCAGAGCCTGGCGAACTCCTCGTTGCCCCTGAGCTCGTCGATGAGGTCCGTCACCGACGCGTCCGCCGGGTAGTGGGCGCGGGTCGTCCGGAGCTGCATCACGACGTGCCGCTGGAACTCCGTGCCGTCGGAGATCCCGTACGGCGTGCGCTCGGGGGCCCCGCCGACCGGGAAGGCCTTGCGCGCCAGGTTCCGCTCGGTCGGGGTGCGTTCGGCGAAGTCCTCCATGAGCGCGGCGGCGAGCGGATTCCACGCCAGCACCTCGAACGTCGCGGAGATGACGATCGCGGCGGTCTGCGGAAGCCGGTCGATCACCGCGAGGATGCTCGGCCGAACGTCACGCTGCACGGTCCCACCGTGCAGCGGAGCGGTGCCTGCCAGCAGGTGGAGGTGCTCGGACTCGGCGGGTGTCAGGCGGAGCGAACCGGCGATGCCTGCGAGCACCTCGGCTGACGGTCGTGGCGCACGGCCCTGCTCCAGTCGGACGTAGTACTCCGTGGAGATGTGGGCGAGGACCGCCACCTCTTCGCGCCGGAGCCCTGGCGTCCGGCGTCGTGGTCCGGACGGCAGCCCGACGTCTTCCGGCCGGAGCCGCTCGCGCCGTGACCGGAGGAACGCGGCGAGTTCCTGCTTGTCCATGCCCGAGAGTCTGCTCCGGAGCCGTGACCGGATCCTGGTACCGGATGTACCTGGCTCCGCCGCTCCGGGCGGCGGGACGCTGTCGGCATGACCAACGAGACCACCTCCACTCCCATCGGCCTGCTCACGGGCAAGGTCCTGTTCATCACCGGCGCGAGCCGCGGGATCGGTGCCGCCGCCGCCCGGCTCTTCGCCCGTGAAGGCGCCGCCGTCGTGCTCGCGGCACGCAGCACCGATGCGCTCGACGGCGTCGTCGCCGACATCCGGTCGGCGGGAGGGACCGCCGACGCCGTCGCACTCGACCTCGCGGACGCCGACAGCATCCGCGCAGCGGTGATCCGGGTCGACGAGCTGCACGGGCGGCTCGACGGCGCGTTCAACAACGGCGCGGCGATCCAGCAGCCCGGGCCCCTCGACACCACGACGGACGAGGACATCGACACCCAGTTCGCGGTGAACTTCCGCGGGCACTGGGTCGCGATGACCGCGGAGGCAGCGCTCATGCGGCGGTCCGGCGGCGGCGCGATCGTGAACACGTCGAGCATCGGCAGCCGACGGGCGAACCCGGCGCTGCCCGCCTACGGCGCGATGAAGCGGGCGCTCAACAGCATCACCGAGACCGCTGCCGTGACCTGGGCGCCGGAGCACATCCGCGTCAACGGCATCACGCCGGGAGGCACGGCGACGGAGATGATCGACGCCTGGGAGACGGCGACGCCCGGCATCACCGAACAGATCAACGCGTCCGTGCCGCTCGGACGCATGGCCGAGCCGGAGGAGGTCGCCGAGGTCGCCGCGTGGCTCCTGAGCGACCGGGCGGCGATGGTCACCGGCGCGATCGTCCCCGTCGACGGTGGCGCGGGCGCCTGACGACGAGCGCCGGCACCCGCGCGAGGTGACGGGTCAGGCCCGCCGTGCGCCGACCCGCGGAAGCACCACACCCAGGACGATCATGGCCACGGCGAGCACTGCGTGCAGGACGTTGTCGGCACTGTTCAGCGGCACGAAGTTCGCCCCGCCCATCATCCCGGCGGTGAAGAGCCCGTAGACGAAGAGCACCGCGTAGACGATGCCGCCGATGAGCAGGTACAGGCGAGCGCCCGTGGCGGTGCGGGCGGCGATCAGGCCGACCACGCCGAAGAGCAGGTGGACGATGTTGTGCAGGGCCGACACCTGGAACAGGCCCAGGAGCAGAGCCATCGAACCGTGTCCGGCCATCGCCATGGAACCCATGTCCATCGTCAGGCCGGGGATGAAGCCGGCGATGCCGACGATGAGGAAGACGACGCCGAAGACGAGTGCGCCCTTCTGCGTCCAGGTGGATCCGTAGCCGGTGCGACCGGTCGTTGCGTGCGTGGTCATCGTGTGGCCTTTCGTGAGTTGGGCCGTCGGCTTCGACGGTCCGGACAGGTCATGCCCACAGATGATTCGGAGCGGACGTACCGGTGGTTTGCAGGGGCCGGGTCAGCCCTCTTCGACGAGCGACTGCGTCCCGAGCACGACGGCCAGTGCGAGCCGCTCGGCGTCGACCGTCCCCGGCTCGGCCGTGTAGGCCAGGATGCAGAGGTCCTCGGGCGCGACGACGAGCGCATCGCAGTCGACCGTGATCCGCCCGACCAGCGGGTGCTCGATCACCTTCCGCCGTCCCTGCGCGGCCGGTGCCCCCGACACCGACGCCCACAGCTCCACGAACCGAGGGCTCGCCGCCCGGAGGTCCCGCACGAGCTGCTGCAGCTGCCGGTCGAGCGGGTACCGAGCCACCGTCATCCGGAGCCCGGCCACGAGCGACTCCTCGAACGCCGCCTGTTCGGCATCGGTGTGCACCGCGCGGCTGCCCGGTCCGACGAGGTGCCGCCACGTGGTGTTCCGCTCGTGCCCGGTGTACGCCGAGATCGACCCCATCAACGCGTCGTGCGGGGCGTTCGCGACGAGCAGGTTGCCCGCGGCGTCGAGGACGGCGACCGGGGTGTCGGCGAGCCGGTCGAGCAGCCGCTGCACGCTCGGCGGGATCCGGGTCGGGACGACGTCCGCCCCGGGAGCGGCGTGTCCGGCGAGCCGGTACAGCAGCTCCCGGTCGGCGTCGGTCACCCGGAGTGCTCGCGCCAACGCCTCGACGACCTGGGCGGAGGGGGAGGTCGCACGGCCCTGCTCGAGCCGGGTCAGGTAGTCGGCGGAGATCCCGGCGAGGCCGGCGAGCTCCTCGCGCCGGAGCCCCACCGCTCGACGCCGCGGCCCCACGGCCACGCCGACCGCATCGGGCGCGACGTGGTCCCGCAGGCGTCGGAGCGTGCTCCCGAAGTCGTTCTCGTCCACGGCCCCAGTCTGCGCCTGGGGCTGTCTCGGATCCTGGCCCTGTCAGACCCACCTCTTGGCTCGATGAACTCCGGGTGAATCCGTTTTCCGGCAAGAAGAAAAAGCATTGACAACGGCTCCGGTGCTGATGCTAGATTGTCGCCATGCCGCATGGGGGAAAGCAGCTTCAGCCGATTTCGCGACGTACTGCGATCGGCGCAATGGGATTGTTGGCCGGTGTCGCGGTCGCCGGTGTTCCGCTGTTCACTGCCCGGCCGGCCCTCGCCGTCGGGCGATGGGGGCAGTACGAGAACGGGAAGATCCCACTCGAAGCGTTGACCGTCATTCCCTGGGCAACCTCCCAGCGACTGCGGTCCGATGCGACCCAGGCGCTCGTCGCGCTCAACAAGGCGTTCGTCGCGGCGCGCGGCGGCAACCTCCCGATCACCGAGGCGTACCGCAACTACGCACGGCAGCAGGAACTCCGTGACTACTGGTGCAGTCAGGGCAGCTGTGAACTCGCAGCCCTGCCGGGGAGCTCCAACCACGGCTGGGCGTTGGCGATCGACGTCACGATCGGGCGGCTCGACTGGAACCACCCGACGTACCTGTGGCTCAAGGCGAACGCGGGGAAGTACGGGTGGGAACACCCTGCCGGGGCAGAACCCGGAGGGTCGTACCCGGAAGCATGGCATTGGGAGTACAACGGCACGTACGTCCCATTCGAACCACCGAAGTCAGAAGAGGATGACGACATGGCAACGAATGTGATCACAGTATCCGTCCCGGATGGCGGAACCGGGCAGGTTTGGTGGTCGGTGAATCTCGGCGACAACACCAAAGCGCGCATTTGGAATGGCACCCAGCTCACGTTCCGACGCAATATCGGCATTCCCGAGTACTCGAATCAGCCACCGCAGACCCTGCAGGGCTTCAAGGACATCTCGACGACCTGAGGCTGAACGGAAGCGGTGCTCGTCGGAATGCGATGTGCCGGGCTTCGTTCGTCATGTGCCGTCCTGGCCCTGACGGTCCTACGACAACGGGACGACTCCCTATCCGAGTGCAGACGACCGACGCTGGGGCCATGACAACGACACTCGTGACCGGAGCCACCCGTGGCCTCGGCAAGGAAACCGCCCGCCAACTCGTCGAGGCTGGACACACGGTCTGGATCGGCGCTCGCAACGCCCAGCAGGGCGAGGCCGTCGCCGCCGAGATCGGCGCACGCTCCGTCCAGCTCGACGTGACCGACGACGCCTCGGTCGCCGCCGCGTTCGCACAGGTCGACGCCGACGGTGGCCTCGACGTCCTCGTGAACAACGCCGGCATCGCGATGTGGGGGCTGAACGGTCCCGATGCACTCCGGGTGTTCGACACCAACGCCGTCGGCATCGTCCGCACCACCGAGGCAGCGCTCCCGATCCTCCGACGCTCGGCCAACCCGCTCGTGGTGAACATCTCGAGCGCCCTCGGCTCGTTCACCGCGGTGCACGACCCCGAGAGCGCCGCGTCGACCGTGCAGGCAGCGGTCTACGGTGCGAGCAAGTCCGCCGTGACGATGCTCACCGTCCAGTACGCCCGGATGGCACCGGAGGTCCACTTCGTCGCGCTCGAGCCCGGCTACACCGCGACCGAGCTCGGCGGGATGCCGAACCCGCACGGTCGGCCCGTCGAGGTCAGCGCCGCCACGGTGGTGGCAGCCGCCAGCGCGGGCCCGGAGGGCCCGACCGGCGTCCTGCTGGAGGACGGCCACCCGCTCGGTTGGTGACCAGATGACGGACCGGAGGCTCGTGGCGGATCCGCCACGAGCCTCCGGTCCGTCCGGTGGTCGCGACTAGAGCAGCTGCCGGAAGTTCGTGGAGGCCAGGTCCAGCAGCTCGTCGCCGCGACCCGACATGACCGTCCGGATCGCGTAGAGCGTGAAGCCCTTCGCCTGCTCCATCGTCACCGCCGGCGGCATCGACAGCTCCTGCCGGTCCACCTTGACGCTGACCAGCGCCGGACCGTCGTGGGCGAGTGCTGCTGCCATCGCGTCCTCGAAGTCGTCGGACGTGTCGACGCGGAAGCCCTTGATGCCGACCGCCTCGGCGACCGCCGCGAAGTCCGGGTTCTGCAGCTCGGTGCCGTACGTGACGAACCCGGCGGCCTTCATCTCGAGCTCGACGAAGTTCAGTGACGAGTTGTCGAACACGACGACCTTCACCGGCAGCTTGTTCTGCACGATCGTGATGAGCTCGCCGAGGAGCATCGCCAGGCCGCCGTCGCCCGCGAGCGCGACCACCTGCCGGTCCGGGAACGCCGCCTGCGCGCCGATCGCCTGCGGGACGGCGTTCGCCATCGTGCCGTGCACGAACGAGCCGATCAGCCGGCGACTGCCGTTCATGGTGAGGTAGCGCGATGCCCACACGACGGGGGAGCCGACGTCGGGGATGAACACGGCGTCGTCGGCCGCGAGCTCGTCGAGCACCCTCGCGACGTACTGCGGGTGCAGGGGCTTCTTCTTCCCGGCCGGGACCGCGAGGTCGTCGAGTCGCTCGCGGGTCTTGCGGTAGTGCTTCAGCGCGTCCTGCAGGTGCTTCGTCGGCTTCGAGCCGTCGAGCAGCGGGATGAGGGCGAGCGCGGTGTCCTTGACCGTCCCCACGAGCCCGATGTCGACGGGGTGCCGGCGGCCGAGCTGCGATCCCCGGATGTCGACCTGCACGTGCTTCGCCTTCGCGGGGAAGAACTGCTGGTACGGGAAGTCGGTGCCGAGCATCAGCACGACGTCGGCGTCTTCCATCGCGCGGTACCCGGACGCGAAGCCGAGGAGCCCGGTCATGCCGACGTCGTAGGGGTTGTCGTACTCGATGTACTCCTTGCCGCGGAGCGCGTGCACGATCGGTGCCTGCAGGCGTTCGGCGAGGGCGACGACCTCGTCGTGGGCACCGGCGACGCCCGCGCCGGCCAGGATCGTGACCTTGTCGGCGCCGTTGAGGAGCTCGGCGGTGCGCTGGAGCTCCTCCTCGCTCGGGATGATCCGCGGCGTGGTGGCCTCGATGCGCGTCTCGCGCGTGCCGACCGCCTCGGCGAGGAGCACGTCGCCCGGGATGACGAGGACGGCGACGCCGCGCTTCTCGGTCGCCTCACGCATCGCGATCTCGAGCAGGCGGGGCATCTGCGTCGGGTCGGCGACGTACTCGACGTAGACGGAGCACTCGCGGAAGAGCTCCTGCGGGTGCGTCTCCTGGAAGTACCCGGAGCCGATCTCGGCGGTCGGGATGTGTGCGGCGATCGCGAGGACGGGCACGCGGGACCGGTTCGCGTCGTACAGGCCGTTGACGAGGTGCAGGTTGCCGGGGCCGCAGCTGCCCGCACACACGGCGAGGTTCCCCGTGAGTGCGGCTTCGGCGCTCGCGGCGAACGCGGCCGCCTCTTCGTGCCGGACGTGCTCCCACCGGATCGACCCGTCTTTCCGGAGCGCGTCGGTGAACCCGTTGAGGGAGTCGCCGGGGAGCCCGTAGACCCGCTCGACGTCGTTCTTGCGGAGGGTGGCGACGATGTTCTCGGCGACGGTTGGCATGTGTGTCCTCTCACGCGGGTGCGGCTTCGCCTCCTGTCTAGTCCCGCGTGCTGCTGGGACGATGGACGGATGATCGACGATGTGCCGCCGCTCCGCCCCCGACGCCGGGAGCCCGACGCGAACGGCATCCTCGTGCGGTCGCCGTACCCGCTGACGACGCTCGCGATCGCCATCGGTGCCGTGATCGTCATCACCGTCGTCGGGTTCTTCCTCGGCACCGTCGACATCGGGATCGCCCGCGCGCTCAACGCGTTGCACGTCGGGTTCCTCGGCGCGATCACGGACGGGGTCTACCACGCGATCAGCCCCGGCCCCGCGATCGTCGTCACCGCGATCGTCACCGGGCTGATCTGGGCGCTGCAGCGGAACATCCGGCCGGCTGCGGCGTTCGCCGGGGTCGTCGCGATCACCTGGATCCCGTCGGACCTGGCGAAGGAGATCGTGCACCGCGCGCGGCCTTCAGTCGACGTGCTGCCGCACCCGTTCGCCGTGCAGCCGGACCCCGGGTACCCGAGCGGGCACACGGTGTTCATGGTGGCGTTCACGATCGCGCTGTGCTGGGTGCTGCGGGACACCCGGTGGCACCGGCTCGCGGTGGTGCTCGGGACGATCGCGGTCGTCGTCGTGTGGTTCTCGGTGACGATCGACGCGGTGCACTACCCGACGGACGCGCTGGCCTCGGTCGGGTGGGCGCTCGCCGTGGCGCCCGCAGCGCGCCTGGTGTGGGTGGACTGGCTGATGCCGCGCATCCCGTTCTTGCGCCCCGCGCGCCCTGCTGCGGGCACGGGCGGGGGCCGAGTCTCGCGCTGAGCGACACCTCTCGCGACCGGGAGCGCGAGAACTGTCGCTCAGGCCGAATCTCGGCGCAGCGTCAGCCCGCGCGCCGCGCAGCGTCAGCCCGCGCGCCGGCCGCGTGCGACGAGCAGCGCGAGCACCGCGACGACCGCCGCAACGAGCATCACGATCGCCAGGGGCGCCGCGGTCGCCGAGCCGCCGATGCTCACGAGCGGGGACACCAGCGCGGCGAGGCCGAACTGCAGCGCGCCGAGCACGGCGGACGCACTCCCCGCCGCGGACGGGACGGCACCGAGTGCCAAGGCCGTCGCGTTCCCGAGCACGAGTCCGAGGCTGCCGACCGCGGTGAAGAGCGGCACGGCGAGGAAGAGCACCGGCGCGGACGTGACGACCAGCACCGCGAACGCCACCGTCGACGCGAGCACCAGCACGATGCCGAGCGACAGCACGCCGACGACCGAACGCGTCTCGGTGAGCTTGGCGGACAGGATGCTCACGCCCATCAGCGCGAACGCGTTGATGCCGAACGCGATGCCGTAGCCGACCGTGCCGAAGCCGATCATGTCCTGGTACAGGAACGGTGACGCCGAGATGTACGCCATCATCACCGCGAACGCGAAGCCGAACACCGCGGTGTAGCCGAGGAACGTCCGCGAGCGCAGTGCCCGAACCGGCGAACCCGACGACGTCCGTGCCGCTCGCAGCGCTGCACGGTGCGAGCGGAGGTGGGTCTCGCGGATCACGGCGAGCACCGCCACGAGCATGACGACCGACAGGCCGAGCACGACGGTGAGCAGCCCGCGCCAGCCGATCGGCCCGGTGAGCAGCCCACCGAGCAGGGGCGCGACGACCGGGGCGACGCCGCCGACGATCATCATGAGCGAGAACGCCTTCGCTGCGGGCTTGCCGGTCGCCAGGTCGGAGATGACCGCACGGCCGATCACCATGCCGGCCGCACCGCCGAGGCCCTGCAGGAGCCGGGCGACGATGAGCACGCCGACGTTCGGCGCGAGCACGGCTGCCGCACTGGCGAGCACGCAGAGCACCGCCCCGGCGATCAGCGGCGGCACCCGGCCGAACCGGTCGGAGAGCGGCCCGAAGACGAGCTGCCCCGCGGTGACCCCGACCAGGAAGGCCGTGAGCGTGAGCTGGACGGTCGTGGCCGAGGTCTGCAGCTCGACCGTCATCTCGGGGAAAGCCGGCAGGTACAGGTCGGTGGCGAACGGGGCCACCGCGCTGAGCAGCCCGAGCACGAGCAGCAGCGCCGTGGTGATGCCCTGCTGTCGGGGTGCGGCCGCAGCCGTCGTGGGTGTCGCGTCGTGCGCGCGGATGGATCCGGTGTCCGTCGTCATGATTATGAAATCATAACCCAATGGTTGTGAATGCATAACCCCGGTGCGCGGGCGCTACAGTGCTGCCCATGGGACGACCGGTGACCGATGACGTGCTGGCCGAGCTGGCCGAGGCCGTGCTCCGGATCTCCCGCGAGATCGACCCGCACGGCACCCCGGCGCTCGACATCGTGCCGCTCACCGGGACCGAGGCGCTCGTGATGCGCTGGATCGACACGCACGCGGGCACCTCACCGAGCGCGACCGCGGAGGCCACCGCACTCCATCGGAGCAACCTCAGCGCGGCCCTCCGCTCCCTCGTCGCGAAGGGCATGGTCGACCGTCGCGTGGATCCGGCCGACGCACGTCTGGTCCAGCTGTTCCCGACCGAGCGGGCGGCGGAGAACATCGCGATCCTGCGCGCCCACTGGGCCGCCAAGCTACGGAACGCCCTCGGTGGCGACGACGGCGGCGTGCGGGATGCCCTCGCCCTGCTCACCCGGCTCGACGGCGGGCTACGGGGCTGACGGCTCCTCGTCCTCGATGGGCAGGAGTCGACGGGCGCCGTGCCCCTCGGCAGCGAGCGCGTCGCCCGGGTTCATCACCAGGCAGGCGTTCAGCGAGACGCAGCCGCACCCGATGCACTGCGTCATCTCCTGCTGCAGGCGTTCGAGTTCCAGCTGCCGGGCCCGGAGTCGTGCACGCCACCGTTCGTTCAGCCGGTTCCAGTCCCGGAGCGACGGCATCCGGTCCTCCGGCAGGGTCGCGAACTGCTCGGCGACCTCGCTCAGCGGGATGCCGAGCCGTTTCGCCACCTGGATGATCGCGATCCGTCGTTCCGTGTGTCGCGGGTACAGCCGGGTCCCGCCGTCGGTCCGCTCCGGGTGGATCAGGCCCTTGCGTTCGTAGAAGTGCAGCGCCGACGCTGCCACCCCGGTGCGCGCCACGACCTCGCCGATCGTCAGCAGGTCAGTGGGTTTCGGACGCGGGATCTCGACCATGGTCGAGATCCTACGGATCTGACGGACGGGAGGCTCGTGGGGCGCCGCCACGAGCCTCCCTCTCGTTGCTGGTCGCGTCAGGCGACCGCTCGGCGGATCAGGTCGGCCACCGTCGCCTCGTCGGCAGCGCTGAACGCCGGCGTGATCGCCCACGACGTCGGCCAGAACGACCCGTCGTCGAGCTGCGCGGGGTCCTGGAAGCCGAGTGTCGCGTAGCGCGCCTTGAACTTCGCGGCGTCCTGGAAGAAGAACACCACCTTGCCGTCCTTGGCGTACGCGGGCATCCCGTACCAGAGGCGCGGGGCGAGCTCGGGCGCGGCCTCGAGCGCGATGCGGTGGATGCGCTCCGCGAGCTCCCGGTCCGGCGAGGGCATCTCGGCGATCTTGTCGACGACTGCCTGCGCCTCGGCCGCCGCCTTCTCCGCCTTGGTCCCCGTGCGGGTCCGTGCGGTGCGCTTCTCGGCGGCGTACTCCGTCATCGCAGCGCGTTCCTCGTCCGTGAACGTGCCCTCGGTCTTCGTCGTCCGTGCCATGGTCGGCCCTTCCTCGTCGTTGCGTCGAGGCTCGCGCGCGGACCACGCCGTCGCTTCTCGGAATCTGCTCGGAACCCCCAAGTTCGCATAACACTTGATCGACTATGAAGTATCTAATATGTTATGTGTATTCGGACTCGCCAGGGAGTCCACACCACGAGGAGCCCACCATGACCGCAGTCGCCGCGACCACTCGACCTGCCGCCATCCCCGCTGCACGGATGCCGCTCGACGCGGTCCTCGGCGGACTCGAGCGTGCCGCGGCGCGTCTGCCGCACGCAGCAGCACTGCCGGTCATGGTGGCGCATGCCGCACTGTCGACCGTCGCCTACCGCTGACCCGGTGGGCGTTCCTGCCCACAACGCCCGCGATGGGAAGTCGAATCGCGCGTAGGAGGTCGGAAAATCGGGCCACCTACGCGCGATTCGACCCCCTACGCGCGATTCGACCGACTCCGACCGACCGACCCCCTACGCACGAATCGACCGCGCGACCACGCGGCCACGGAGCCGCTCGCGCGTGAGCGCCGGCAGCGGGAACCCCGTGTCCCGCTCGAGCACGTGCGTCCCCGGCGGCACGATGGCGTCCACCGCGTCGAGGACGTCGTCGTCGAGCACGACCTCGGCCGCCTGCGCGTACGCGTCCACGTGCGACACCGTCCGCGGCCCGATCACCACCGAGGCCACGTCCGGGTGCGTCAGCGCGAACCCGATCGACAGCTCGAGGAGCGTCAACCCGGCCTCGTCCGCCAGGCTCCCGAGTCGATCGGCGACCGCGAGCTTCCGCCGGTTCTGCGGCGACCCGATGTCGTACACGTCGGGCTGCTCGACGGCGTGCGGCGACCGGGGTTGCACCGTGCCGTCCCGGTAGGCGCCGGCGAGCCACCCGCCGGCGAGCGGCGCCCCCGCGAGCACCCCGAGCCCGAAGCGCCTGGCGACGGGGAACACGGTGCGCTCGGCCGTCCTGGTCAGGATCGAGTAGGGCACGTGCGTCGCGGTCGCACTCTTCGCGCCGGAGCGGAGCCACTGCGCCTCGACGAGCTCCTCGGCGGGGAACCCGGGGATGCCGAAGCTGCGGATCTTGCCCTGCGCGACGAGGTCGGCGAGCGCGTCGAGGGTCTCGTCGAGGGACGTCGCAGGGTCGGGCCGCGCGGGCTGGTAGAGGTCGATGACGTCGGTGCCGAGCCGTTCGAGGCTCCGCTCGACCGCGCGGAACATCCACCGCCGGCCGGATCCCCGGTGCGCGGGGTCCTCGTCGACGGGGTCGCCGAACCGCACCGACACGAAGACGTCGTCGCGGCGGCCGGCGAGCGCGGCGCCGACGACGGACTCCGCGAGCCCGGATCCGTGCGCGTCCGACACGTCGATCGCGGTGACGCCACGGCCGAGGCCCTCCTGCACGAGGTCCACCGCACCGTCCACGTCCCGCTCCGCGACGCCCGCGATGGCCCGCGTGCCGAGCGTCAGCGCGCTGACGGGCGCACCCGTCCGCCCCATGGTCCGCTGCTCCATGGCCGACACGATATGGGCGACCACGTCCCGACGTGACGCGGGTGACGAACCGTGACGAGCCTCCCGTTCGGTCCGCGCGGACGTGACGTTCCGTGACACGCCCTCCCGCGGTCCGCGACGCCGTGTGACGGTCCGTTGCGACGGAAGACGGGAGGCTCGACCCGACCCCGCCGGGCTGCCTACGGTCCTCGACATGACCCGATCCGACACCGCACGGCGCTCCGTGCGGAAGCGCGCTACCGCGGCGCTCGCCGCTGCCGCCGCGACCGTGGTGCTCCTCGCCGGCTGCTCCGCCGGCGCTGCCTCGGCGACCCGCGACACCGGGCCGGTGCGCGGCGGGAACCTCGTCTACGCGACGGACCGTGAGCCGACGTGCCTCGACCCCCACAACTCCGGGGACATGCCGCAGACGTACATCGCCCGGCAGTACCTGGACTCGCTCGTGTCGCTGCAGCAGGACGGCTCGGTCAAGCCGTGGCTCGCGTCGAGCTGGACGATCTCGGACGACGGCACGCAGTACGACTTCACGCTGAAGCAGGGCGTGGAGTTCACCGACGGCACCCCGTTCGACGCCCAGGCAGTCGTGGACAACTTCACGCAGATCCTCGACCCGGCGACGCAGTCCTCGACCGACCTGCTCTACCTGACCGGGTACTTCGACAAGGCCACCGCGATCAGCGACCACGTCGTGCGGATCACCCTGAAGCGGCCGTACTCGCCGCTCCTCGCCGCACTGTCGCAGGCGTTCTTCGGCATGGAGTCGCCGAAGGCCATGGCGCGGGGGCTCGCCGCGAACTGCGAGTCGCCGGTCGGCACGGGGCCGTTCAAGGTCGTGGCGTGGAACCACGAGCGGGACGTCGAGCTCGTCCGGAACGACGCCTACAACAGCGCCCCGGCTGATGCGAAGCACCAGGGTCCCGCCTACCTCGACGGCATCACGTGGAAGTTCCTCAAGGACAACACCACGCGGTACGGCGCGCTCAGCTCGGGCGAAGCGGACGTCATCTTCAACGTCCCGCCGGAGAGCGAGGGTCTGGCGAAGTCGGACCCCTCGATCGAACTGCAGTCGTTCGTGCACTCTGGAGCGCCGTTCAGCCTCGACATCAACACGAAGAGCACGGTCTTCAGCGACATCCGGGTCCGGAAGGCGTTCGTGCACGCCTCGGACGCGAAGGAAGCCGTGGAGAGCGCCTACAACGGGGTGTTCCCCTACGAGGGGAACAACGTCTCCTCGGGGACGCCGCACTACGACGCGGCGTACCACGAGCCCTTCCCGTACGACCCGGCCGAGGCGAAGCGGCTCCTCGACGAGGCCGGCTGGACCGGACGCGACGCGGACGGCTACCGGACCAAGGACGGCGAGACGCTGACGGTGAAGTTGCCGTACAACGCCGACTCCGCGGAGACCCCGCCGGCCGACGTCACGATCCTGCAGGACATCCAGGCGATGGAGAAGCGCGTCGGGGTCAAGGTCGTGCTGCAGGCGCTGGACTCGTCCTCGATGAACGCGGTGTGGGGCAACCCGAAGGCGTACGACCTGCTCGGGAACTACTGGAACAGCCCGACGCCGCACGTGATGTACATCAAGTACTCGAAGGCGACCTACGACGTCGACAACGGCCAGAACTCGGCGTTCGCGTACGACGACGAGCTCGACCGGCTGCTCATCGCGGGCACGGCGACGACCGACCCGGCCGAGCAGGCGAGGTACTACTCGGCGGCCCAGAAGCGACTGTCGTCGGAGGCCTGGACGCTGCCGCTCTACCCGATCCAGACCCGCCTCGGCATCTCCGACCGCGTCGGCGGCGTGTGGATCGAACCCAGCGAGGGCGAACCCGTCCTCTCCGACGCCTACCTGATCGACGGAGGCAAGTGATGGTCATCCGAGTCGCACGACGCATCGTCGAGGCGGTGGTCCTGCTCCTCGCCGTCGGCACGATCGTGTTCTTCCTCGAGCACGCCGTGCCCGGCGACCCCGCGGTCGCGATCCTCGGCGGCGCCGCTGCACACCCCACGAAGGAGGCGGTCGCCGCGGTCACCGAGCAGTACGGCTTCGACCGGCCGCTCATCGCGCAGTACGGCGACTTCCTCGGCGGGCTGTTCCGACTCGACTTCGGGGAGTCCTACACGCTGAAGCAGTCCGTCACGAGCGTCATCGCGGGGCAGATCGGCCCGACCCTGGCGCTGACGGTGTCCGCGCTCGTCATCGCGTGGCTGCTCTCGATCGCGTCGACGCTCCTCACCGCCGGTCGCCCGGGCATCGTCGGACGCCTCGGCTCCGTCGTCGAGACCGTCGCCGCGGGGCTCCCGCAGTTCTGGCTCGGCCTCGTGCTGCTCCTGGTCTTCGCGGTGCAGCTGCACTGGTTCCCGGTCATCGGCTCCGGTCCGCTCGGCATCGTCCTGCCCGCCCTGACGCTGGCGATCCCGCTCGCCGGGTTCCTCGGGCAGGTCACCCGCGACGAGTTCGAGGACAAGCAGCAGCAGCCGTTCGTCCTCTCCGCCCGCAGTCGGGGCCTGTCCGAGCGCGCCATCCGCGGGAAGTACGTGCTCCGGCACGCGGCGCTCCCCGGCGTGACGCTGTCCGGCTGGGGCCTCGGCTCGCTCGTCTCCGGCGCCGTCATCGCCGAGGTCGTCTTCGCCCGCCAGGGCATCGGGCAGGTCCTGGTCACGGCCGTGAGCGCGCAGGACCTGCCGCTCGTGATCGGCATCACCTTCGTCGTGGCGCTCGTCTACGTCGTGGCGAACATCCTCACCGACATCGCGTACGTCGTGATCGACCCACGACTGCGCCGCACGACGGGAGCCGCAGCATGACCACCGCAACGATCGCACCCAGCGAACCGACGGCCCTGGGGCCGGCACCGGTCCCGACCGCCACCGGCGCGACCAAGGTGCGCAGAGCCTCCCACCCGTTGCGCCGCGTCTCGTTCTGGCTGGCCGCAGCGTTCATCGCGCTCGTCGCGGTGGCGGCCCTCTGGCCGTCCCTGCTCGCGCCGCAGGACCCGCTCGCCATCGACCTCGGCAAGAGCTTCGACGCACCCAGCGCGCAGCACGTGTTCGGGACCGACCAGTCCGGCCGCGACGTCTACTCGCGGGTCGTGCACGGCGCCGGCCAGTCGGTCCTGATCGGCGTCGGGGCGACCTCGCTCGGACTCGCGGGGGCCGTGCTGCTCGGGGTCCTCGGCGGGCTCGGCGGCCGTGCCGTCGACGCCGTCGTGACCCGCGTGATCGAGGTGCTCTACGCGTTCCCGGGAATCCTCCTCGCGCTCATCCTGATCGCCGTGTTCGGGTCGAGTGCGGGGACGCAGATCCTCGCCGTCGGCATCGCGACCATCCCCGGGTACGCACGGATGGTCCGCGGGCAGGTGCTCGCCGTCCGTGGTGCGCCGTACGTGCAGGCGGAGCGGGCACTCGGACACTCCTCGGCTCACGTGCTGTTCCGCACGCTGCTGCCGAACGCGTTCCGGCCGCTCACCGTCCTGGTCACGCTCGGCATCGGGCAGGCGATCGTCTGGGCGTCGGCGCTCGGGTTCCTCGGCATGGGCGTGCAGCCCCCGGCGCCGGAGTGGGGCGCGATGCTCAACGCCGGCCGCAACTACCTGCAGCAGGCGTGGTGGCTCGACTTCTGGCCCGGTGTCGTGATCGTGCTGCTCGCCCTGTCGCTGACCGCCGTCGGTCGCGCCGTGCAGACCCTGACCCAGCCTGGAGGCCCCCGGTGACCACCGCAGACTCGCTCACGTCCGCCACGTCAGTCGTCCAGGGCTCAGCGCCGGTCGTCGACGTCCGGAACCTGTCCGTCGCCTTCGGCGACCGCACCGTCGTGCAGGACGTCTCGTTCACGCTCGAGGCCGGCCGCTGCGTGGCGATCGTCGGCGAGTCCGGCTCCGGCAAGAGCGTCACCGCCCGGTCGTTGCTCGGGCTGAACGGGACCACTGCGACGACCACGGCCTCGGCCCTGTCGCTCGGTGGCCAGGACCTCCGGGACCTGTCCGACGGCGCGTGGCGGAAGGTCCGCGGGAAGCAGGTCGGCTACGTGCTGCAGGACGCACTGGTCTCCCTCGACCCGCTCCGCAAGGTCGGTGCGTCCGTCGCCGACGCGCTCCGTGTGCACGGGGTCGGACCGCGGGCCGAGCGCGAGCGGCAGGTGCTCTCGCTGCTCGAGCGCGTCGGGATCCCCTCGCCGTCGCTGCGGGCCCGTCAGCTGCCGTCGGAGTTGTCCGGCGGGCTCCGGCAGCGTGCGCTCATCGCCGCCGCGATCGCCCTCGACCCGGCGGTGCTCATCGCCGACGAGCCGACGACCGCGCTCGACACCACCGTGCAGGCGCAGATCCTGGCGCTCCTCGACGAGCTCCGTGCCGGCGGGACCGGGCTCGTGCTCATCAGCCACGACCTCGGCGTCGTCGAGCAGCTCGCGGACGACGTCGTGGTGATGCAGCACGGGGTCGTCGTCGAGCAGGGGCCCGTCGGCGCCGTGCTCGGCGACCCGCAGCACCCGTACACGAAGCGGCTGCTCGCGGCGATCCCGTCCGCACACGCACCGGGAGCCCGGCTGTCGGACGCTCCCCGTGCGACCCTCGCACCGCGGCCGGCATCGCGTCCGGTGCCCGTGGCCGGCTCCGTCGTGTTGTCGGTGTCGCACGTGACCAAGCGCTACCGGGGGCCCGACCGGGTCGTGCGGACCGTGGTCGACGACGTGTCGTTCGAGCTCCGCGCGGGCGAGACGCTCGGCATCGTGGGGGAGTCCGGCTCCGGGAAGTCCACGACCGCGGCGATCGCCCTCGCGCTGACCCCGCCCTCGTCGGGGACGGTCACGTTCGAGGGGCGCCCGTGGTCGGCGCTGCCCGAACGGGCTCGTCGCGGCGATCGCCCACGTATCGCCACGGTGTCGCAGGACCCGCTGTCCTCGTTCGACCCCCGCCGCACGGTCGGCGAGCTCATCCGCTCCGCGCTGACCGGCGCCCGCGCCGCCCGTCGACACGCGCAGGTTCCGGGCTCAGCGACAGTTCACGTGCGCCCCGACGCGAGAACTGTCGCTGAGCCCGAAGTCCTGCGCGGCGATCGGGACCAGGCGCGCGTGGCGGAACTGCTCACGGGCGTGGGGCTCGACGTGGGGATCGCACGCCGGCACCCCTCGACGCTGTCCGGCGGGCAGCGGCAGCGCGTGGCCATCGCCCGGGCGCTCGCCACCGACCCCGACGTGCTAGTCCTCGACGAGGCCGTCAGCGCCCTCGACGTCTCCGTCCAGGCGCAGGTGCTCGACCTCCTCGCGGACATCCGCCAGGAGTACGGCACCGCCGCGCTCTTCATCTCCCACGACCTCGGGGTGATCCACCACGTCAGCGACCGCGTGCTCGTGCTGCGCGACGGTCGTGTCGTCGAGGAGGGGCCGGCCGACCAGGTCTTCCGCTCCCCGCGCGACCCGTACACGCAGGGGCTGCTCGACGCGGTCCCCGGCGTCAGCATCCACCGGAACCCGCAGGAGGAACCATGACCATCACCACACTCCCGACCCGGACCTCGCTGCTGGAGCGCTTCGCACCGGTGTTCGCCCGGATCGCGGACGGCGCCGTGGACCGCGAGCAGCACCGCACGCTGCCGCACGAGCAGGTCAAGTGGCTCGCGGACGCGGGGTTCACGGCCGTCACCGTCCCGGTCGCCGCGGGCGGTGCCGGTGCTTCGGCATCGGACCTGTTCACCCTGCTCATCCGGCTCGCCGAGGCCGACTCGAACATCCCGCAGCTGCTCCGGGCGCACTTCGCCTTCGTCGAGGAGCTGCTGCTCGACCCGGACGTCGTCCGCCGCGACGAGTGGTTCACGCGGATCGCCGCCGGCGAGGTGTTCGGCAACGCCAGTCACGAACGCTCCACAGCGGCCGTCGGTTCCCTGTCGACGCACATCGTCCCGGACGGCGACGGCTGGCGTCTGCACGGCCAGAAGCACTACAGCACGGGCACGATCTTCGCGGACTGGACCACCGTCACCGCGCAGACGCCGGACGGCCACACCGTCGGGGTCACCGTGCGGGTGGACGACCCGGACGTCGAGGTCCACGACGACTGGAACGGCTTCGGGCAGCGCCTGACCGGGAGCGGCACCACGACGTTCGACGGTGTGCGGGTCGAGCTCTGGCAGCTCCGACCCGAGCGTGCCGAGCGACGTACCGTACTGCCGGCGTTCCTGCAGACCGTGCTGCTCGCCTCGCTCGCGGGGGTCGGCGCCGCGGCAGCCCGCGACGCTGCGGCGTTCGTGCGCTCCCGGACCCGGCACTACCAGCACGGGGTCGGCCGGACCGCGGCGTCCGACCCGCTCGTGCAGTCCGTCGTCGGACGCATCGCATCGGACGCCGTCGCCGCAGAGGCCCTCGTGCTGAACGCCGCAGCGGCCATCGACACGGCGCACGACGCGATCGTGGACGGCGAGCCGGGCACGGACCTCGACGCGCTCGTCGACGCCGCCGAGCTCCGGACGATCGCGGTGCAGGGGACCGTCGTCGAGGTCGTCCTGCGTGCGACGACGACGCTGTTCGAGGTCGGCGGTGCGAGCGCGACCGATCGGGACCGTGCACTCGACCGGCACTGGCGGAACGCTCGGACCCTGTCGTCGCACAACCCGGTCGTGTTCCAGCAGCGGGTGATCGGCGACCACCTGGTGAACGGCGCACCCCTGACCTACTTCTGGGCCACGGGCGAGACCCGCTGACCGAGGACGATCTGTCACTCGCCTGGCCGACCAGTTACACTTAGCTCGATAAGTGTCAAAACAGTCGCGTCACAGTGACAGATCGGAGCGTCATGAACTGGCCGGCGATCGATTCTGAGGAACGCTGGTTCGAATCGAAGTACGCCGGATTCGGTGTCGCCGCCAGTCGAAGGAGCACGCTCGGGCACACGTACCGCGCTGCCGTCCCGCCGTTCATCGCGGGTCTCGACCCCGTGGTGTCGTCGTCGACTGCCGCGCTCGTCGACGATGCGGTCGAGGCCCTCGTGAGGTTCGATGCGCAGCTCGGTGGGGAGATCGCACCGTTCGCCTCGTTGCTCTTGCGGTCAGAAGCGGCGGCGTCGTCGCAGATCGAGAACCTCACGGCGAGCGCTCGGGCCATCTTCACGGCCGAGCTCGGCGACGACTCACGGCAGAACGCCGCGCAGATCGTCGCGAACACCCGTGCGATGCAGAGCGCGCTCGACCTCGCTGACGAGCTCACCCCCGACTCCGTGCTCGCCATGCACGGCGTCCTGCTCGACGGCGATCCGCATCACGACGCCGGGTCGTGGCGTGAGGAACCGGTCTGGATCGGCCGAAGCGCAGACAGCCCTGCCGGTGCGGACTTCGTCGCTCCCGCGTTCGAGCGGGTCCCCGTCCTCGTCGACGACGTCATGGCGTTCGCTCGCCGCACCGACCTGCCGCGGCTCGTGCAGATCGCCGTCGCGCACGCCCAGTTCGAGACCATCCACCCGTTCACCGACGGCAACGGTCGGACGGGCCGCGCGCTGATGCAGGCGATGTTCCGCGGAACGGGGCTCACCCGGAACGTGACGATCCCGGTGTCTGCGGGGCTCCTCACGGACACCGTCGGCTACCACGCGGCTCTCGACGCCTATCGATCCGGCGACATCGAGCCGATCGTCGTCGCTGCGGCGGAGGCGTCGTTCCGCGCCGTCAACAACGCGCGCGAGCTCGTCGACGACGTCCACGCCGCCCAGGCTCGGTGGCGCGAGGGTGTCACCGCGCGCGCAGACTCGGCGGTGTGGCGGGTCCTCGAGGTCGTGGCACGCCAGCCTGTCCTCACAGCCGCATCGCTCTCGACGCAGCTCGGCGGATCGGTCAACGTCTACCGGCTGCTCGACACGCTCGTCACCGCGGGAGTGCTCGTGTCGAAGTCCGAGTACAAGCTCAAGACGACCGTGTGGCGGAACGACGACGTCCTGCGCGCGCTCGATGCCTTCGCCCGGCGCTCCGGCCGTCGCGGCTGAACCGACCCGCGCCTCACTCGGGGAAGTCGCCCCGGAGCCAGCCGACGTACCGGTCGAGCGACGCTTCGACGATCCTCGATGCGTCGGCGGGGAGCCCCCCGAACGCGCTGTAGAGCCGATCGAACGCGAACCCCCGCGCCACGTCCTGCACCCGACGCACCGCGGGCTCGGGCAGCGGGATGTTGTTCACGAAACTGCGCATCACGTTCGCCGACTTCCTGTCGCCGCCGACCGCGATCGTGTCGCCCGTGAGCAGCACGCCGCGTCCGTCGGCACCGGCCGCCCAGTGCACGACGCTGCTCCCCGCGAAGTGCCCGCCGGCCTCGACCATGACGAGCCCCGGCAGCAGCTCGACCCGGTCCCGCCACAGCGCGATCACCGGGTCCGGGCGCCGGATCCAGTGCTCGTCCTTCGCGTTGACCAGGACGGGAGCCCGGTCGAACGCGTGGCTCCACTGGATCGACGACCCGGTCAGGTGCGGGTGGCTCGAGGCGATCACCGCGACACCGCCGAGGGCGCGCACGGCAGCGACGCCGGCCTCGTCGATGAACCCCGGCGGCTCGAACAGCAGGTTCCCGCCCTCGGTCTGCACGAGGAGTCCCCGCTGGTTGATGCCGAGCGCGGGCTCGGTCGTGACTGCGTGCAGGCCAGGTTCGATCTCGGTGACGACGATCCGGAGGCCCTCCTCGGCGAGGGAGTCCCGTGTCGTCCAGGCCTGTCCGCTCGCCGGCACGAACTGTCGTTCGTCCGAGCAGATCTCGCAGCGGGCTGGTGGTTGGTCGGTGTCGGCGTGCTCGATGGCGCACGTGGCGCAGGTCCAGATGGTCATGGCACCCAGTGAACGACCTCAACCAATGTTGAGATCAAGCCCGCTGGTACCATCGAGGAACGCAGTGTGTATCTACCGGCCGTCGCACCTCGACGGACAACGGCGGCACCCGATGGGTCCGCCGGACAGACGCGGGCCGAGAAGGCACACCTCGACATGCTCCAACCGCGTTCTTCCGACGCATCGCTGATCGCCCACGCCGGACGGTCCTACTTCCCGATCGCGTTCATCGCCCGGCTCCCCTTCGCGATGATGGTCGTCGGCGTCCTGACCCTCGTCGTCGCATCCCGTGACTCCGTCGCCCTCGGTGGCGTCAACTCCGCGTTCGTCGGCATCGGCTCGGCGGTCTTCGGCCCGATGGTGGGTGCCGCGGCCGACCGGCTCGGCCAGCGGAAGGTGCTGGTCCCCGTCGGCCTGGCGAACGGCGTGCTGCTCGGCGTCCTGCCGTTCGTCGTACAGGGTGCCGCTCCGGACCTCGCCGTGCTGGCGATGTCGTTCCTCATCGGCGCGACGGCACCCCAGGTCGCCCCGATGTCCCGCACGCGGCTCGTCGCGATCATCCGGCAGCGCATGTCGGGGGACCGCCGTGAGCGGGTGCTCAGTGGCACGATGGCGTACGAGTCCGCCGCCGACGAGACCGTGTTCATCATCGGTCCGTTCCTGGTCGGGCTGCTCGCGAGCGCGATCGCTCCATGGGTGGCCGTCGCGGGTGCGTCCGCGCTGACGTTCGTGTTCGTGACGGCGTTCGCGCTGCACCCGACCGGCACGCTCGCGGCCGGTCAGCACGCTGTGGTCGCCCAGGCACCGGCTCGGGAGCTCCTGCGTCCGCGGCTCGTCGTCGTGGTCGCCGGGATCCTCGGCATCGGCTTCTTCTTCGGCTCGACCCTGACCTCGCTGACCGCGTTCATGGAGGTCCACGGCGAGTCCTCGCAGGCCGGGCTCCTCTACGGCCTGATGGGGATCGGCTCCGCGGGGCTCGCGCTCGGTTCGGCGGCGTTCCCGAAGGCGTTCGGCATCGGCTGGCGGTGGCTCGTGTTCGGTGTGGTGCTCCTCGGCGGAGCCGTCGCGTTCGCCTCCGCGGACTCGGTGCTCGCGGTCGGGATCGTCCTCGCGATCATGGGCGTCGGCATCGGCCCGACGCTGGTCGCGCAGTACAGTCTCGGCTCGGATCGGTCACCCGTCGGGCGCTCGGCGACCACGATGACGATCCTCGGCTCCGCCGTGATCGTCGGCCAGTCGCTCACCTCGGCGGTCGTCGGCGAGGTCGCGGAACGATCCGGCACCGAGACCGCGATGCTCTTCCCGGCGCTGTCCGCCGCCCTCGTGGTCCTGGCCGCCGTCGTGAACCTGGTGCTGTCGCGTCGCGACGCGACCACCTGACGGACTGGAGGCTCGTGGCGGCGTCGCCACGAGCCTCCAGTCCGGCAGTCCACGGGTCAGCCGTGGACCGCGACCGTCCTCGGGGTCCCGACGTTGCCGGTCCGGTCGACGGGCCAGGCCATCAGTGTGTACTGCTGACCGGCGACGAGCGCCGGCAGCGGAGCGGTACCGGTTGCGGCCATGGCGACGGCGACGCCCGAGGTGACGGTCGCTCCCGAGCCGTCGCCCGCGACGAGGCGTACGACCGTCGTCCGCGCGTCGGACGTCGCTGATCGCGTCCAGGTCGCGCTGCGCGATGCGGCGTCGACCACGAGCGTCTGCGGGCGGGCGGGCGCCGTCACGTCCGCGCGATCCCGCCACTGGATCTCGGCGGTCGCCCGACCCGAGCCGTCGCCGCAGGCGGTGGTGAACCGGATGTGCGCCCGGAGCAGGGTGCCGTCGGGGCGCCGAGCCACGTCGAGCACGTTCTCGGTGCCGCTGGTGCTCCCGCATCCGTACGCGTTGGCCGACAATACCATGCCGTAGCGCTGGTGGTCGCCGAAGTCCGTCAGCGAGTGCTTGCCGAGTGTGATCGAGTCACCGGGAACGGAGAGTCCGACCTGGTGCACACCGAAGTCGCCCGACGCCACGTCCGCCGTCGTGAACCACCAGGTGCCCGCTCTGGAGTACTGCTGCGCGACGCGCGTGTGACCGTCGGCCTCGTCGTCGGTGAACGTCTTGCCGCGGTGGATCGAGTCCGTCCCCGTCGACGTGATGCGGGTGGTCCCGAGCGGGGCCGTCCCCGCGAGCGCAGTCGTCACGGTCGTCGCGCCGCTCGGGACGGAGAGCACCGCGGTCCGCGGCCCGGCGCCCAGGGGTGAGAAACCGACGCGCAGCGTGCACGTCGCATCCGGCGCCAACGTCGTGCCGCTGCAGGTGTCGTCCGCGATCGCCCAATCGGTCGGGGCCCACCCCGAAAGTCCCACCGCGCCGATGGGCATCGGGGCGTCCGAGGTGTTGTGGAACGACTCCTGCGCCCACACCCGCGTGTTGCGGACCGGCACCTGCGGGAACGTCAGGTTGGTGGCAGACGGCCGGAGCTTCGGACCGGCCTGACCGAACCGGACCTCGCCGAAGTACGTGCGGCCCGCGTCCGGGTAGTCCGTCTGGAACACGACGTCCAGCCGGGTCAACGTGCCGTCGGGGTTCGCGGCGATGTCGAGCACGTCGAAGACGCCGAGGGTCGTCCAGTGGGTGCTGCCACGGTCGATCACCACCTGGGCTGGATCCCTGTTGTCGTTCGGAGCCGATTCGTAGTGCCCGACGTGCAGGTCCTGACCCTCCGGCGGCGTGATGACGACGGTGGTGCCGTCCGTACCGGCCTGCACGCGCTGGAGCCGGGCGTCGCTGACGATGTCCGGGCCGTCGCCGGAGACGGGAGCGATGGCGCGTCCGTCGCCCGTCGGCTGGTTGTTCCCGATGGTGATGGTCGCGTCCGGCAGCTCCGGTGCTGCGGAAGCGGGTGCGGCGGGGACACCGATGACGGCGGCCACGAGGCTGACCGCCAGTGCAGCGGTGACGATCTGGGGATGGCGCACGGGGTCTCCTGCTCGGCGTCGAGTGATGTGTCCAGCCTGGTCGAACGGTGTCCTGTTGTCCGGATCGCTGCGCGTTCCCGCAACCGGAGTCGCGTCCGTTCCCCGGCCGCGTTCTGCGGATACGTTCGATCCATGGACGAAGCGAGTCGCGACCTCATCCCCGCCGGCACCACATTCACGGCCGACGACGTCACCTGGTGGGCCGGGAAGGGCGAGCGTTCCCTCGACCAGGCGATCGCCGAGGCCGACGTCCTCGTCAGCGCACCGCACGCCGGTGCCGCGATCCCGGAGGAGCTCGACCGGTTCCTGGCACCGGAGTTCACCCGGCGGCTGCAGTACGACTACACCGACGTGTCGACGAGCGCCGTCGTGCGGCGGTGGGCCGAGATCGACCCCCGCGTGGTCGTCGTCGAGAACCCGCATCCCCGCATGGTGCGCGACCCCAACCGTGCACGCCCGGCGAGCCTCGTCGACGACCTGCGCGAGGCGTTCGACCGCGTCCGCACGGCCGGCCGCGGGAACCGCGTGGACCTCGGCGGGGTCGACGCGATCCGCCCGGTGACGTTCTCGTTCTTCCCGCTCATCGAACCGCCGACCTCCGACGCGGCGCTCCTGGAGCTGGCCACGGCGTTCGAGGACGTCGCCGACCGAGGGCTCGGCGTGTACGAACGGACCCGCGACGACCTCATCGAGCGCTTCGTGACGAGGACGATGGCCGACGGTGGCGCCGCATGAGGCGAAGGTGAAGCGGTTCCGTGCCAGCATGACGGGCATGGCACGGCAGACGACGGTCCTCGTGGTGGACGACGACCCGAACGTGCTGCTCGGCATCCGTGTCGCCCTCGAGACCGACGGGCACGCCGTCGTCACCGCTGCCGACGGTCGGCAGGCACTCGCCGCGGTCGTGTCGGACGACCCCGACGCCGTCGTGCTCGACCTCGCGATGCCCTTCCTCGACGGGCTCGGCGTGTGCCGGGCCCTGCGTGCCGCAGGTGACGCCGTGCCGGTGATGATGCTCACCGCGCACGACCGACCCCGCGAGCGCGTGGACGGCCTCGACGCCGGCGCCGACGACTACCTCGGCAAGCCCTTCGACGTCGACGAACTCCGGGCACGGGTCCGTGCGCTCGTCCGGCGGGGCGGCCCGACCACGGGCGTGGAGCGGCCCGAGTGGCGGGGGATCGGTCTCGACGGCGAGCAGCAACGCCTCCTGACGGCAGCCGGCCCCGTCGACCTCACGCGCACCGAGACCGTCGTCGCCGAGCTGCTGTTCCGCGACCCCGCGCGGGTCCGCACCCGCGACGAGCTGGGCGAGGCGGTGTGGCCCGACGGAGCCGTCCCCACGTCGAACGCCCTCGACGTCGCGGTGAGCTCCCTGCGACGGAAGCTCGTCGCCGCGACCGACGGCCCGGCGATCACGGCCGTCCGCGGCCTCGGCTACCGGCTCGAGCCGTGAGGACGCGGACCGGGTCGCTCCGTCGTCGCCTGGCCGCCGTCGTGGCCGGAGCGGTCGCGATCGCCGTCGTCCTGGTGGCTCTCCTGACGTGGTTCGTCGTCGCCTCACAGCTGCACAGCGCGCTCGACACCTCCCTCGACCGCGAGGCCACCCGCGTCCAGCGTCTGATCCAGGCGAACGCCGACTGGACGGGGGAGGGTGCCGGCGGGTGCGAGTACGCGGTCGAGCCGGCGTGCGTCCGGCGCATCGACACCGGTGACGCGCTGGGGTCCGGCGCGGGGCCCCTCGCCGTCACCGAGCAGGCGCACGCGGTCGCCACCCGGGAATCGGCACGCGCTCGGTACACGGCCGACGGGGTCCGGGTCGCCGTGGTCCCGACTCGCACGGACGAGGCCGTGATGGTCGGCGTCCCCACCCGGCAGACCGAGACCGCGCTCACGCGCACAGCCGTCGCGCTCGCCGTCGCCGGTGCACTCGGGGTCGTGCTCGCCGCGGTCCTCGGGTACGTCGTCGCCACCGTGGGGCTCAGGCCCGTGCGCGCGCTCGACACCGCGGTGCGACGGGTCCGGGACACGGCCGATCCGCACGAGCGCGTCGACGTGCACCGCAACGACGAGCTCGGGCGGCTCGCCGGCGCCTTCGACGAGATGCTCGCCGAGCTCGCGGCCGCCAGCGACGCGCAGCGGGACTTCGTCGCCGACGCGTCGCACGAACTCCGGACCCCGCTGACGACCCTGCGCACGAACCTCCAGCTCCTCACCGACGACCGGCCGCTCGACGAGGCCACCCGCGCCGCGCTGCGCGCAGCGGTCACCGAGGAGATCACCGCGATGCAGGCGACGATCGACGACCTCGCCGAACTCGCGCGCGGGGACCGTCCCGGCGCCGACCTCCTGACGACGGTGGACCTGGTCGATGTCGTCCGATCGTCGGCGGCCACGGCAGCCCGCCGTTGGGGTGTGCCGTTCCGGGTGCGGTTCCCGTCGTCGGACGTCCCGGTGCGCGTCGCCGACGGACGGCTCCCGCGCCTGCTGGACGTCGTGCTCGACAATGCCGGCAAGTACGGCGCCGGGGAGCCGGTCGAGATCGAGGTCCTCGACGGGCGTCCGGTCCTCGTGTCGATCCGCGACCGCGGGATCGGCATCCCACCGCAAGACCGCGCACACGTCTTCGACCGCTTCCACCGGGCCGCGTCCGCGCGCGGGCTCCCCGGGTCCGGGCTCGGGCTGGCGATCGCGGCGCAGATCGTCGCCGCGTCCGGCGGCACGATCACGGCCGACGCTCGTGGCGACGGCCCCGGCACCGAGATCGTCATCACCCTGCCTGCCGGCTGACGCGCCTCGACCTCACGTTCGGCTCACGACCGCGTCGCACCCTTGCGGCATGGTCATGCTGCACTCGAACCGCACGTCGCGCTCCGTCGCCGACGGTGCGCCGTTCCGCGTCGTCATCGCCGCCGGCGGCACCGGCGGACACGTCTTCCCCGGCCTCGCGGTCGCCGCCGCGATCGAACGACTCGTGCCCGGCGCGTCCGTCACGTTCTCGGGAACGCCGGACCGCCTGGAGGCCCGGCTCGTCCCCGCCGCCGGGTACCGTCTCGACACCACACCGATCATGCCCTTCCCGCGTCGTGTGGACCGGCGTGCGTTCGGCTTCCCCGCACGGTTCGTCCGGTGTGTCCTGCGCGCCCGCCGTCAACTCCGCGACCGGCGGGCGGACGTCGTCGTCGGGGTCGGCGGGTACCCGACCGTGCCGGCGATCGTCGCCGCGTGGACGCTCCGGATACCGGTGCTCGTGCACGAGTCGAACGCGACGCCGGGGCTCGCGAACGTCCTCGCGGCGCGGCTGGCCGGGAAGGTCGCGTGCGCGTTCGACCCCGACCGTGCCGGGTTCGCGTCGAGCGCCGAGGTCCGGCGGGTCGGCATCCCGATCCTCCCGGCGCTGGCGTCCTGCGACCGGGCGGCGATGCGGGAACGTGCCCGGGCGGTGTTCGGCGTCGCCGCCGAGGAGCGCTTCGTGGTCGTGTCCGGCGGGAGCCTCGGCGCGGTGTCGCTCGACCGAGCCGCCGTCGACCTGGCGTGCGCCCGATCGTGGGACGGTCGGCTCCGCATGCTGATCAAGGCGAGTGGCTCGCACGCCGCGGAGCTCGGGCAGCGACTCCGCGACGGCGGGGGCGACGCGGTCGCCACGATCGTGCCGCACATCGACGACATGGCCGCCGCGTACGCCGCGGCCGACGTCGTGGTCGTCCGCGCCGGAGCCTCGACCGTCGCCGAGGTCGAGCACCTCGGTGTCCCTGCCGTCCTCGTGCCGCTGCCCGGTGCCACCGACGACCACCAGACCGCGAACGCCCGTGCCCTCGCCGCGTCCGGCGCCCGTGTCGTGGTGCTGCCCGACTCGGAACTGGACGCCCGTGCCCTGGACCGGGCCGTCTCGGAACTGGCCGGGCCCGTCGGGGCCGAGCCGAGCCTCCCGGTCGCGCCGATCAGCCACGCGCACCACGCGACCTCACCCCACGCGGCGGCGGCCGACGCCGTCGCCGACTGGGCGATCGAACTCGCCCGTACCTCTGCGGAAAGGACCACACGATGAACGACACCTACTGGGAGGGCCGCAGCGTCCTCGTGACCGGAGCCGAGGGCTTCATCGGCTCGACGCTCGTCGACGCCCTCGTCGAACGGGGCGCCCGTGTCCGCGCGCTCTGCCACTACAAGCCGTACGGATCGGCGGGGTGGCTCGCCCGGTACGCCGACGACGACCGCGTCGAGGTGCTCGCGGGCGACGTGCGCGACCCGTTCCTCGTCGACTCCGCGGTCGCGGGCACGGACACCGTGTTCCACCTCGCGGCCCTCATCGGGATCCCGTACTCCTACGTCGCGCCGGAGTCGTACGTGCAGACGAACGTCGTCGGCTCGCACAACGTCGTCGCCGCGTGCCGCCGCCACGGTTCCCGGATGGTGCACACCTCGACGTCGGAGACCTACGGCAGCGCGCTGCGGGTGCCGATGGACGAGACGCACCCGGCGCAGCCGCAGTCGCCGTACTCCGCGTCGAAGATCGCCGCGGACGCGATGGTGCTGTCGTACCACGCGGCCTTCGGGACGCCGGTCGCCGTCTGCCGCCCGTTCAACACGTACGGACCCCGGCAGAGTGCCCGTGCGGTGATCCCGGCGGTGCTCGGGCAGCTCGCCGCGGGGTCGGACGTCATCCGGCTCGGCTCGACGACACCCACGCGGGACTTCACCTACGTGACCGACACGGTCGCGGGGTTCCTGGCGATCGGGGCCTCGGACGCGGCGGTCGGGCGCACGTGCAACCTCGGGACCGGGAGCGAGGTGTCGATCGGGGACCTCGCGGCGATGCTCGTGCGGGTGAGCGGTCGTCGTGCGCGGATCGTGGTGGACGAGTCGCGCCTGCGCCCGGAGGCCAGCGAGGTCGATCGCCTGCTGTCGGACAACACGCTCGTCCGGTCGCTCACCGGGTGGGCACCGCAGGTGTCGCTCGAGGACGGCCTCGCGCGCACGTGGGAGTCGGTGCGAGCCGCATCCGGTCTGGGCGCCGCCTACGTCGTCTGACCCGCCCGCCGTGCCCGCCCGCCGTGCCCGCCCGCCGTGCCCGCCGGCCGTGCCCGTTCGCCGTGCCCGTTCGCCGTGCCCGCCCGCCGTGCCCGTTCGCACAACCGAAAGCACTCCGCGCCGTTGAACGCCGCGGTGCGGATGGCTTTCGGTTGTGCGGGAGCGGATCGCGCAACGTGGCGGTCAGGACACCGGGCGGTCAGGACTCGGTGTCGTCGACGAGGAGCGCCTGGTGGTCGTAGTCGCCGGAGCGGACCCCGGCCCGGGCGATCATGTGCGTCGACACCGGTACCAGGAAGAGCTGGAACACCATGATCGGCAGGACGACCCAGAGCGCGGTCCACGTCCACACCGAGACGACGATCGCCGCGAGCCCGAACGCCAGCCCGAGGACCTGCGGCTTCGCCATCGCGTGCAGCCGGACGAGTGGGTCGGGGAAGCGCACGATCCCGACGCCGGCGCCGAGCGAGAGCAGCGACCCGACGAGCAGCAGCCCGACGGCGATCCAGGCCCGGATGCCCGCGCCGTCGATGAAGGTCTCGATGATCTCGATCACGACTCGCCTCCTTGCCGTCGCTCCGGTGTGGTGACGTCAGCGCCGTCGTCGGACGGGTCCGAGGACGGCGTCACGGCACGGGCCACGGCGATGGTCGCGAACACGCTCGTCGCGGCGATCACCACCAGTACCGGGATCCCTGCGAGGTCCTGCCGGATCACCATGGCCGCCGCGATCACCACGAGGACGGTGGTGAGCACCATGTCGGAGCCGATCATCCGGTCGAGGATGGTCGGACCGCGGACGATGCGGAACACGGCGAGGAGCAGGGTGGCCCCGAGCAGTGCGAGGACCACGGCGACGAGGATCCCCATCACGACGACCCCGGCGCTCATCGGGTCACCTCCGGCAGGGGTTCGGACAGTTCGGAGAGGTCCTGCTTCGACCCGAGCGCACGGATTACCATCGTCTCGATGCCGAGTGCCTCGCGCTTGGCGTGCTCGACCTGTTCGCGCCGCTCGGTGTCGAGCACGTGGAGCAGGAGTCGTCGACGGCGGAGGTCGACGTCCGCGACGTAGGAGCCCGGCACGAGGGACACCGCGAGGGTCGCGAGCGTGAACGTCATCTCGGACGTCGTGTGCATCTGCACGAGCACGATCGAGCTGCGTCGGACTCCCCGCGGCCGGAACGCCACCCACGCGACCCGGAACGACGCGGCGACGACGAGGCCGGACCAGACGACGAGGAACCACAGGAAGTGCAGCGGGGAGAACCGGGAGGACAGCGGGACGGCCGGCAGGGGGAGGGCCTGCGTCACGAGGAGCGCGACGACGACCCCGCACAGCAGGGTCAGCGGCGTCCACGATCCCCACAGCAGCGCCCACAGCACGGTGAGCCCGAGCACGAGCGGCACGTCGTAGCGCCACGCGACGGCGATCCGTCGGGCGTTCGCGATGCGTCGGGTCCTGGCGTCGGTCACGGTCGTGCCCCCAGGACTGCCTCGACGTACTGCTGCGGGGACTCGAGCGACTCGGCCGCCCGGGTGGCGTACCCGTACAGCGGGCCGGCGACGACCGTGAGCGCGACGGAGCCGAGCACGGCGACCGTGGTGACGCCGACCAGCATGCGCGGCAGGCGGGTACGGCCGGAGACGTGCTGCATGCTCCCGGTGACCGGATCCGTGACCGTCACCGAGCCTCCCGACAGGACGGAGCCGTCCGCCTCGGACCGGGTGACGGGTGCCGGCTCCGGAGCCCGCAGCGACTCGTGCGGTTCTGCCACCGCGACGTGCGGGGCCGCTGCTTCGGCAGCGGGCTTCGGTCGCCAGAAGGCGGCGTCCCACACGCGCATCAGTGCGTACAGGGTGAGGAGCGAGGTCACGACCCCGGCAGCGATGGTCATGTACGCCAGGGGACTGCCGTCGATCGCTGCGGCGCGGAAGAGCCCGAGCTTGCCGATGAAGCCGGAGAAGGGCGGGATCCCGCCGAGGTTGAACGCCGGGACCAGGTACAGGGCGGCCAGGAACGGCGCGGCCTTGAGCAGGCCGCCGAGCGACCTGGTCGACGTGGTCCCACCGACCCGTTCCATCAGGCCCGACACCAGGAACAGCGTCGTCTGCACGACGATGTGGTGCACCGTGTAGAACACCGCAGCGGCCGTGCCGACGACCGATCCGAGTCCGACGCCCATCACCATGAACCCGATGTGGCTGATCAGCGTGAACGACAGCAGTCGCTTCACGTCGGTCTGCGACACGGCCCCGAGCACGCCGACGATCATCGTCAGCGCGGCGACCACGAGCAGGACGGTGTTGAGCTGCGGGCGCGGGAACATGATCGTCTCGAGGCGGATGATCGCGTAGATGCCCACCTTGGTCAGCAGGCCGGCGAACACCGCGGTGACCGGTGCCGGCGCGGTCGGGTACGAGTCCGGCAGCCAGAACGCCAGCGGGAACACGGCCGCCTTGATGCCGAAGCCGATGAGCAGCATCGTGTGGATGAGGAGCTGTACGTGGTCGGGCAGGGCTGCCATCCGCTCGCTGATCTGGGCGATGTTCACCGTGCCCGTCGCGCCGTAGACCAGCCCGATCGCCGAGAGGAAGATCGCCGACGCGATGAGGCTCGTCACGATGTACGTCGTGCCGGCCCGCACACGCTGCTCGCTGCCCCCGAGGGTGATCAGCACGTAGCTCGCGACGAGGAGCATCTCGAACGCCACGTAGAGGTTGAAGAGGTCGCCGGCGATGAAGGAGTCGAGGACCCCGGCCGCGAGGACGAGGTACGTCGGGTAGAAGATCGTGACGGGCGCTTCGCCGTCGTCGGCGGCGAGGCCCTGTCCGATCGAGAACAGCAGGACGATGAGCAGCACGCTCGCGGACACCGTGAGGAGCAACGCGCTCAACCGGTCGACGACGAGCGAGATGCCGTACGGGGCGTCCCAGCCGCCGACCTGCACGACGATGGTGCCGTGGTGGTCGACGAGCACCATCAGCGTGGCGGCGACGGCCAGTGCGATGACGAGCACGGCCACGGTGATCGCGCGCTGGATGCGCTGGTGCCGGAGCAGCCCGAGGGCGACGGCCGCACCGAGGAGCGGGACGAGGACGAGGAGCGGGACGAGGAAGGTCATCGGTGGGCCTCGTCCTGGGTCTGGTCTTCGTGGTGGCGCTCGTGGTCGGTGTCGGCTTCCGGGTCCGTGTCCGTCTCCGGGTCGTCCTCCGCCGGGGCGTCCCGTTCGTGCCGGATCGCGACGTCGGCCTCGTCCACCTCGACCTCGTCGGCGCGGGACAGCGTCCACGAGCGGTGGATGAGGGCGAGGAGGAACGCGCTGACGGCGAAGGTGATCACGATGGCGGTCAGGGCGAACGCCTGGGGCAGCGGGTCGGTGATGCCCTCCGACGACTTGCCGATCGGCGGGTTGCCGGCAGCGCCGGACATCACGAGCAGCAGCAGGTTGAGGGCGTTGCCGACGAGCAGGAACCCGAGCAGCATCCGCGTGAGCGAGCGTTCGAGCAGCAGGTAGACGCCGCAGGCGAAGAGGACGGCCATCGCGATGACGAGGACGAGGGTGATGGTCATGCGGTCACCTCTTGCTGTTCGTGGTCGTCGGGGTTGCCCTCGATCGAGTCGGTCGTCGGGGTGTTCGTGTCCTCGAGCCGCTGCCGGTCCACCTCGGCGCCGAGGCTCCGCAGCACGTCAAGCACCAGGCCGACGACGACGAGGTACACGCCGATGTCGAAGAACGTCGCCGTGACGAACTCGACGTGCCCGAGGATCGGGACCGTGGCCTCGAAGAACTCCGAGTACAGGGCTTCCCTGCCGAAGAACAGCGGCACGATCGCGGTGATCGCGGCGGTCGCGACACCGAGGCCGAGCAGTCGACCGGCACGGATCGGAGCGGCGGCGCCGAGCTCGGCGGGGCCACCTGCCAGGTAGCGGGCCGCGAGCGCGATGCCCGCGACGAGACCGCCGGCGAACCCGCCACCGGCGGCGTTGTGCCCGGCGAACAGCAGGTACACGGACAGGACGATGAGGCCGTGGAACAGCAGTCGGACGACGACGTCCAGCAGCGCGGAACGACCGGTCGGGAGCGCGGCACTCGTCGGCAGCCAAGCGCGGGGCTCGCCGTCCGGGCGGTGCTTGTCGCTCGCGACGACACTCGGCAGGTCGCGGAGGCGGGGGAGCGTGTCTTCGCGGGAGTTCACGAAGATCAGGCTCGCGACCCCGGTGGCCGCGGCGACGACCACGGTGAGCTCACCGAGCGTGTCCCAGCCGCGGAGGTCGACGAGCGCGACGTTCACCACGTTCAGGCCGTGCCCGAACGAGCTCGTCAGCGCGGGGAGGTCCGGCCAGATCGGCTTGGCCGACCGAGCGGAGGCGGCGACGATCACGACCACCGCCAGGGTGGCGCCCGCGAGCGCGGCGAACAGGGCCCGGAGTACCCGGAAGCGTGAGGGGTTCGCCGTCGCGATCCGCGGGGGGAGGCGGCGGAGCACCAGGACGAAGGCGATGAGCGTCACCGTCTCGACGACGAGTTGCGTGAGGGCGAGGTCCACGGCGCCGTGCAGGACGAACAGCACGGACATGCCGTAGCCCGTGACACCGACGAGCACGGCCGCGGCGAACCGCGTCTTCGCGGTGAGGACGGCGGTCGCGGCGATCGACATCACGATCACGACCGGGATCTGGCCCCACGAGTCGGCGAAGCGCACGTGGAACTCCCACGGCCCGCCGAGCGCCAGGTTGACGAGTGCGCCGGCGACGAACACCGACAGGATGACCGTCAGGTAGTAGGGGAGCGATCCCCGCTGGAGGGCGGCGGTGACACCGGTGGCTGCACGGTCGAGTCCGCGCATGAGGTGTCGGTAGGTGTTCGCCGCGCTCGGGAACCCGGCGAGGCGGTGCTGGAGCGCCTCGACCCGGGTGCGTGCGGCGAAGAGCGCGAGGCCGCCGAGGAGCGTGATCGCGGAGATCCCGAGCGCCGGCTCGAGTCCGTGCCAGAGCGCCAGGTGCGGCACGGCTTCCCCGGACATCGACGCGGCGGCAGCGGCCGGTTCGAGCCCGTGCGCCACGACCGGCGTGAGGAGTCCGAGCGCGAGACCGGTGAGGCCGAGGATCGACGGCACCACCCCGAGGCCGTGCAGCGCGTGCGGCTCGGTCTGCTGGACGCCTGGCTTGCGGGCGAAGGCACCCCAGAGGAAACGCAGCGAGTAGGCCACGGTGAACACGGACCCGACGGTGACGCCGACGAGCGCGAACCACGCCCACCCGGACCCCGGGCCGTGCAGCGCTTCGACGAGCCCGGTGAGGACGGCTTCCTTGGCCACGAACCCGATCATCGGCGGGATGCCGGCCATCGACAGGAGCGCCAGGACAGCCACGGTCGCGAGCCAGGGGAGTTTCCGGCCGAGCCCGGACAGACTGCCCAGGTCCCGGGTGCCGGTGACGTGGTCGATCGTCCCGACGACCAGGAACAGCGTCGACTTGAACGCGGCGTGGGCGACGAGCAGCGCGATCCCACCGAGCGCGATCGCGGGCGTGCCCCAGCCGGCGGCGAGCACGAGGAACCCGAGCTGGGCGACCGTGCCGTACGCGAGCAGCAGCTTGAGGTCGGTCTGGCGGAGCGCCCGGTACCCGCCGATGACCATGCCGAGCACGCCGAGCAGGGTGATCGTCTCGCGCCAGCCCTCGAGGAGCGCGAACGCCGGGGCGAGGCGGGCCACGAGGTAGATGCCGGCCTTGACCATCGCCGCGGCGTGCAGGTACGCGCTCACCGGGGTCGGCGCGGCCATCGCGGCCGGGAGCCAGAAGTGGAAGGGGACGATCGCGGACTTCGTCAGGGCGCCGGCGAGGACCAGCACGACCGACACCGTGACGATCGTGCCCGTCGGGGCCTGCGCGACGATGGCGGACAGCTGCGTCGTGCCGGCCGTGACGGACAGGATCACGAGGCCGGCGAGCATCGCCAGACCGCCGGCCGTGGTGACGACGAGCGCCTGCATCGCAGCGGCGCGGCTCGCGCGCTTGACGGCGTCGTGCCCGATGAGCAGGTACGAGAAGACCGTGGTGGCTTCCCACAGGACGAACAGCACGATGACGTCGTCGGCGATCACCAGCCCGTACATCGATCCGGCGAACGCGGTGAGGACGCCGGCGAAGCGGCCGAGCCCCGGTTCCTTCGGACCGAAGTACGACGCGCAGTACACGAGCACGAGCGCGCCGACGATCGACACCACGAGTGCGAGCACCCACGACAGCGCGTCGACCCGGAGCGCGATCGACAGGTCGAGCTGCGGGATCCACTGCACCGACGAACTGATGCCACCGTGCAGGGCCCGGTCGGTCTGCGCGATCGTCAGGACCGCTGCGGCCGCCGGTGCGAGGGCGGCGACGGTGAACACCCGACGCCCGAGCAGGGGTGTCAGCGCGGGGACGAGGAGTGCGACGACTCCGAACGCGACGAGGACGGTGACCATGGGGCGCCTCCTCGGGGTCGGGCGTGCAAGTCCGGCTCTGGGTGGCTCTCAGGCTACCGAGAGCCGGATGGGGAGAACCTGAACGACCGGACAGGATGACCCGCCGAGGATCAGACTCCGAGCACCACTCTGCTCGTCCCGGCGTCGACCTGTCCGGCCCATGCGTCCGCGACGGTGTGCATCGGCACCGTGGTCGCATCGACCGCGATCGTGCCGTCCGCGATCGCGGCGACGATGCCGGGGAGCTCGGCGACGAACCCGGACGTCCCCACCGAGCCTCGCCCGCTGCCGACGATGGTGAGGCCGGACGCGCGGAGCGCTGCGGACGGGATCGGAGCCTCCTGGCCGGCCGTCGACCCGATCGCGATCCAGTCGAGCCGCTCGCCGCGGGCCTCGCGGGCGGTGACGAGCGTCCGCATGACCGCGGCGGCGGGCACACCCCAGACGTAGTCGATGACGACGTCCACGTCGGACGCCGCGCGCCCGATCGCCTCGACGTCGTCGAGCGGGACGACGACGTCGGCGCCGATCTCCGTCAGTGACGCGAGGCGCGACGCGTTGCGCCCGCTCGCGACGACGGAGGACGCCCCGAGGCGCTTCGCGACCTGCACGGCGGCACGGCCGGACGCCCCGGTCGCGCCGAGCACGAGCACCCGCGCACCGTCCGGGAACGCGATGCGGCGACGGAGTGCCACCCACGACGACATCACCGGGTTGACGCCGGCCGCGACCCGGGCGGGGTCCGCGCCGTCCGGCAGCACGACGCTCGCGCGCGGGTCCACCGCGGTGCGTTCGGCCATCGACCCGCGGGTGTCCGACTGCACGGCGAAGTAGCGGAGCGTGCCGTCCGGGAAGCGCCCGACGCCGTCGACGCCCGGGACGAGCGGCAATGCGCCGTCGCTCGTGTAGTGCGATCCGTCCGCCTGCGACCGGACGCGGGGGTGCAGGCCGACGGCGACGACGTCGACCACGACCTCCTCGCCGCGGGGTTCGGGTTCCGGGAACTCGGTCCACGTGGGTGCCGAGCCGAAGTGTGTGACGAGCGATGCGTGCACGACTGCCTCCATTTGGTTCGTGTTACGAATCAAAGTAGTTCGCACCACGAAGTTCGTCAAGTAGGCTCGGGCCATGGACACCACCGAGCAGGACCGACTCGTCGACGCCCTCGGCCACGCGGCGTTCACGACCATGGGCTCGCTGACCGGGCTGGCGGCCGACGCCGGACTGTCCCTCACACAGCTCCGGGTCCTCGCGATCCTGCGTGACCGCCGCCTGCGGATCGGCGACCTGGCCGAGTACCTCGGGCTCGAGAAGTCGACGATGACCGGGCTCGTCGCCCGTGCCGAGAAGAAGGAACTGCTCGAGCGCGTCCCGAACGCGGACGACGCGCGCGCGGTCGACGTGGTGCTCACCGACCGCGGGCACGAGATGGCCGCCGCGCTCGAGGCCGCCATGCGCGACGCGCTCCTGCCGCTCACCGAGCGGCTGTCGTCGGCGGACCGCCGCCGGCTCCGCGAGCTGCTGGAGCGGATGCTGCGCTGACGTGCGCCGGCGCGCTGGTCGCGCCCACCGGCGGACGGGAGGCTCGTGCCGGGGCCGCCACGAGCCTCCCGTCCGGCGGCTGGTCGGGTCGGCTGCCGTGGGGACGCTTACGGGGGCTCGCAACCACGGCGCGTAGAGTCCGCGCCATGCGCACCCGGACCGCAGCACCGATCGCATCGTTCGCCCTGCTCGTCCTGGCGCTCGCCGGGTGCACCGCGGGGTCGGACGCCGACGAACCGACCACGCGCCGCAGTGCCACTGCAGGGCCGGCGCCGACCGACCTGGCCACCGGCGAGGTCGCGCCCACCGGAGCCGTCTCGGACGTCGCGACGGACCTCGACGCGCCCTGGTCGGTGGTGCTCACCGACGACGACGTCCCGCTCGTCAGCCTGCGTGACTCCGGGGACGTGCTCGAACTCGGGGACGACGGCGACACCCGCACGGTCGGCACGATCGACGGCGTCCGGCACAGCGGCGAGGGCGGACTGCTCGGCCTCGCACTGCACGACGACGACCTCTACGTGTACTCGACGGGGGAGGGTGGCAACCGGGTCGAGCGATACCCCCTCACCGGCAGCGCGGGCTCGTACGGCCTCGGCGACGCGACGACGGTCATCGACGACCTGCCCGCGAACAGCTTCCACAACGGCGGGCGCATCGCGTTCGGCCCCGACGACATGCTCTACGTGACGGTCGGCGACGCCGGCAACCGGTCGGAGGCGCAGGACCGGGACTCCCTCGCGGGCAAGATCCTGCGGCTCACGCCGACGGGCGAGGTCCCTGCCGACAACCCGTTCGACGGCTCCCCGGTCTGGTCGCTCGGGCACCGGAACGTGCAGGGGCTCGGATGGGCCTCCGACGGCACGATGTTCGCGTCCGAGTTCGGCGAGAACACCTGGGACGAGCTCAACGTCATCGAACCGGGTGCCGACTACGGCTGGCCCGAGGTCGAGGGCACCGGGGGTGTCGACCAGGGCTTCGTCGATCCGGTGCAGCAGTGGCGGACCTCCGACGCCAGCCCGTCCGGCCTCGCGGTGGTCCGTGGCACCGTGTTCATCGCGAACCTCCGCGGCGAGGTGCTGCGGTCGGTGCCCGTGTCCGACCCGTCGACGTCGCGGGAGTGGTTCGCCGGGACGTACGGGCGGCTGCGCACCGTGCTCGCCGGACCGGACGGCACGCTCTGGTTCGTGACGAACAACACCGACGGCCGCGGCAGCGCCGGTGCCGGCGACGACCGGATCCTGTCGGTCGCCCTGACCGACTGACCGGCTGACGGCCCGACGCGCCGCGCGCGCGTACCGTCGGGCCCATGCCTGCTCTCACCGACACGTTCGTCATGTCCAACGGCCTCCACATCCCGAAGATCGGGTTCGGCACCTGGCAGATCCCGCCGGGCTCCGAGGCCTACGACGCCACCCGCGTCGCCCTCGACGCCGGCTACCGGCACATCGACACCGCGGCCGCCTACGGCAACGAGGCCAGCGTCGGCGAGGCCGTCCGCGACAGCGGCGTCCCGCGTGACGAGGTCTTCATCACCACGAAGCTCCCGGCCGAGATCAAGACCGCAGCCGGCGCCCGTGAGGCCTTCGCGGCCTCGACGGCGGCGCTCGATCTCGGCGTCGTCGACCTGTACCTGATCCACGCGCCGTGGCCCTGGAGCGACATGGGCAGCGACCACCGCGCGGGCAACGTCGAGGTGTGGAAGGTCTTCGAGGAGCTCCACGACGCCGGCAAGACGAAGTCGATCGGTGTCTCGAACTTCGTCGTCGCGGACCTCGAGCACCTCCTCGCGAACACCGACGTCACCCCGCACGCCGACCAGATCCGCTGGTTCATCGGCAACACCCAGGACGACACGACGGCCTTCTGCGCCGAGCACGACATCCTCGTCGAGGGGTACTCGCCGCTCGCCACCGGTGGCCTGCTGTCGAACACGGCCATCGAGGAGATCGCCGGGAAGTACGACAAGACCGTCGCACAGGTCGCCATCCGCTACCTGCTCGAGAAGGACGTTCTGCCGCTCCCGAAGTCCACGACTCCGTCCCGCATCGCGGAGAACGCCGACGTCGACTTCGTCCTGGCGCCGGAGGACGTCGCGACGCTCGACGCGCTGGAGGACACCACGGCGTGACCGCGAGTGGTGCCGGGACGGGGACCGTAGGCTCGTGGTGTTCGAAGGAGAACCCATGACGTCGATCACCGACCTCGTCCCGGACCCCGTGGCGCTCGAGCGCATCGCGACCGGCAGCACCTGGGCCGAGGGGCCGTGCTGGATCCCCGCAACCCGGACGCTGCGGTGGTCGGACATCCCCGGCGACCGGATCGTGCAGTGGCACGCGGACACCGGCCAGACCGACGAGTACGCCACCGCCGTCGAGTTCACGAACGGCCGGACCCTCGACCGCGACGGCAGCGTCGTGCAGTGCTCGCACGGGAACCGCCGGGTCGAGCGCGACCGGGACGGGGTCGTCGAGGTGATCGCCGACGGGTGGAACGGCGTCCGGCTGAACTCACCGAACGACGTCGTCGTGTCGCGGGACGGTGCCGTCTGGTTCACCGACCCCGCGTACGGCATCACGCAGCTCCGCGAGGGGCACCCCGGTGAGCGCGAGTACGGCGACCACTGGGTGTTCCGCTGCGGCCCCGACGGGTCCGACCTGCGACCGGTCGTGCTCGACGCCGACGAGCCGAACGGGCTGGCGTTCGACCCGTCCGAGCGCGTGCTCTACCTCGCGAGCTCGTCCGGTGAGCGTCCCGTCATCCGCGCGTACGACGTCGACGGGCACCGCGTGAAGAACGGCCGGGTCTTCGCCACACTCTTGCCCGGGGAGGGCGCACCGGACGGCATCCGCGTGGACACCGACGGCAACGTGTGGTCGTCGTCGCACGCGGGCATCGTGGTGTTCGCCCCGGACGGTACCCGTATCGGCGAGGTGCCCGTCCCCGAGGTCGTCGCGAACCTCTGCTTCGGCGGCGACGACGGCACGACGCTCTTCATCGCGGCGACCACCTCGATCTACCGCATCGCCACGCGGGCGAGGGACGCTGCTGCGCTGTCCTGACCGGCGACCACCTCGATCTACCGCATCACCACGCGGGCGAGGGACGCTGCTGCCGTATCCTGACCGGGCCATGCAGTGCGACTACTTCGACCGCGGGGTGTGCCGCTCGTGCACGCTCATGGGGCAGCCGTACGCCGAGCAGGTCCTCGACAAGGAGCTCCGGACGCGCGAGCTCCTGCACGACGCGGTCAAGGCCGCAGGGGGTCCCGGCAGCGTCGAGTGGCTCCCAGCGGTCACCAGTCCGGAGTCCGGCTACCGGAACAAGGCGAAGATGGTCGTCGGCGGGTCGACCGAGCACCCCACGATCGGGATCCTCGATCACCGGCAACGCGGGGTCGACATCCGGCACTGCGGGATCTGCACGCCGGGCATCCGGCAGGCGCTCCCCGTCCTCGCGGAGTTCGTCACGTCCGCCGGGCTGATCCCGTACGACGTCGCTGCACGGCGGGGTGAGCTCAAGTACCTCCTCGTCACCGAGTCGCCGGACGGCGAGCTCATGGTCCGGTTCGTCCTGCGTTCCGAGGGGCAGCTCGCACGACTCCGGTCGCGGCTCGGCGACCTGCTGCTGGCGCTGCCGAACGCGGTGGTCGTCACCGCCAACCTGCTGCCGGAGCACAAGGCCGTCACCGAGGGCGACCGCGAGATCGTCCTCACCAAGCAGGAGACGCTCCCCATGCGCTTCGGCGACGTGACGATGCACCTGCGCCCGCAGAGCTTCTTCCAGACCAACGCGCACGTCGCGTCCGCGCTGTACATGCAGGCGTCGGCATGGATCGACGAGGTCGCCCCGGCGTCGATGTGGGACCTCTACTGCGGCGTCGGCGGCTTCGCCCTGCACGCCGCCCGCCCGGGTCGTGCCGTGACGGGCATCGAGACCAGCGTCGAGGCGATCCGGTCCGCGAAGCAGTCCGCTCGGGAGGCCGGGCTGGTGGACGTCCGGTTCGCAGCGGACGACGCGACCGAGCACGCGCTCCGGTCCCGAGCCGGCAAGACCCCCGAGCTGGTCGTGGTCAACCCGCCACGACGGGGCATCGGCCAGGCGCTGTCGGAGTGGCTCGAGGCGTCCGACGTCGAGCACGTCGTCTACTCGAGCTGCAACCCGGTGACCCTCGCGAAGGACCTCGCGCGGATGCCGTCGCTCCGGCTGCGCCGTGCGCGCGTCCTCGACATGTTCCCGCAGACCGGGCACCTCGAGGCGGTCACCCTCCTCTCCCGCGTCTGACGGGAACCGGGCCGGACCACGGCCGGACGGGAGGCGCGGGTCGGGCCCGTCACGAGCCTCCAGTCCGGCCTTGCCAGGGGATTCGGATGTTCGTGTACCCCGGGACAGCCGATCGCCGCGTCAGCGGCGATCGGCGCGTACAGGTTCAGCGGAGGGGGACAAACGCAGATGGGTAGAACCATTTGTCTCAGTTTGATAACGACGCGGAGTTTCCTATGGTGGCCGACCGTGACGCCGGCGCGAACCGCTGCCCCCGGCGACACCTCAACAGACCGCGATCGGTCGGGGCGGGCAGCGGGTACGCCGGAAACGGCGGGCGGCCCCGGTGGAGCAACAACATGAAGAAGACCACTCGTACCCGCGCCGTCCTCGGCGGACTCGCCTTCGCCGGCATCGCCGCGGCAGGCGTCGGGCTCTCGGCCCCGGCCAACGCGGCCGACGGATCCACGTGGGACGCCCTCGCGCAGTGCGAGTCCGGCGGCAACTGGGCCATCAACACCGGCAACGGCTACTACGGCGGCCTGCAGTTCACGCAGGGCACCTGGGCCGCCAACGGCGGGACGGGCAGCCCGGCGAACGCCAGCCGCGAGACGCAGATCGCCGTCGCCGAGCACGTCCTCGCGTCGCAGGGCTGGGGTGCATGGCCCGCCTGCTCCGCGAAGCTCGGGCTGAGCGGCACGGCCGGCGCCGCCCCCGGCGCGATCCCCCAGCAGCAGGCCGCCTCGGCTCCTGCCGCGCCCGCACCGGCTGCCCCGGCGCAGAAGGCAGCACCGTCGACCACGAACGCCGCTCCGAAGGTCACGGCTCCTGCCGCGCCGTCGAAGCCGGCCGCCGTGCCCACCAGCGGCAAGACCTACCAGGTCGTCTCCGGTGACACGCTCGACTCGATCGCCACGAAGCTGGGCATCGACGGTGGCTACAACAAGCTGTGGGCCGCCAACACGACCACGATCGACAACGCGAACCTGATCTACGCGGGTCAGACGCTGCAGCTCCCGGCCTGATCCCGGTCGACCGATCACCACACGAACGCCCCCGTGACTTCTCGTCGCGGGGGCGTTCGGTGCTCCGGCTAGTGCGGGTTGTCCTGCAGCCAGCGGCCGAGGTCGTCGGATCGGAGTGCCGAGGACAGCGACTGCACCGCGCCGGTGTTGACCGCGACGTAGGACTGGCCGTCAGCGGACGTCCCACCGCCGGCGGTGGGCAACGTGAACGTCTGCAGGTCGCTCGGACGGACGTCGCGGAGGGACCAACCGAGCCCGACGAGGGTTTGGAAGTCCAGGCCGGCGTCGACCGACAAGTACTTGCTCGTCGCGGTGACGAAGTCCTGGACACGGCCCGGATTCGTGAGCGTGCCCTTCGAGAGCACCCCGTCGACGATGCCGCGCATGAACGCCTGCTGGTTCCGGACGCGGGTGTGGTCGGCATCCGCGAACGCGTACCGCTCGCGGACGAACGTCAGCGCCTGGGCACCGTCGAGTCGGTTGGCGCCGGCGACGAAGTGGTGCCCGCGGGCGGTGAACTCCTTCGGGGACTGGACGGTCACGCCGCCGAGCGCGTCGGTCATGCCCTCGAAGCCGGCGAAGTCGATCTCGGCGACGTGGTCGATGCGGACGTCGAGGAGCTGCTCCACCGTCTGCACCGTCAGTGGGATGCCACCCCACGAGTACGCGGCGTTGATCTTCGCGGTGCCGTGGCCGGGGACGTCGACCCACGAGTCGCGCATGATCGACATCAGGTACCCGCCCTTCCGGTCGGCCGGGACGTGGGCGAGCATCAGCGTGTCCGAGCGGCCGCCCGCAGCGTGGTCGCCGTCCGGGTCGAGCCCCTTCCGGGAGTCGGAGCCGATCAGCAGGATGTTCTCCGCGCCGTCGGTCGGGGCCGGACGGTCCGCCTTCGGGAACGGATCGGCGATGGTCTCCGTGTTGCGGTCGTAGCTGCGCGCGAGGCCGCCGATGAAGACGCTGGCGACCACGGCGATGACCGCCGCGATGCCGACGAGTCCGCCGACGGTCGCGACGAGGGCGACGAGGAACGGGCGACGGCGACGAGGGGCAGTGCGGCGACCAGGCATGCCTCCGATGGTACGGCATGTGGTATTTCACGTGTGATGTCTTCAGGACCTGTGGAGGATCCGGCCCAGCGCCGCGCGCAGGTCGGGATCGTCGGGGAGGACCTCTCGCTCGATGTGCCGGGCGGTGTCCCACATCGTGCGTCCGTGCTCCGTGACGGTGACCACCCGGCGACGACGGTCGGCGGGGTGCGGGCCGCGCTCGATCAGGCCGTCGCGCTCGAGGCGCTCGAGCGTCCGCGACATCGTCTGCGGCTGGACCCTGGCCGTGCGGGCGAGGGTGTCCGCCCCCGTCGGCCCCGTTCGGATGACGATGTCGAGTGCGATCAGCGCGGCGTGCGGCAGTCCGATCGCCCGGAGCCGTTCGTCCCAGTCGCGTTCGACGGATCGGGCCGCGGCGGCGAGCAACCGGCCGAGGGGCCACTCGGCGGGGGCGTCGTCCATGCTCGGAGTCTACGGTTCGTGCTGATGTGGTCGTTCTGGTAATCAGCATGCTGACTATCGGAGTACGCTCATCGACGTGCCCCGCTTCCTCCGCATCACCATCCCCGCGGTCGTCATCGTCGCCTGGCTCGTCATCGCGTCGATCGGCGGTCCGTTCTTCGGGAAGATCTCCGAGGTCTCGACCAACGACCAGACTTCGTTCCTGCCGGCGTCAGCCGACGCGACCAAGGTGCAGGAGCGCGCTGGCGACTTCCGAGACCCGTCCGGAGCGCCCGCCGTGATCGTGCTCGAGCGCTCGGGCGGGTTCTCGGCTGCGGACACCAAGGCTGCAGCCGACCTCGTCCAGCGGCTCGGCGACCGGTCCGACGTCCAGTCGGTCAGCCCCGCGATCCCGAGCGACGACGGCGACGCCGTGGAGATCGTCGCCACGCTGACGACCACGGCGGACACCGGGGACGCGGTCGAGGCGATCCGCGCGGACGTCGACGACGCGGTGCCGTCCGGCATGCGCGGGTACGTCACGGGTCCGGCCGGGTTCACGGCCGACCTCACGGAGGCCTTCGCTGGGATCGACGGGATCCTGCTCGGCGTCGCGCTCGCAGCCGTCCTCGTCATCCTCATCGTCGTCTACCGCTCGCCGCTGCTGCCGTTCCTGGTGCTCGGGACCGCGACGTTCGCGCTGACCGCGTCGATCCTCGTCGTGTGGGCGTTGGCGAAGACGGGCGTCGTCACCGTCAACGGGCAGGTGCAGGGCATCCTGTCCATCCTCGTCATCGGTGCCGCCACCGACTACGCGCTGCTGTACGTGTCCCGGTACCGCGAAGCCCTGCGCGACCACCGCACCGGGTGGGAAGCGACGACGGCCGCGCTGCGCGGGAGCCTCGAACCGATCCTGGCCTCCGGCGGCACCGTCATCGTGGGCGTGCTCTGCCTGCTGCTGTCCGACCTCAACTCGAACAAGGCGCTGGGACCCGTCGCGGCCATCGGCATCGCGTTCAGCCTCCTCGCCGCGCTCACGCTGCTGCCCGCGCTGCTCCTCGCCTTCCGGCGTGCGGCGTTCTGGCCGCTCCGCCCGGTCCACGGCAGCGCGCACCCCGTCGTCACCGGGCCGGGCGCCGAGGGACTCTGGGCGCGCGTCGGCCGGCTCGTCGCGCGGCGCTCGCGGGTCGTCTGGATCGTCTGCACCGTCGGGCTGCTCGCCATGGGCACCGGGCTCATCGGACTCGAGGCGGACGGGGTACCGCAGAGCGACCTCGTGATCGGGCAGTCCCAGGCCAGGGACGGTCAGGACGTGCTCGCCGACCACTTCCCTGCTGGGTCGGGAAGCCCCGCGCAGGTCATCGGCTCGGCGGACCGGATCGATCGGCTGGCATCGGCGATCCGCGGGGTCGACGGTGTCGGTGAGGTCGTCGCGGTGTCGAAGGACTCCCCGTCCGGCACCGTGCCGATCGGGTCCTCGGATGCACCGACGGTGTCGGACGGTGACGTCCTGCTGCAGGCCACACTCACCTCCGCGGCCGACTCGGACGCCGCGGAGCAGACGATCAGGGACCTGCGGACCGCGGTGGAACGCGTGGACCCGTCCGCGATCGTCGGCGGTGTGACCGCCACAGCTGTCGACACGAACGACACCGGCATCCGAGACCGGTCGGTGATCATCCCGGTCGTGCTCGTCGTCATCCTGCTGATCCTCATGCTGCTGCTCAGGAGCATCGTCGCGCCGCTCGTCCTGATCGGCAGCGTGATCGTGTCGTTCGCGGCGGCGCTCGGCGTCGGGGCGCTCGTGTTCGACCACGTGTTCCACTTCCCCGGGGCCGACCCGTCCGTGCCGCTGTACTCGTTCGTGTTCCTCGTGGCGCTCGGGGTCGACTACAACATCTTCCTCATGACCCGGGTGCGCGAGGAGGCGATCCGGTTCGGCCCGCACGAGGGCGTGCTCCGCGGGCTCGGGGTCACCGGCGGCGTGATCACCTCGGCCGGCGTGGTCCTCGCGGCGACGTTCGCGGCGCTCGGGGTGATCCCGATCCTGTTCCTCGTGCAGATCGCGTTCGTGGTCGCGTTCGGCGTGCTGCTCGACACGATCGTGGTCCGTTCCCTGCTCGTCCCGGCGCTGGCGTACGACCTCGGTCGGCACGCGTGGTGGCCCTCGCGGCTGTCACGTCGAACTGCCGACGATCCTGTCGCGGCGACCAGCCGACATGTGACACGCTGAGCGCATGCCAGTTCCCTCGACGCAGCCCGCAGCAGAGCGCAAGCTCCTCCGTGACACCGTGCAGGACAAGATCCGCGACGCGATCATGGACGGCACGCTCGAGCCGGGGGAGCGCCTCAACGACGACGACCTCATCGCGTGGCTCGGTGTCTCGCGCACTCCGATCCGCGAGGCCCTCGCGGAGCTCGCGCGATCCGGCCTGATCGAGATGGCGCCGAACCGGTACACCCGGGTCGCTGCTCCGGCCAAGGACGAGCTCCTCGACGCCTACCGGACGCTCGGCGTGATCTACGGCGGCGTCGTCCGGCTCGCGGTCCCGCGGTTCACGGACGCCGAGCGCAAGAAGATCGTGAAGATGCTCGACGACGTCGTCGCCCGCGTCGGCAAGGACGAGCAGGCCAAGGTCGCGCACGACGGAGCCGACATCTACTCGATGTGGGCGGATGCCTGCGGGAACCCCTCGCTCGAGCAGCTCTGCAAGTCGACGACCGACGGACTGGCGTTCAAGCTCCGCGTCCCCGAGCTCGCCGAGCTCGTGCCGGCCGACGTCATCCTGCCGGAGCTCGCGAAGCTGAAGGACGCGGTCGTGGCGAAGGACCCCATCGCCGCCGAGCTCGCCATGGAAGCCGTGCACCTGCTGCCGTCACGCGGCTGACGACACCGCGAAGCCCCCGCGCCGAGCGACGCGGGGGCGGTGGGACCCGTGTGGGTCAGAGCGTCCCGGTAGCGGTGTTCCAGCGGTCCACGGTGTCGTCGAGGTCCTTCAGCACCGCATCCCAGTCGGGCCGGACGACGGTGACGCCGTCGAGGAGCTTCGAGACCTTCTCCGCCTCGGGCCCGGTGGGCGTGACGTCGTCCCGCGCCGGCAGCCCGCCCGCGACCGTGGTCGCTTCCTCCTGCACCTTCTCGGAGTAGAGGTAGTCGAGCAGCTTCTTGCCGGCAGCCGCGTGCGGGGCGTCCTTGACGAGGCCCGCGACGTACGGCACCGACATGGTGGTCGGCTTGCCGTCCTCGCCGTCGAGGAAGAAGACGCCGAGGTTCGGCATCGACGCCTGCTGTGCGAGGTTCATCTGCAGGTCGCCGTTCGCGATCGACAGCTCGCCCTTGTCGACCTTCGCCGCGAGGGCACCGGTGGAGTCGGACGGGCCGACGTTGTTCTCCTGCAGGTCGTGCATGTAGCCGTCGACGGCCTGCTTGCCGAGGACCTGCTGCGCGAGCAACAGCATCGCGGTGCCGTCGCCGGCCACGCCCGGGGTCGAGTACTGCAGCTTGCCCTTGTAGTCGGCGTCGAGCAGGTCCTTCCAGGTCGTCGGGGCCGATGGCACGGACGAGGTGTTGCGGATGAACCCGATCACGTTGTCGACCATCGTCGTGTACGTGCCGTCAGCGGCCTTGTTGTCGTCCGCGACGTGTTCGGACCCCGCCGGCGTGTACTTCGCCAGGAGCCCCTGCTGGTCGGCCTGCTGGATGAACGGCGGCAGCGTGACGAGGACGTCCGCCTGCGTGTTCGACTGCTCCTTGGCGGCACGCTGGACGACCTCTCCTGAGCCTGCTTCGACGACGTTCACGGTGATGCCGGTGTCCTTCCGGAAGTCGGCGAACACGGTCTTGTAGAACGACGAGTGCCCGTCGTTCAGCCCGTCGGCGGTGTAGAGCGTGACGGTCTTCGAGTCGGAGTCGGAGCCGGAGCCGGTGCTGGCGGCGCCGGTCGCGGAGCAGCCCGCGAGGACGACGACGGTGGCGACGGCGGCGATGCCGGCGGCGACGACGGGGCGGCGGGGGGATCGGTGCACGGACATGGTTCTCCCTGGGGCAGATGTGGCGGCGGATGTGGGGCGCGGATGCGGTGGGTCGGGTGGGGTCAGGCGGCCCGGCGCGCGAGGCGGCCGAGGCCGAGCAGCACGACGAGCGTGATGCCCATGAGCACGACGGCCAGCGCCGCGCCCTCGTACAGGTGGATGCCGCGGCTCGTCATCGAGAAGACCTGCAGCGGCAGCGTGCGCCAGGTCGGCGGCGCGACCATCATCACGGCGGTCAGCTCACCCATGGACAGTGCCGTGCAGAGCGCAGCGGCGGCGATGAGCGCCGGGCGGAGCTGCGGGAGCACCACGGTCACGAGCACCCGGATCCCGGATGCCCCGAGTGCCGCGGCCGACTCCTCGTAGCGTCGGTCGAGCCGTGCGACCGCCGCCGCGATCGGCTGGTGGGCGATGGCGCTGACGAGCACCACGTGCGCGACGAGGACGATCCACACGGTGCCGTTCAGCGGGACGGGGCCGGTCGAGAAGGCGATGAGGATCGCGAGCCCGATCGCCACCGACGGCACGGCGACGGGCAGCAGGAACGCGGCGTCGACGACCCGGCGGAGTTGGGGGAGTGCACGGGCACCGAGCGCGGCCGAGGTGGCGAGCGCGATCGCGACGACGGTGGCGACCACGGCGGTGGCGAGCGACGCCCCGACCGCGCCGAGCGTGCCGGACTCCCCGAAGACCGCCACGAAGTTGCCGAGCGTGATCCCGGACGGGAGCGCACCCGACCACGACGACGCCAGCGAACCGAGCAGCACGGCGCCGAACGGCAGCGCGAACACGGTGAGCAGCAGGGCGATCGCGACGGCCTGCACGGTGCGACGGACGGCAGCGCTGCGGACCAGCATCAGCGCACCCCCGCCCGCGTCACGCGCCGTGCGACCAGGTACAGCCCGATCGAGACGGCGACGTTCACGACCGCGGCGATGGCGGCGGTCTGGTACTCGCCGCGGCCGATCGCCTGGCCGTACACCAGGGTCGGCAGGGTCTGCACGTCCTTCGCCCCCGTGAACAGGACGATCCCGAACTCGTTGAGCGAGTACATGAGCACGAGCGCCCCGCCTGCGGCGATCGCCGGCAGGACCTCGGGCAGGACGACGGTCCTGATGATCCGCCATGGCCCGGCACCGAGCGACTCGGCGACCTCCACCTGGCGACGGTCGACGTTCTCGAGTGCGCCGAGCACCGGGCGGAGCACGAAGGGGGTGAAGTACACGACCTCGGCCAGGACGACGCCCCACTGTCCGTCGAGCAGGTGCACCGGTCCGAGGCCGATCGCCGCGAGGCCGCCGTTGACGACGCCGACGTCGCCCCAGACGAACACCAGCGCGAGCGTGATGAGGAACGAGGGGAACGACACCGCGACGTTCAGCGCACCGACGACGAAGCCGGTCCCGGGGAACGGCACGAACGCGACGACGAGCGCCAGGAACGTGCCGAGGGCGACGCAGCCGATGGTCGTCAGCGCGCCGATCCGGACGGTGGTCCAGATCACGTCGAGGAACACCGGGTTGCCGAAGAGCTCGCCCCACCTGGCCAGGTCGACGGTCCCGAGGTCGTCGTGCACCGCGTTCGACAGCAGCAGGACGAGCGGGTACACGCCCAGGACCAGCAGGACGGCGAGCGGCACGAGCGCCGCCACGGCCGGACCGGCGACCCGGGTGCGAGGACGCGGCAGTGCGGGTGGCGCGCTGACGACGGCGGTCACCGCAAGCTCCTGGCGAGCGTCGGACGGGAGGACCGGCTCGTCTCCGCCACGACGGCGTCCGCGGTGCCGTGGTCGGGTCGCACCGCAGTGGCCGGGTCGCGGACGACGACCACGTCGTGCGGCTCGAAGCCGAAGCGCACCGTCGAACCGACGGTCGGCGGCACGCTGAGCTCGAGGAGCTCGGCGGCGAAGGACTGGCTACCGACCGTCCCGGTGACGTGGTGGGTCGCCCCGCGCCACTGCACGTCGGTCACCGTCACCGCGAGCTCGTTCGTGCCGCGTTCGTCGCCGCAGAGCAGCCGGACGCGGTGCGGGCGGACCGACAGGCGGACGGTGGAGCCGCCGCGGACGGGCTCGACGAGCCGGAGTGCCGACGGAGCCCCGTGGACGAGGACCTCGTGGTCCCCGGCGACCACGCCCTCGAGGACGTTCGACGCCCCGAGGAACCGGGCGGTGAAGGCGTACTCCGGGTCGCGGTAGAGGCTCTCCGACGCGCCGTACTCCACGAGCCGGGCGTCGGCCATCACGGCGATGCGGTCCGCCAGCGCGAGCGCCTCGTTCTGCCCGTGCGTGACGTAGAGCATCGTGACGTCCGGGAGCTCCCGGTGCAGCCGTGCGAGTTCGGCGAGCATCCCCGAGCGGAGCTGTGCGTCGAGGGCCGAGAGCGGTTCGTCGAGCAGCAGGACCGCTGGACGAGGTGCGAGTGCACGGGCGATGGCCACGCGCTGCTGCTGTCCGCCGGACAGCGACGCGGGACGACGGTCCGCGAAGGTCTCCATCCCGACCATCGCCAGCGCCTCGCGCACGCGCTCGGTGGTGTCGCGGCGACGGACGCCTCGTGACCGGAGCCCGTACGCGACGTTCTGCGCGACGGACATGTGCGGGAACAGGGCGTAGCTCTGCACGACCATCCCGATGCCGCGGTCGCGGGGTGCGACCGCCGTGACGTCCCGGCCGCCGAGGAGCACCTGCCCCGACGCCGGCGCCTGGAACCCCGCGACGGCACGCAGCGCGGTGGTCTTGCCGGCGCCGGACGGGCCGAGCAGGGCGACGATCTCGCCGCGCGGGACGGCCATCGTCAGCGAGTCGAGGATCACCCGGCCGTCGTCGCCGCGGACCGTGACGTCCCGGAACTCGATCCCGGGGGCGGTGGACCCGTCCGTCTCGGCGAGGCGAGGCGGACGGTCGGCGCTCACCGTGCCTCCAGAACAGCGACGCCGAGCAGGGCCGGGAGGTCCGCGATCGACGCGAGCACGTGCGTGGCTCCTGCGGCACGGAGTGCTGCCTCGTCGTGCGCGCCCGTCAGGACGCCGACGGAGGCCGCTGCACCGGACCGGACCCCGGACAGGACGTCGTTCGCGGTGTCACCCACGACCACCATCTGCCGCACGGACTCGGTCTCCGTGCGGATGAGCGCGGTGAGCGGCATGTCCGGGAACGGGCGGCCGCGACCGGCGTCGGCCGGCGTCAGCACCACGTCGACGATGTCGGTCCAGCCGAGCGACGCGAGCAGTGCCACCAGCGTCTCGGCGGAGAACCCGGTGGTGAAGGCCGTCCGGATGCCCGCGGCGCGCAGCGCGTGGATCGTCTCGGCCGCGCCGGGGATCGGCTCGCACCCGCCGGACGCGACGATCTCGCGGTACGCGGACTCGAACGCGGCGTTCGCGCGCTGGGCGAGCTCCTCGTCGCCGTTCGCCAGGTGCCGGAACACCACGATCTTGGAGTAGCCCATGGTGTCGCGGACGTACTGCAGCATGTCCTGGCGGCCGGCGTCGTCGGCGGCGAGCCCGACGGCGGCGTCCGCGGCGAGGAAGGCGCGCTCGACGGTGCCGTCGTCGCTGACGGTCGTGCCGGCCATGTCGAGGACGACGAGCGTGATGGGGGTGTCGATGGTCATCGGGTCTCCTGGAGGGTGGTCGTGACGGGGCTCGACGGCAGGGTCCCCGCCGCGATGTCTGCTGCGGTGCCGTCGAAGGTGAAGGGGGCGATGCCGAGTCCGGTCGTCATGCCGATCCCGCTCGCGACGGTGACGACGTGCACGCCCGGCTCCGGCTGCTCGATGACGAACTCGCGGTCGGGCGACGACGCGTAGACGCCCTGCCAGCGCTCGACGACCGGGACGTCCTCGACGCCGAACAGCCGCTTCGTCTCGCGGATGACCAGGTCGAACCCGGCTTCGGACTCGAACGGCGTCGCGTCGATCCCGCGCTCGTGCGTGTCGCCGAGGATGAGCGACCCGTCGACGTGCTGCGTGACCATCTGGTTGAGGTCGAGCGCGACGCCCTCCGGCATCTCTCCCTGCAGCCGGTCACGCAGTGCGTCGGCGCTCGGCTGGGTCGCGAAGCCCGAGTAGCGGAGCAGCGACCAGCCGGTGAAGAGCGGGGCGACGAGGGGTGCGCGGAGTGACGGCGTCGCCCGGAGCATGTGCAGTCGGCAGCGCACCAGGTGGGCGCGTTCGGCGATCTCCGGGAACAGGCGGTCGAGGTCGTGGTTCGTGGCGACGACGACGGTCGCTGCGGCGATGTCCCCGCGGGTGGTGGCGAGGGTCCCGCTGGTCACGCCGGTCGCGGTGGTGCGCCAGCGGAAGTCGACGCCCTCGGCCGCCAGGAACTCGGCGATCGCGGGCGTCGCGGTGCGCGGGTCCACCTGCAGGTCGGTCGGGAGGAACGCCCCGCCGACGACCTCGTCCGGGGCGACCGGGATGCGGGCGGTGGCTGCGGCGGCGGTGAGCAGCTCGACCCGACCGCGCGTGGCGGTCGCGAACTCCTCGACGACCGCCAGCTCTTCCGGCCGGCGGGCGACGACCAGCGTGCCGGTCTCGCGGGCCGTGAAGCCGGCGCGGACCGCGAGCTCGAGCCAGCGGCCGCGCGCCTCGTTCGCGAACACCGCGGCCGCCCCGGTCTGCGGGGTGATGCAGGCGTGGCCGAAGTTCCGGACGGAGGCGCCGTGCGGACCGGCTGCGGCGTCGACGACGACGACGCGCAGGCCCCGGCGGTGGGCCTCCCAGGCGTGGGCGAGCCCGACGATGCCGGCGCCGACGATCGCGACGTCGTGGTGGGACGGGGTGGACATGTCTGGGACGATTCCACATGATCCCGCCACATGGGTATACAACTACGGGATCGTCATGCCCTGTTCACCCGTTCGCAATACAACTCCCGCCGTTCGCCGCGGTGTGCCGAGCGATCCTCGCGGGTTGGCATCTCTACGATCGACACGTGGCCGACTTCGTGTACCAGCAGATCGCGGACTCCCTGCGCGCCAGGATCCTCGACGGGGACCTCGCACCGGGGGACGACGTCCCGACCGAGGGTGACCTCGCGGTGCAGTGGAACACGTCACGCGGCCCGGTCCGCAACGCCCTCGCCGAGCTGCGGAACGAGGGGCTGATCGAGTCGACCCGTGGACGTCCCTCGCGCGTGCGGACCCGGCAGGTGCAGCAGCGCGCCGACGTGTACACGCCGTTCACCGCCTGGGCGCGGTCGTTCCACCGGACACCGGGCGGGCGGACCGAGGAGCTCGCGGTGCGCCGTGCCGACGAGCACCAGGCCGCTGCGCTCGGGATCGAGGTCGGCGACCGGGTCGTCGACGTCATCCGGATGCGCACGCTCGACGGACGGCCAGCAATGGTCGAGCGCTCCACGTTCATCGAGCCCGTCGGCCGCCTGCTGTTCGAGTTCCAGGAGATCGACGAGGAGTCGATCACGGAGTTCCTCGCGACGAAGGGCCACCGGTTCGCGGACGTCACGCACGAGATCGACGCCGTCGCCGCGGACGACCTCGACGCACGACTCATGGAGGTCCAGCTCGGCTCGCCGATCCTCCGTGTCCGGCGCACCACCGTCGGCGACGACGGACGGGCGTTCGAGTGCTCCGACGACCGCTACCGGAGCGACGTCGTGCGCTTCACCGTCGTCGCCGCTGGCAACCCGTCCTTCATGCAGCCCCGCCCCTGATCCACGGGACACGTGACGGAGGCACGGTGCGCGCCGGGCGTGCACCGTGCCTCCAGGCCGGGCGGCGGTGACTAACGGACGGACGGGGCGTCGATGGCCCAGTACCAGTTGTTGTCACCGTTGGTCAGCGACCACTGGACGCGCATCTGCTGCGCACCCGCCGGGACCGCGATCGTCTGCGTGTCGATCGATGCGATGTGGTCGGACGTGTAGGTCTCGACGTTCTTCCACGCGCCGCCGTCGAAGGAGACGAGCACGGAGGCGGTCTCGTTGCCCTCCTTGCGGTAGTGCGATGCGAAGGACAGTGTCGCCGAGGTCTTGCCCGTCACCGTGTACGGGGCGGACACGATGCGGCTGTTGAACGTGCCGGTGTGCGACTTGTCCGCCCACTCGTCGGAGTCCGCCACGGCGAAGACGCCGCGGGCGCGGACGTTGTCCTCGCGTCCCTGACCGGTCTCGGTGCCGGTCCAGAACGCGTCGCTCGCCAGGGACCAGCCGCGCCACTCGCTCACGCCGCCGGTACCCATCCCGGTGTTGTCGACCGTCCAGCCCGTGGGCATCGACTTGGTCCAGCCGAGGGTCGAGGCGGGGATGCCGGTCTCGTCGACGCGGGACTGGAGCGCGCCGGCCTTCGTGTCGAACGGGTCGGTGGAGACCGTGTCGAGCGGGCGGCCGTCGAGCGCAGCGGGGACCGGGACACCGAAGGTGTGCAGGACGTCGGCGGCGATGTCGACGTTCTTCGGGGCGACGGCCGGGGTCGTCTTCGTGATCCCGGCGCCCGTCTTCAGGATGAAGGACGAGCGTTCGGCCGGGGTGCTGCCGCCGTGGCCGCCGGCGGCGGTGTGCCCGTGGTCGCTCGTGACGATGAACGACCAGTCGGCGGCGTCGGACCGCTTCGCCACCGCGGCCCGGATCTGGCCGATGTACCCGTCGACCTCGTGGATCGCGTCGAGGTAGGCCTGTGAGGCGGCGCCGGATGCGTGTCCGGCCTCGTCGACGTCGTCGAAGTGGACGAACGAGGCGTTCGGGCCCGCACTGGTGATCTTCGTGACGGCGCGGGCCGCGGTGTCGGCGTCACCGTTCGCGGCTTGGACGTCGTCGACTGTGCTCGTGATGAGCGGAGTGCCGGTCGACCCGTCGACGATCGGGTTCCAGCTGACGTCGGCGAACGTCGACAGGCTCGGGTTCGCCTGCTCGAGTCGCGTCAGGAAGTCGGGGTACTGCGACAGGTGCGTCCCCGTGCCCCACGAGTTGCTCGTCACCCCGTGCTCGTCCGGCCAGACGCCGGTGAGGTTCGTCGCCCACCCCGGTCCGGAGAGCGTCGGCGCCATCGGGTCGGCGTACAGGGAGGTCTTCGACGAGTACCCGGACGCGATCATCGCGTCGAGGTTCGGCGCGTCAGCCGGTGCGATGCGGTCGAACAGCAGTCCGTCCACCCCGATGACGACGACGTGCTTCTCGGTCGTCGAGGCGGCGGGTGCGGTCGGGGTCGTGGCGGACGCGACGGTCGGCGCGCCGAATGCGATGCCGGCGATGGTGGTCGCGGTCAGACAAGCCGCGATCGTGGTGCGGAGGTTCCGCATGTCGTGCTCCTTCGAACGGTGAGGGGCGGTTCGCCCGACACCATCCGAACGGAGTTCGGTATACAACGTGCGCATGTTCCCTGAACATGTGTTGACATGTTTGTCGTCAGTGTGCGACGGCGCTGATCATCCCCAGCCCGACACTGATGCGGTCGGCCACCTCGATGAGGTCCTCGGCGAGGGAGTCCATGTCGCGGTCGCGGAGCTGTGTGACCCGGCCGGAGATCGACAGCGCTGCGGCGATCCGGCCGGACGCGTTCCGGATCGGCGCAGCGATGCAGAACCGACCGAGCGCGAGCTCCTGGTTCTCGACGCACCACCCGCGCGAGGCCGACGCCGCGAGGTCCGCGGACAGGGCGTCGTGCGTCGTGATGGTGTGGTCGGTGTAGCGGGGGAGCTCCGGGAGCAGCGCCTGCCGCTGCGCCTCGGTCAGGTCGAGCATCAGGGCCTTGCCGAGCGCCGATGCGTGCAGGGGTTGCCGCATGCCGATCATCGTGTGCGACTTGGGTGCGAGCGATCCCTCGAAGTGACAGAGGTAGATCGCCCACGCATCGTCGAGGACGCCGACGTTGGCGGTCAGGCCGATGCGGTGCGCGAGCTCCTGCGCCGCTGCACGGGACTCGCGGTGGACCGGGTTGTGGTTCAGGCCCTGGCTGGCGAGCTCGAGCACGGCGCGCCCGACCGAGTAGCCCTGCGTCTCCGGGTCGCGGCGCACGTACTCGAGGGACTCCAGCGTCGCCAGGAGCCGACCGGTCGTCGAGGTCCCGAGCCCGATGGCCCTGGCGATGTCCGACGCGCGGACGCTCCCGTTCTCGGAGGCGCCGAGCGCACCGAGGACCGCGGCGGCGCGTTCGATGCTCTGGTTCGGAGGGGTGGTGGCCATGTGCCCATTCTGCTGGTCGGACGGGCACCCCGCGGTGATGGGCTTCGACTCTGCCCGGGCCGCGCGGACCGTGACGCCGCCGACAGTGGGGCGCGGGGATCAGCGGTCAGTGGACCTTCACGGCGCTCGCCGTGACGAACGGCGAACCGTTGGTCGCGGTCACGATGACGCGCAGCGACGACGTGCGGACCGGCTCGACGTCGTGGACGCGGTGCCGGTGGCGGTTGCCCGCGACCTCGGCGACCACGCGCCAGTCGCCGTCGACACACACCTCGACCCGGTAGTCGCGGGCGAGGTCCGGCACGACATCCCAGTGCGTGCGGTGGTGGTGCAGGTTGATGAGGTCCGCGTCGACGTCGTCGTTCCAGACGATGCGGACCTGGTGGACATCGACGGGTTCCGCCCAGTCGAGCGTCAGCGCTGCCGTGCCGACCGCGTCGGACGACCACATGTGCGGCCCGCCGAATGGACGCTGGAACCCGTCCACCGCCCTGGAGGCTCGCCACGCGTCCGTCTCGCCGCTCACCCTGAACGCGAATCCGGTTCCGCGCAGGGTGCGTGCCTCCCAGTCGGTGACCGGTTGGTCGGCCTCCTCGGGGATGTGGTCGTCGAACGCCTCGTCCTCGGCGGAGCGGGCACGGAGCGCCATCACGCCGTACGGGTGGGCCGTCGTCCGGAAGAGCCGGACGCCGGGGGCAGCCCGGACGACGACGACCGCGTTGCACGGCTCGTCCGGCGTGAACGCGAGGTCGACCACCGCGTCACCGACACCGGCGGGCACGTGCGCCGAGTGCGTGGCGACGTGGACGATCGGGGCGTAGTTCTGCGGCTTGCCGGTGGTCCAGAGCTCGACGGTCAGGTCGGAGGCCCGGTCGGCCGCGGTGCGGATGGCGATCGTCCCGAGCGTCGGGTCCACCGGGAGGACGATCGCGGCGTCGCGGTCGAGGGCGAAGGTCTCCTCGCTGGTCCAGGGCGTGGTGTCGATCGTGGTCAGCTCCGAGCTCGCCGAGACGCGGGCGCCGCGTGCCAGGTCGGAGCCGTCGACGGCCCGGACGCCGATGAGCGGGGCGTCCTCGCGGAGGAGCGTCTGCTGGAGCATCGCGACGTGGTCGGTCCCGAGTTCCCGGGGCGTCGTCCCGTGTCGCGCCACGAGGTGTGCGGCGGTGCCGGCGGCCTGTCCCAGTGCGGAGCAGGTGGCCATCACCCGTGTGGACCCGAACGCGATGTGCGACGCGGAGATGTTCCGGCCGGCGAACAGCAGGTTCGCGACGTTCGCCGAGTAGAGGGAGCGGAACGGGATGTCGTACGTGCCGTCGGTGTAGCGCTGCTGGGCGCCGGCCGTCGGTGCGTAGACGCCCTCGACCGGGTGCAGGTCGATCGACCAGCCGCCGAACGCGACGGTGTCGGGGAAGGTCCGCTGCGACAGCAGGTCGTGCTGCGTGAGGGTGTGGTCGCCCACGAACCGTCGGTACTCGCGCTTGCCGGGGATCGCGCCGACCCAGTCGAGCGTCAGGGTGTCGGCGTCGAACTGCCCGGAGTTCTTGATGTGGTCCCAGATGCCGTAGACGACGCCCCAGAGCTCGTCGCGGATGTGTTCGTTGTCGGTCACGGTGTCGAGCTCGCCGCCCCACTCGATCCACCAGTAGTTGCAGCCGTTGTCGCCCGTCTTGATCGCGCGGTTCACGAGGATCGGGGTCGTGGAGAGGTCGACGGCGATGGACGGTGCGACGAACTTCTCGGGCTTCCCGGTGTCGTGCGTGGAGAAGAAGATCGAGCTGCCGAGGAGCTCGTCGTCGGCCTGCTCCGGTGCCCAGTCCTCGCCGTACTCGTCGCGCCCTTCGCGGCCGATGCGGTACTCGGCGCCGGCGAGGGCGCCGACGAGTCCGTCGCCCGTGCAGTCGAGGAACACCGGCGCGGTGAAGGTCGTCTCGATCTCGCTGCCCATCGTCCACCCGCTGACGCTCGTGATCCGGTGCGCCCCGTCGTCGTCGGTCGTCGTGACCGTGCGCACGTCGGTGTTGAGGTGCAGGTGCACATTCGGCTCGGCGCGGACGAGGTCGAGCACGACCTGGTCCCAGTAGATCGCGTTGCCCTGCGGGTTGCGGTACTGGTTCTCGAGGAACAGCTCGCCCATGATCCCGGTCTCGCGGGCGAACCGTTGCGTGCCGTGCGCGGTGGCGCCGACGACCCACACGCGGATCTCGCTCGAGGAGTTGCCGCCGAGGACGGGCCGGTTGGTGACGAGGGCGACGCTGGAGCCGAGGCGGGCGGCGGCGACGGCGGCGCTCACACCGGCGAGACCGCCGCCGACGACCACGACGTCGTGGTGCTGTTTGCGGGACTGCATGGCAGCGAACGTATCATCCATTGGTGTTTCTTTCCCACTGTGTGGCAAAGTATGCCCGGCCGATGCTATGGTCAAGCAACTCTCGACAACGAAGTGTGAGGTTCCCACATGAGCGACGCAACCCGAGCGCCTGCAGCTCCGGACGCTGCCACCACCCCTGATCTGCAGACCGCGCTGGGTGACGACGCTCGTCGCACCGGCATGCGGAAGGTCATCGTCGCCGCCGGTGTCGGCCACTTCGTCGAGTGGTTCGACTTCGGCCTCTACGGCACGCTCGCGACGGTCATCTCCGTGCACTTCTTCAAGCAGGGTGACCCGCAGGTCGCGCTGCTCTCGGCGTTCGCCGTGTTCGGCGCCGGGTTCGTGATGCGTCCGCTCGGCGGGCTCTTCTGGGGGTCGCTCGGCGACCGGGTCGGCCGCAAGACGACGCTCGCGACGGTCATCCTCATCACGAGCGGCGCGACCGCGGTGATGGGCATCCTGCCGACGTACGACAACGTCGGACTGTGGGCACCGCTGCTGCTCGTCGTCGTGCGACTCGTGCAGGGCTTCGCGGCGGGCGGTGAGGGAGCGGGGGCGACCACGCTGCTGGCGGAGTACGCCCCGTCGAACCGACGCGGCTTCGTCACGAGCTTCATCGACGTCTTCGGGTTCATGGCGTTCATCGTCGGTGGCGGCCTGGTGTTCCTGTTCACCGCGATCGCCGGCGGGGACGCCCTCGGGTCGTGGGGTTGGCGCGTCCTGTTCCTCATCGCGGTGCCGCTCGGCCTCGTCGGGCTCTACCTCCGCACGAAGCTCGAGGACACCCCGGAGTTCCGGGCGCTCAAGGCGAAGGGCGAGGTCGCGGCGAACCCGCTGCGCCGCTCGATCCGCAGCTCGTGGAAGGCGCTGCTGTTCTGCGTCGGGTTCGTCGTGATCAAGGCCGTCGGGCACTGGATCCTGCAGACGTTCATGCCGTCCTACCTGCAGACCGACCTCGGGTACTCCCCGCTGGTGTCCTACGGCGCCGTCGTCCTCGGGTTCATCGTGATCGCCGCCCTGGTGCCGTTCTTCGGGCTGCTGTCGGACAAGATCGGCCGGAAGCCCGTCATGCTGGCCGGTTGTGCAGGGTTCGTCGTGCTGACCTACCCGACGCTCATGCTCATGAACGCCGGCAACTTCTGGGCGGCCGCCGGGGCGATGATGCTCCTCGGGCTGTTCATGGCCGCGTTCGACGGTGCCGTGAGCGCCGCGATGGCGGAGCTCTTCCCGACGAACATCCGCTACGGCTCGATGGGCATCGCCTACAACATCAGCGTGGCGATCTTCGGTGGGGTCACCCCGTACTTCGCCACCTGGCTGATCGCCTCCACGGGCAACACCTTCGCACCGGCCTTCTACGTGATGGCCGCCGCGCTGATCAGCGGCATCGCGGTCCTGCGGGCCCGCGAGACCAACAAGGCCTCGTTGCGTCCGGAGTGACGCGGCGACCCGGAGCCGGTCTGGAGGTCCGTGGCGGGCGTGCCACGGGCCTCCAGGCCGTTTTGCAGGGCGGTTTCATGCTCGACTCACGGTCCGCCGCTATCGTGCTCACGTGAGTTCGCAACCCGATGAGACGACTGTGCGCCGCGGACGCGGCGCGGTGCCGCCCCGGCACGGCCGCCAGAAGCGCGGCTTCGGCGTGGTGCTGCCCGCCGTCGCCGGCGTGCTCACGATGGCCCTGCTGCTCGGCGGCGGCTACGCGGCGTACGCGTACAACCGCCTGGCGTCGAGCGTCACCAAGGTCGACGCGATCACCGGTTCGACGGAGAAGAAGGACGACGTCGACGGCAAGGCGATGAACATCCTGCTGGTCGGGGACGACCACCGGCCGGAGAACGCCACCCCCGAGCAGATGGCCGAGCTCAGCACCGAGGACGACGGTGGCGGCACGAACACCGACACGATGATCGTGTTGCACATCTCCGCGGACGGCAAGGACGCGACGATGATCTCGTTCCCGCGCGACTCGTACGTCGCGATCCCCGGGGTCGGCAAGGGAAAGCTCAACAGTGCCTTCTACTACGGCACCCTCAACGGCGGCGGTCCCTCGGGTGGAGCACAGCTGCTCATCAAGACGATCGAGGGGCTCAGCGGGCTGTCGATCGACCACTACGTGCGCGTCTCCCTGCTCGGGTTCTACGAGATCGTCAAGCAACTGGGGCCGGTCTCGGTCTGCCTCAAGGAGCCCGCCAAGGACAGCTACTCGGGCGTCGACCTGCCGGCAGGCACGTCCGAGCTCGACGCCAAGCAGGCGCTGTCGTTCGTCCGGCAGCGGCACGGACTGCCGAACGGCGACCTCGACCGCCAGGTCCGTCAGCAGTACTTCCTGTCGCAGGAAGCGCGGAAGATCCTGTCGGCGGGCACCCTGCTCAACCCCGTGAAGACGACGAACATCATCGATGCCATCGGCGGGTCCATCGAGACCGACCAGGGACTCGACATGCTCTCGCTCGCCACCCAGCTGCGGAACCTGCGGCCGGCGAACATCAAGTCGGCGACGATCCCGATCCTCGGTACCCCCACGATCTACGTCGGCGGCTCCGCCCTGTCGATCGTGGAGGTCGACACCGCCGGCATGCCCGCGTTCGTGCAGAGCCTCGTCGGGCAACCGGAGGCGTACACGAAGGCAACGGCGGCCGACCCGGCGAGCGTCGCGGTGACCGTCCTCAACGGCAGCGGCGTGACGGGTGCGGCCGGTGCTGCCGGTACGGTGCTCGCCGGACGGTCGTTCCAGGTCGGCGCACCGGGATCGTCGGACACCACCGCGACGACGATGGTGCAGTACCCCGCTGGTATGGAGGCGCAGGCGAAGGCCGTCGTCGCCGCGGTCCCCGGCGCGGTCGCCGTGCAGACCTCCTCGGTGCAGGGCGTGACGCTCGTCCTCGGCACGGACGGCAAGACCGCGGTCGCGGCCGAGCAGCCGGCCGACCCGGCGGCGCCGTCGGATGCGGCATCCCCGTCGGACCAGGCATCGTCCGATTCCGGGTCGTCGGACTCGGGATCGTCGGACTCGGGATCGTCGTCCGAGCCGAGCCCGACCTCCACCGCCGTGCACAACTACGGCTCGGCGGATTCCTGCATCTACTAGTAAGGGGCTCCGCACCGCGGCCCGCGGTCAAGGGCGCGACAGGAAACTCCGTGAACTCCTGAAGCACGTGTGACCGCGCGTGTCTCCCTGCGACGCGACACGCGCAGCCCGGTTGCGCCACCTTGCCGGCTGAATCGAGGCCATGCGGGCGCAGAAGCGCCGGACGTGCGGGTGGGGCAGGTCTGGCGCGGTGAGACTCCTTTGGTCCGGCTCGTCCGGACATCGCGATCCAGAGGTCGTCACGTCGAGCGGCGCTGGATCGGGCGATTCGCGCGCACCGACCCTTCTGTGTACGTTAACGGTCATGTTCAATATTGCAGACAACACCACAGCAGGTCGCCGCGTCGCGACGCTCTTCGCTGGATTGGTCATGGCGGGTGCGATCGCGCTTCCATCCGCTGCATCCGCGTCGACGATGACCGATGGCGGTGCGACCGCTGGTGGATCCGCGGCGATCACCGGCGGCGAGGGGAGCCAGGTCATCATCGACGACACCATCGGTGATGGAAAGCTCCGCACCACCGAGAAGGTCGGCGGAGGCGTGTGGATCTACGGCATCGGCGGGGGGAACTCCTACTCGTACTACGACCACAGCAGCAAGACCCACAAGTCGACGGCCTGCGCGGGCTTCGGAACGAGCTGCAAGTACTCGGGTTGGGTGTCCAAGGGAACGCGGTCGGTCGCGCAGGTTCTCCGGACTGCTGGGGGCAACACCGCGTTCTGGGACACGAAGTAGCGCGACGGGTGGCCTCGATCCTCCTTCGAACCACAGCCGCGGCTGCGGCTGCGGTGATCTCGTTGCTCATCGGCTTCGCGGCCTTGAGCGTGCAGGACACGCAGTCGATGGCGACCGTCCGGTCTGCACTGGTGATCGCCCAGGCGAACGAGGCCACCCCGATCACTCCGCTCTTGCGTGCGGAGGCTCAGCGTCACCACGCGAACTTCTACCGCATCCGCATGGACCCGACCGGGGAGACGACGACACGAACCCTTGCGCCGATCATCGGTGACCGCACGCTGTACGACCGGGCTTTCCCATCGGGCACGTACGCACGGTTCGACAAGGGCATGGTCACGGAGTTGGTGCCGCTCGACGGTGCGGCGTCCGGGGGCTACCTGTCGACGATGTCGTTCGCGGACCTGCACCAGGTCGTGGTCGGGCTCGAGGATCGTGGTATCGAGGCGCATGCCCAGTCGCTGGGGTGGTGGAGTCTGCTGCGGTACATGGTCGGCTACACCCCTGCCGTCATGGCTGCAGGCGTTGCCGTTCTCGCGGCGTTCACGATGGGATTCGCGCGCGCAGCGCGGCGGGCTCGCAGATCTGCTCTTGCGCTCACGCTCGGTGCGCGGGCACCCCTCATCGGCGACCTGGTGACATCGGCCGCGCTCTCCGTGGCCGCGTTCGTGGTTCTCGGTGGCGTGGCGGCTGTGGTTCTGCTTCCGTACAACGGTGGGCATCGGCTCCCGGACTACTACGAAGCGAGTGCCCTGATGCTGGGTCTGCTGTTCGCGGCGTTCGCAGGTGGATCATGCATTTCGGGCGTTCTGCCCGCAGGGGAGCGCTTTCGCGCCGCGTTCACGGGGTGGCGTCCGTGGGCACGCGGCTCGGTTCCGATGTCTGTGGTCCAAGTCTTCGCCCTGACGTTGGTGGTGTTCCTCCTCACGCAGGCTGTTGCGGCCGCCGGAGCGCTCCAGGCAGTCCATGGAAGCCGTCCCGACTGGCGCGCGTGCGAAACCTGTACGTCGACGATCTTCCAGGGGGTCGACGGGCCGGATGCGCTGGATGCGGCAGTCGCGCCGTTCGCATCGGCAGTGCGCACGCGCGACGATGCGGCAGGAGTCGTGCTCAGCTGGGTGCCGGGCCGCAACAACGGTGATCGCTTCATGCCCGGAGATCCCGGCTCCAATGTCATCGTGGCGAACCCGGAGTTCATCGTACGATCGGGCAGTCGTCTGTCCGATCCGCTCCGCGGAGCCCACGGCCCCGGCATCTGGGGGATTCTCGTGCCAGATGACCACGCTGACCGTGCGGACTCGATCGCTTCGGAGTGGCGACGATGGTTCGCGTCGCCCCTTGGTGATGTCCCGAACGAAGCCGTTCCGAAGGCGCCGCGCATCGGCACGTACTCAGCGGGCAAGGTGTTCAACTACGGGCAGACGGATTTCCGGTCCCAGGTCTTCTCGGACTCACCCGTCATCGTCATCGTTCCCGCGTCAGCCGGATTGCTGGATGACGACTCGTACTTCGCGGCTGGATCGGCGGGCGACTTGTTGTTCACCGAAGACGTGGGCGGCACTCGCCAGGTCCTGGACGACGCTGGCGTTTCACGGTCCGTGTACGTGCTCGATTCGTTGGCCAACCAGATGGCGCGCGGCGAGGAAGCCGCGGCGGTGAAACTCCCGATTGCGATGGTCGGCGGGGTGATCGGGCTCCTCGTGATGTTGGGCGTACTCGTGATCCGAACGCGCAGCTACATGCTGATCCACCGCGATCGGGTGTTGTCCGGACTGGTGCACGGCCAGTCGCTTGCCCGCGTTCACCTGCCCCTCTGGGGTCGAACGGTTCTCCTTTTATCGTGCGCAGCATTGACGATCCTCGTCGGAATGCGCAGTGGTTTGACCGGAGCGGACATCTTGCCGTTCCCGCTCGGCGTCACGTTCGGCGTCGTCGCCGGCGTGATCTCAGCGTCCAGCATCCGGATCGCTGGGGGATTCACCACCACGAAGGAGCTGAGGGCTCATGCCGAATGAAGACCAGGTCGTGTCCGTCGTCGCATTGGAACACGGACTCGGCAATCGGCCGCTCTTCCGTGCGCTCGACCTGGAAGCACGAACGGGTCAGGTGCACGCGGTGCTCGGGCCATCCGGAGCGGGCAAGTCGACTCTCTTGCGGATGATCGGTGGCCTTGAGCGTCCGCGCTCTGGCACCATTCGTTCGCTCGGCTATGACGTTCCTGCGCTCCGGGGGGTACGGCTGCGGAGATACCTCCGTCACACCGTCGGTTTCGTGTTCCAGGATGCCGGGCTCGTCGAACAATGGAGCGTCCGGCAGAACCTCCAGGCAGCTGCGAGGGCGGCACCGAGCGCTCCGACGTCCACTCCGTTCGGCGTGGACGAAGTCATGAACCTGATGGATCTCCCGACGGAGTACCTCGGCCGTCGTGCCGTCGAGCTGAGCGGCGGAGAACGTCAGCGAGTCGCGATCGCGAGGATCCTCGTTCGCAAGCCCCGTCTGGTCCTCATGGATGAGCCCACCGCTGCACTGGATGCCGACCGCACCAGTCTCGTGATGCGGATTGTGCGTGACTTGGCCGATGATGGTGCGGCGGTGCTCGTTGCGTCGCATGATCCAGAGGTGTCCCGCGTCGCCGATGCGACGACCGATCTCGGATCGGCGCAGCGCTGATCCACATTTCCTGCGGCTCCGGTTCTCCGCTGGGCGACGGACGCATCGGCGGGTCGTCGACCGGCCGAGCGTGCACTCGCCGTAGGTTCGAGGGTGTGGACAACGCAGCGCGTCCGATCACCCTGATGACCTACAACATCAAGAACCCGGATCCGGCGCACGACTGGCCGGCCAGGCTCCCCGTCCTGCTCGACATCGTGCGGCGCCACGACCCGGACGTCCTGTGCGTGCAAGAGGCCTTCGATCACCAGATGGAGGACCTCCGGCAGGGGCTCGAGGGGTACGCGGCCGTCGGACAGGGGCGTGAGGGCGGCAGCGCGGGGGAGCATGCCGCAGTCTTCTTCCGACAGGACCGCCTTCGCCCGATCGAGGAAGGGTCGTTCTGGCTGTCGGACACCCCGGACGAGCCGGTGTCGAACACGTGGGGCAGCCTGTTCCCCCGCATCGCGAACCACGTCCGCTTCCTGGACGTCGACGGCGCCGCGTTCACCCTGTTGACCACGCACCTCGACCACGAGGCGAACGACCACGGGGACGAGGTCCGCGGCAAGAGCGCGGCGCTCATCGTCGAGCGGCTCGCGGGTGTGGACGGTCCGGTGGTCGTCGCAGGGGACTGCAACGAGCCGGCCGGCGCGGGAACGGCGTCGCGCGTCTTCGCCGACGGTGGGTACGTCGACACGTGGACGGTCGCGGGGGACCCGGGCGACCGCACCGCGACGTTCAACGACTGGCTGCCACCGGTGGAGTCGGGGGAGCGGATCGACTGGGTCCTGACGAAGGACGTCGCCGGCGTGGACCGCGTGGTGATCGACCACGACGGTCCGGAGACTTGGTTCGCGAGTGACCATTTCCCGGTGGTCGCGACGATCCGGACGTGACCATTGGCAACCAATGCATCGGTCCTCGCGGAGGTCCTCGGTGAAGCGCCGACCGACCTCGCGGTGTGGCGTGCCACCCGGCGCAGGCAAGACGCCCGCGGCCTCCTCGAGGAGTACCTCGAGCGGCGGGTTGCGGTGGAGTCGGAACCGGTGCCGCAGACACCCCCTGGGTTCTTCCGCCCGGCGTTCCTGACCGACTTCGCCGGAGGGTCGTCCGGTCCGTACGACCGCGAGTTCGCGTTCGTGGGACGTGCGCTCGGGTACGCGGACCAGGTCGCGGTCGTTGACGATGCAGAGCGGTGGATCTCGGCGGACGACCGGCAGGCGCACCTCGACAACCTCGGATTCGGGAGCCGGGCGGTCACTGACGGCACCTGGCTGCTGAGGCGGGTGGCACGGTACGCACCGCTCGAGGAGTCGGGAACGCTCGTCTACGTGAGCCCGCCCACGTTCCCCGACCGCTCGACAGTCGAGCGGTCGCTTCCAGACCCCCTGCCGGACGAACTCGTCCAGCTCGTCGTCGACCGTGCCGGGTACCGGCCGAATGCGTCGGCGCTGCTGACTGACATCGTCAGGGCCGACCTCGCGACCTGGTTCCGCGAGCTCCGTGCGCTGCTCGACTTCGGTGCCGAAGCGTCTGGGGCCGTCGACCTCTACCTCCCTGACTGGTTCGCTGGTCCGGAACTGCTCAGCTGGATGTTCCGTGAGATCGACTGGCCGAACTGGCTCGACGGCTCCGTTGCACACCAGGAATCCCTGACACAGCTGCTGTCGCTGCCCGCGCCGTCTGCGGAGCAGGTGCGACGGATCTCCACGGAGCAACTGCTGGCCGTCCGCGAGCAGGACCGTATGCACCGGTGGAGGGAGGAGTTCTCCGGCATCCTCCGTGAGTACGGCGCGGCCGACTCGCTGCGGGAGCGACTCGAGTTCCGGGATCTTCTCCGGGCACGCGCCGGCGAGCTCGGGGTCGCGGTTCGTGACCATCCGTTGCTTGGACGTGATCTCCGTTCCACTATCGAGGCCGGCGTGGCCGTCGCCCCGACCGCACTCCTCACCGGGCAGCCGGTGGTCTCGACCGTAGCGGTCGCTGCGGCACCCTTCGTCGCGAGTGCGGCAAGGTCCATCGCGAGCTGGTTACTGGGCCGGAACGGCTCCCGATCCGGGGGCGATGAGATCGTGATCGATGCGGCCGCGCAGGGCTCCGCGATCCGCGGGTTCCTCAACGACCCGGTGCAGCCCGGAGCCCGGCGGCGGCCCCCGAGCAGTTCGATGACCGACATGTTCGGGCGACCCGTCGCGTTCGACTTCTTCGACCTTGACGATCGTGACTGAGCGGGCGCGGCTCGGCACCACCTGGGCGACGACAGCGTGGTTCCTCGGGAGGCCCGACATGTCCGCATTGCTGGTGCACGAGTCTGAGGTCGAAAGCGGTCTTCGGGGCCGACTGGTGGCGATACCGCCGGCGGATGGCATGTTGCCGCTGATCACCGACCGCGCCGTCGTCGTCGGAGCGGAGTCGAACGCCATCACGCTGGCGATCGTCGAGGGTGCGCGGGCCAGGACCGCGCCGCCGTTGCACATGGACGATGAACACAGCGAGGGCTGGCTCGAGACGGCGAGCGCGAGTGGCGTGGTCCTGGTCGCGTACCAGGACGTGTTCCTCGCGGCGCACATCGCCGAGGACTCCAACGCCGGAGAGCACGGTGTGGTCCGGCCGTTCCTGGACTCGATACGCGCCGGAGTGCTGCAGTTCGCGTTCGTGCGCGGGTGAGGATTCGGCCTCAGCAGGCCGGGTTTGTCAGCAGCCCTTCGTCGCGTTGACCGGCATCGGCGACCCGATCACGGTCACGGTGGTGCCGTCGGTCAACGCCGAGACGCCGTTCGTCCCCGCACCCGGACGGTCGGAAGCCCATCCCTCGGCGAGGAGCACCTGCCAGGCTTCGGAGTCCCCGGACCCCAGGGACTCGCGGTCGCTCTTCGGGGCGTCGTCGATCAGGTCCGACACGTCGTCGCCGACCTGGACGCCGTCCGGCCCGCTCAGCTCGACGATGCCGCCCGTGCGCGAACGGACCTCGTCACGGAGCACGCGGACCTCGAGCGAGTTGCCGAGGTCGGACGGCTCGGACAGTGCTGCGACGCGAAGCGACCCGCCCCACGTGTAGGTCGTCCCCGCCGGCAGGCATCGTCCACCGTCACCCTCGGCGGTGAGGGTGCGGGACGGGGTGCCGAACAGGCGGTCGAAGAGCTCGACGGTCGCGGAGCCGTTCCGCATCGACGCGACGGCGACGGTGCGGTCCCCGCGGCGGAGCGTGATGGACTCGGCGCCCAGCTCGAGTCCGTCGACCCGCTTCAGCTTGGCGTTCGAGACCGGGGACGACGTGGGCGCCGGAGTCACCTCCGCTGCTGCGGCCCGGCCGCCGGTGGCCGCACCGGTCGCCAGATCGACGCTCGTGGTGCCGGCCACGAGGGCGAGCACGACGGCGCCGGTCGCGAGCAGGGTCCGTGCGGTCACCATTCGACGGTAGGGCCGACGGACTCGTTGCACGACGTGTGTTACCGAATCGGGGCCTGGCCGAAACCGGACCGTGACCTTCCGATGGACTGGACAGGTCTTGTACATGTACCATCGCTGTCATGCCCGTCTCATCGAAGCGACGTCTCGTCGCCGACGCCCTCCGCGACGCGATCGCGACGGGCCGGTACGTCTCCGGCGAACGACTCCCGGGGGAGCACGACCTCGCCGAGCGCTTCGCGGTCAGCCGCGGCACCGTCCGCGCAGCGCTCGCCGACCTCGCCGACGACGAGTACATCGCCACGCACGGCGGCATCGGTTCGGTCGTCACCTTCGACGGTGCGGCGCTCGACCCGCGTGCCGGCTGGGCACGGTCCATCGCGGGCAGCGGCACCGAGGTCCGCGCGTCGACGCTGCGGATCGAACGCGTCGAGGACGCCGAACTCGCGAGCCTGGTCGACGCCGAACCGGCCTTCGTGGCCGTGGACCGGGTGCGCTCCGTGGTCGACGGGCCGCACGTCTCCTACGAGCGCAGCGTCGTGCCGCGCATCGGTCGGCTCGACCGTGCCGTCGAGGACGGACTCGTCGAGGGGTCGTTGAGCGCGACGATCGAGGCGGCCGGCCTCGTCCCGGCGCGAGCGGAGCAGTGGATCGACGTCCGTCCGCTCGACGACGCCGAGGCCGCGGTGCTCGACCGCACCCCCGGCACCCCCTTCCTGCACAGCCGTCGGGTCTCCCGCACCGCGGGCGGTGCCTTCGTCGAGGCCGTCGACAGCCTGCTCGACCCCGAGCGCTTCCGTATCCACATGCGCTTCGGACAAGGAGACGCCCGATGACCCGCACGACCACCTCCGAGCACGCGCTCGCCGCCTTCCGGGGCCTCGCGATCGGGGACGCCCTCGGCATGCCGACGCAGTCGATGTCCCTCCAGGAGATCCGCGAGGACCACGGCCGCATCACCGGGTTCGTCGACGCCGGCCCCCGGCAGCGCATCGCGCACGGCATGCCCGCCGCGAGCATCACCGACGACACCGAGCAGGCCGTGCTCGTCGCGCAGCTGCTCGTCGAGGGCGACGGCCGGCTCGACCCGACCCGGTTCGCCGAGGCGCTCATCGACTGGGAGCGCGGGATGGCGGCGAAGGGGTCCCTCGACCTGCTCGGCCCGAGCACGAAGACCGCGGTGCAGCGCATCCTCGACGGCGTCCCCGCGTCCGAGGCCGGTTCCACCGGCACCACGAACGGCGCCGCGATGCGGATCACGCCGGTCGGCATCACCACGACCGCTGACGACCTCGACGCGCTCGTCGACGCCGTGCAGGACGCCTCCCGCGTCACCCACGACACCGGGCTCGGCATCGGGGGCGCGGCCGCGATCGCCGCCGCCGTCAGCGCCGGGATCGACGGAGCGTCGCGGGCCGAGGCGCTGGACGTCGCGGTCGCCGCTGCCCGGATCGGGGAGCGACGGGGACACTGGATCGCCGGGGCCTCGATCGCCGACAAGACGGCCTGGGCGCGCCAGTGGCTCCCCACCGTGCCGACGGACGACCGGATTGCCGCCATCGACGGCGTGATCGGCACGAGCGTCGCCAGTCAGGAGTCGGTCGTCGCCGCGCTCGCCCTCGTGTCGCTCGACCTCGACCCCTGGGAGACGCTCTGCACCGCCGCGAGCATCGGCGGCGACACCGACACGATCGCCGCGATGGCGGGTGCCGTGCTCGGTGCCGTGCACGGTGCCGACGCGTGGTCGCCCGAGACCGTCGACCAGGTCGAGTCGGTCAACGACATCCGCTTCGCCGACGTCGTGACCCCGCTGCTGCAGCTCCGCACGAGCAGCGCGGACCGCATGGACCGCGCCCGCACCGCGAGCAGCACCTCCTAGCCCCCGGTCGGTGGCATCCCCCACGAGCCACCGCCCGGTCCCACCCCAAGCCCTTCCGACGACGTAAGAGGAACCATGGCAGACACCCCGAGCTCGGGAACCCTCACCAGCATCGAGCAGCGCGGCATCGAACCGGTGCCCGCCGCCGAGCGCACCGGGAACGCCGGCGCGCTGTTCTGGGTGTGGTTCGCCGCCAACATCTCCATCCTCGGGCTGCCCCTCGGCGCGACCCTGGTGGCGTTCCAGCACCTGAACATCTGGCAGGCGCTCCTCGTCGCCGTGATCGGCGCCGCCGGGTCGTTCGCCGTGGTCGGCGTGATCTCGATCGCCGGACGCCGTGGCGGCGCACCCGGCCTGACCCTGAGCCGCGCCGTCTTCGGCGTCCGCGGGAACATCGGCCCGACCTTCGTCTCGCTGCTGTCCCGACTGGGGTGGGAGACGGTGAACACCACGACCGCGGCCTTCGTGCTGCTGTCGCTGTTCACGATCCTCTTCGGCACGGACGGTGACGCCAAGCACAACCCGGTCCTGACGATCGTCGCGATCCTGGTGTTCGTCATCGCGACCGTGCTCATCTCCGGCCTCGGTCACGCCTTCATCGTCGCCGTGCAGAAGTGGGCGACCTGGGTCTTCGGCGCGCTGAACGTGTTCGTCGCCGTGTTCCTGGTCGTCCGCGTCGACTGGCACGTCGTCGGCAGCGCCCCCGCCGGGCCCGTCGCCGCGATGGTGATCGGCATCGGGACCATCGCCGCCGGTACCGGCATCGGCTGGGCGACCGCGGGGGCGGACATCGCCCGGTACTCGAAGACGAGCGTCCGCGCCGCCAAGCTGGTCAGCGCGAGCGCAGCAGGTGCCGGCATCCCGCTCGTCGTGCTCGTCGGCCTGGGCGCGCTGGTCTCCGCCGGCGACCCGACGCTGGCGCAGGCGGGCGACCCCGTCGCCGCGATCCGTGACCTGCTGCCCGGCTGGATGGCGGTGCCGTACCTCATCGCGGCGTTCGGCGGGCTGCTCCTCTCGAACCACCTGTCCGTGTACTCGGCGAGCCTCACGACCCTGACGCTCGGCATCAAGGTCCCCCGGGTCTGGGCGGTCACCGTCGACGTCGTGGTCACGTTCCTCGGGGCGATGTACTTCATGCTCGTCGCGGACGGCTTCTACGCGCCGTTCATCACCTTCATCTCGGTGCTCGCCGTGCCGATCACGGCCTGGCTCGGTGTCTTCATCGCCGACATCCTGCGCCGCACCTGGTACGACCCGGTGGCACTGCTCGACCTCCGCGCCGGCGGTCGGTACTGGTACTCGGGCGGCATCGCGTGGCGTGCCGTCATCGCCTGGGCCGTCGCGATCGTCGTCGGCTTCCTGTTCACGAGCGTGCAGGTCGGCGACGCGGACCCGGTCTTCGTCGGCGCGTTCTCGAACACCTGGATCGGCGCCAACGGACTCGGCTGGATCGTCACCTTCTTCGTCGCCGCAGCCGTGTACGTGCTCACGGGCGGTCCCAAGGGCGTGCTCCACGAGCCGGCCGACGAGTCCGCGCCGATGCACGTGACGGAGCGCGCCTGATGCCGCGGCTCGTCTCCGTCGGCAACGTCATCGTCGACATCGTGATGCGCGTCGGGGAGCTGCCGGAACCGGGAGGCGACGTGATCGCGTCCTCGTCGGACATCACCGCCGGTGGTGGCCTGAACACGATGGTCGCCGCTCGACGGGACGGCCTCGAGGTCGTGTTCGCCGGGCAGTACGGCACCGGCCCGTTCGGCGACGTCGTCCGCGACGCGCTCGCCGCCGCCGATGTCGAGATCCTGCAGCCCGGGGTACCCGACCAGGACAGCGGGTACTGCGTCGCGCTCGTCGACGCCTCGACCGAGCGCACCTTCGTCACGAGCGTCGGCGCGGAGGGACGGCTCGGGACCGAGGAGCTGGACCGCGTCGAGCTCCGGGAGGACGACACCCTGTTCGTGTCCGGGTACGGGCTCGCCCACCCGGTGAACGGCCGTGCGATCGCGTCCTGGATCACGACGATCCCGACATCGGTGCGGGTCGTGTTCGACCCGTCGCCCCTCGTCGCGACGCTGGACCCGCAGGTGGTCGCGCCCGTGACGGCGCGTGCCGACGTCATCTCCGCGAACGCCCGGGAGGCCCGGCTCACGTCCCCGGGATCGGCCGACCTCCGGCAGACGGTCACCGCCATGGCCGCGGTCGCGCGGGGTGCGGTGCTGGTGCGTGACGGCGGGGCCGGCTGCTGGGTCGCCGACGAGTCGCTGCCCGGAGGGCCCGTCCTGGTGCCGGGGTTCGCGGTCGCAGCCGTCGACACGAACGGAGCCGGTGACGCCCACGGTGGCGTGCTCGTCGCGGCGCTGTCCCGTGGTGAGCCGCTCCTCGACGCCGTGCGGCGTGCCAACGCCGCGGCGGCGATCGCCGTCTCGCGCCTCGGACCCGCGACCGCGCCCACCCGGGCCGAGACCGACGCGTTCCTCGCCGCCCACCCGGCGTAGGCCGACCGCCGGGGCCGTACCGAGCCTCCTGTCCGGCGACCACCCGCCGGTCTGGCCGCTGCGCGCATCGGGGGACAGCCTCCTGGAGCGGTCCCGACGGCCGCGTGCGTACCGTCGACGACATGACGGACCAGCAGATCGACCAGTACACGATGCAGGACCCGACGAAGCTCTACGCCGACAAGAAGCCCGACGAGCAGTACCTCCAGGGTGCTGGCACCGACGAGGAGATGGCGAAGAACGTCCCGGCCGACCACGGCGAGGAGACGTACCGAGGCTCCGGGCGCCTGCAGGGCCGGAAGGCGCTCGTCACCGGCGGCGACTCCGGGATCGGCGCGGCGGTCGCGATCGCCTACGCCCGCGAGGGTGCCGACGTCGCCATCGGCTACCTACCCGAGGAGCAGGAGGACGCCGACCGCATCGTCTCGCTCATCGAGGCCGCCGGCCGCAAGGCCGTCGCGATCCCTGGTGACATCACGTCGCTCGCGTTCTGCGAGGAACTCGTCGCGACCGCGGTGCGGGAGCTCGGTGGGCTCGACATCCTCGTGAACAACGCCGGCAAGCAGCAGAACGTGTCCTCGATCGAGGACATCTCGGACGAAGAGTTCGACGAGACCTTCAAGACGAACGTCTACGCCACGTTCCGGATCACGAAGGCCGCCGTGCCCCACCTGCAGCCGGGGTCGACGATCATCAACACGACCTCGATCCAGGCCTACGCGCCGTCGCCGCACCTGGTGCACTACGCGGCGACGAAGTCGACCGTGAACAACCTGGCGAAGGGCCTCGCGGCGCAGCTCGCGCCGAAGGGCATCCGCGTGAACGCCGTGGCGCCCGGTCCGATCTGGACGCCGCTGCAGCCCGCCGGTGGGCAGCCGCCGGAGGCCCTGCCGACCGCGGGGGAGCAGACGTACCTCGGTCGCTGGGGACAGCCGGCCGAGCTCGCGCCGGCGTACGTGTTCCTCGCGAGCGGGGAGTCGTCGTACGTGGTCGGAGAGACGCTGCACGTCGACGGCGGCATGCCGACGCCGTAGCGCGCCCGCGAGCGTCGTCCGCGAGCAGCCGGCGCCCAGCCCCACGCCCGCAGCCCGTCGCCCGCACAACGAAAAGCACCTCGCACCACGTGTTCGCGTGGCGCGGGGTGCTTTCGGTTGTGCGCGGCGTCGGCCCGGTCAGCTCGCGACGCCGCAGGACCTCGCCATGCGCTCGAGGAGCTCGCGCGCGGACAGCGCGGCCGCGAGTTCGACCTCGACCGGGTTGATGCCGAACGCCCGCTCGAGTCGGCGACGACGGGCCTGGTCGGCGACGGGGACCTCCGGACGCTGCGGCAGCACCGCGATCGCCTGTGCCGCCGCCTCGAACGCGCCGTCCGGCCGACCGACCTGCTCCCACATCGCCCGGACGTCGTGCGCCACCTGATCGGCGTCGCCGCCGAACTCGAAGCCGGCGGAGGCCATGGTCGCCAAGCCCTGTGCGGTGGGGTCGTTCGGGGTCATCCCGGCATCGTCACACAGCTCGCCGGGAACCCGCCAGGAGTCCGTGACCGCCAGGACCTGCACGTTCTGTCCCCCATCATGCCGACCCCCGGAACGGGGATTCTGTCGCACCCCGGAATCCGTTTGGATGGTCGTGCGGACAGGACGTCCGCAGACGGAGGGCACGATGCTCGAGGACACCAGCGCGGACACGCAGGCAGCTGCAGCCGCAGCAGCGACCCTGCACCTGCGGATCACCATCGTCGGCGCGACCGTGGACCTGCTCCGCGACGTCCCGTTCCACGAGGCCCGTCCCGAGGCCGTCGCCGAACGACTGGACATCAGCGTCGCCGAACTCCGTCAGCACTTCCCGTCGTGGGACGGTCTCGTGCTCGCCGCACTCGACCGCTGGAACGGCGGCCGCATGGACGAGGTCACCCGCGAGGTCGGGGACGGCAGCACGGTCGAGCTGCTCCGTGCGATCGTCGCGTCGAACGCCGAGGACCCGGCCCTGATGCGGCTCCTCGTCGCCCTGCTGTCCGTCGCGGGCAACCCGGCGCACCCGATGTCGACGTACCTCCGCTCGCGCTACCAGCTCTTCTCCTCGCAGATCCGACGCGGGCTGGAGCACGACGTCGCCGTCGGCCGTGCCCCGCACACGATGGACCCCCGCCGCGGAGCCGAGCAGCTCATCGCGCTCTACGAGGGGCTCCAGCTGCAGGCCCTGCTGCGCAGCGACCTCGACCTGGTGCCCGCGTTCGACCGTGCGGTGGCGCGGATGGAGCGCGGCTGGATGGAACGCTACGAGCCGCAGGCCCAGCGCCGGCTGTCCACGTGGTCGGACGGCGGCTGGGACATCTGACCCGTCCCGGTCACCGGGATCACCGCGTGCGGGAACCGCGGGGGACCGAGCCGTTGCCCGGGTCGTAGCCCGTGTCGCGCAGCACGGGGATCGCCGTCGTGTCGTTGTGCACCGAGTGCACCACCACGCGCCGGGTCCGCCGGAGCGCTCGCCGTGCCCCCGGCGTCGCGAACAACCCGCCGAGGACGAGCCCCGCGCCGATCCCGAGTGCGACCGAGACCGCGGCGACGAAGTCGAGTGCGGCGCTCGACGACCCCGACATGAAGTTGAGGAGCGCGTTCGACACCGCGACACCGGGCAGCAGCGCGCCGCAGAACGCCGGGACCGCGATCGCCGCGACCGCCGTCCGCATCCGCACGGCGGCGTACGTGGACAGGACGCCGAGGAGCACCGCGGCGATGAACGTCGCGCCGAGCAGCGGGAGCCCGAGCTGGCGCAGCCCCCACAACGACGCCGCCGCGGCGACGGAGAACACCACCGCGACGGGGATCACCCGGGCGCTGGCCTGCTGCACGAAGCAGTTCGCACCGGCCGACACGACCGTCAGTGCGAGCGATGCCCACAGCGGCAGGGCCTGCGTCACGATGCCGGACGGGTCGACCTCGAGGTGGAGCCACTTCGTCAGCGCGATCCCCGCCGGCACCCCGACCACGATCGCCGCGATGACCAGCCCGATGTAGAACGCACGGGCCACGGCCATCGCCCGGAACCCGGAGATCGCGTCCTGCGCCCACGTGACGAGCGCGACGTGGGGAAGGAGCAGCACCACCAGGGCCGCCACCATCGTCGCGGCCCCGGCCGGGTGCAGGATCCCGATGCCGATCGCCAGGGTGCCGATCACGGACGCCACCGCCCCCTGCGCACCGGAGACGAAGAACTGCGGGTAGCCCCGGCCCGTCAGCCACCGCCCCGAGACGATGATGCCGAGCATGAGCATGAACGCTCCGATGCCGGCACGCCAGCCGCCACCCGCCTGCATCGCGATCGAGGTGCCCAGGATGGACAGGCCGACGTCGGCGGTCCACATCGGCCACCGGGAGGGCATCCGCAGCACGGCCACGAGCGCGCTCACCGCCGACGACATGTCGCGCTCGTCGTGGATGACGTCGTCGACGATCTGGTTCGCCCACGCGAGCCGGTTGAGGTCGGAGCCGTCCGAGCTCACCGTCCGCATCTTGACGAGCATCGGCGCGTCCGACGGCGCGTACTGGATCGTCACCGAGCTGCCCGTGAAGTCGAGTTCGAGGGGTGCGAGGTTCCACTTGGTCGCCACCGCCACCAGGGCGATCTCGACGCTGCGGGTGTCCGCGCCCGAGGCCAGCATCACCTCGGCGAGGTCGAGACAGAAGTCGACGATCTGCTGCGCGGAGTACTGCTCGCGCCGCGACCGGGTGTCCGGCGCGACGTGCTCGTAGATGGTGCCGCGGAGCCGGGCGCGGATGTCGCGGAGGTCGTGCTGGGCGACGCTGCGGGCACGCGGGCGGTGCGGACGACCAGGCCGCGCGCCGGGGAAGAGCGGTTCGGCCATCGGTCCATTGTGCCTGCCGCGCCCGCCCGAGTCCGGACGTCCGCTGAACGCCTCGACTACCGTGCTGCCCATGGCGACCACCGACGGAGATCCCTGGCCGGCGGTCCTCGATGCGCTGCCCACCGGTGCCACGCACCACGACGCCGATCGGGTCCTCCGAGCCTCAGGCTGGACCGGCTGCGGCACCGGCAGCGCTCTACCGGGTGGCGTCGGACACCCGGCAGGTGCCCGCGTTGTTCGGGCACCGGGTCCTCGACGGCGGCGGGGACCTCACCCTGATGGAAGCCCTGGAGCCGGTCGCGGAACCCGAGGCCGCGGCGTTCCACCGATCGCTCGCAGCCGGGGATCCCGAGGTCGCGGCGCTCGTCGGGCACATCCGGTCCGTGCACGCGCAGGGAGCGGACGAGCAGCCGTGGTGGGGCCCGCTCGACGACAATACGGCGAACGTGATGCGCGGTGCTGACGGTCGGCTGGTGGTCACCGACCTCTACTACGCCGACGGGCCGAACCTGTACCGCACCGTGCTCGAGGACCCGGACCGCGTCGTCCGCGCGTTCCCCGAGGAGCGTCGCCGGTACATGACGGAGCTGCCGCTCGCGAGCTCGGGCGGCTGGCCGGACGGCGAGGCCGAGCGCCTGCGCGCCGGGCTCGCCGCGGCCGATGCCCGGCTCCACGTCGCCGGCGGGCGGTGAGTCGCTCGGTCAGCGGCGGCGCACGCTGAGTCGTCCGGCGGCGAAGGCCGCCGAGACGAGCCCGACGACCACCAGTGCGTACCCGAGCAGCGTCTGCCAGCTCGGCGGTCCGGCGACGAAGGCGTAGTCACTCAGCGGTGCGTACGCGAACCAGCCGAAGGACGCCCTCGGCGTGGTGGCGACGAGCAGGGCGCCGCCGATGAGGGCCAGCAGGCCGAGCCACAGGGTCAGGTGGGTCCAGGTCCGTCTGATCACGGCTCCGAGCGTAGCCAGGAGACGGACGGGAGGCCCGTGGCGGGGTCGCCACGGGCCTACCGTCCGTCAGGTGGTGCCGACTACTGCTCGAACGTCGCGTTCAGGGTGATGTCGACTCCGGTGAGCGCCTTGCTGACGGGGCAGGTCGCCTTGGCGTCCTCTGCCGCCTTGAGGAAGGTCGCCTCGTCGATGCCGGACACCTCGCCGCTCACCGTGAGGGCGATGCCGGTGAGCTTGAACCCGCCGGCCGAGTCCGGGCCGAGCGAGACGTCGGCCTTGACGTCGAGGGCCTCGACGGTGCCGCCGGCCTCGCCGAGCACGGCGGAGAACTGCATCGCGTAGCAGGCGGAGTGCGCTGCGGCGATGAGTTCCTCGGGGCTGGTCGTGCCGTCGGCGTCCTCGGCGGCGCGCTTCGGGAACGAGACGTCGTACGTGCCGACCTTCGAGCTGGAGAGTTCGACCTGGCCGGAGCCGTCCTCGAGGCCGCCGTTCCAGGCGGTGCGTGCGGTGCGCGTGGGCATGGCCGCTCCTTTCGTGTGGGGTGCGGTCCCGAGCGGGAGCCACGGTGCCGAGTCAATCGGAGAACGCACGTTCTCGCAAGGGGTTCCCGGCGAAGACGCAGGTCGGTAGGGTCGAGCGCATGGGGGATCGAGGGACGTTCCGGCAGCAGGCGCTCGCCCGCGGTCCGCAGCGTGACGTGGGACCGCTCGTCGCCTGGGCCCGGTTCTGGACGCAGGGTTGGCGGTTCTCCGGTCGGGCGAGCCGGTCCGAGTTCGCCTGGCCGATGGTGTTCGAGCTGGTCGTCGTGGTGCTCGCGGTCGGGATCCCGGTGTGGTCGGGGACGCCGTGGCGCTGGACCTGGTACGCCGACCCGTTCGGGATCATGCCGTCCCCTGCCGTGTACTTCCACCTCTGGGGGAGTGGGAACTGGTGGTGGGGCTACGGCGACGGGGCGGACGTCCCACCGAGGGCGTGGGACCTCCCGGTGATCGCCTGGGTCGCGGTGACGGCGATCCCGCGCTGGACCCTGCTGGTGCGGCGGCTGCACGACCGGGACCACACCGGGCTCTGGGTGCTGCTGCTCGCGTTCACCGGGCCGATCGGGTGGCTCGTGGTGAGTGCGATGGTCGTGCGTCGGCCTCGTGCGGCTGGTGCACGGTTCGACCGGAGCGTGTGGGACGCGTACAAGCCGAGCGCCACGTTGCCGCCCGAGCCTCAGGACACGGCGACGGCGACGCCCGCGGCACCGAGCAGCACCACGTAGCCCAACGCGTGCACCGCTTCGGGGATGCGCGGTGGACGTCGGCGGAGCAGCACGATCACCGGCATCGCGCCGAGCAGCAGCGCGACCGCGGCCGGGACGTCGACCGCGCCGACCAGGCCGGTCGCGTCGGGTGCCTGCCCGTGCACGAGCAGGGTGACGAGGACCGCCGGTGCGGCGATCGCGAGCGTCAGTGGGTTCGCCAGGGCGGTCGCCACCGGCATGGACGCACCGGCCCGGCGCATCACCGGGACGGTCATGACGCTGCCGCCGACACCCAGGAACGCCGCGACCGCTCCGACCGGGAGGCCGAGCACCGTCCGCATGCCGTTCCCGCCGGGCGTGCTGCCGGACACCACGGCCGTGGGGCGCGTTCCGAGGGTCGGCTCACGTCGGGACCGGGGACCCCGCTCGCGTCGGAAGAACCCGGGGCGGACGAGCAGGTCGACCACGGTGGCCCCGACGTACGCGACGAAGCCCCACCGCAGGAGCGCATCAGGCGCGAACCGAGCGGCTGCCGCGCCGACCGCACCCCCGAGGACGAGCAGCGCGAAGAGTCCGGTGCGTCCGCGGAGTCCCCGGAGGACGACGCGCTTCGTGGATGCCGTCGCCACTGCGGCGTTCACGAGCATCACGAGCGCGGAGGTCGCCGTCGCCACGCGGACCGCATCGCCTCCGAGTGCGGCATCGGCGACGGTGATGATCGGGACCGTCACGAACCCGCCGCCGAAGCCGAACAACACGGTCGTCAGCCCGACGAGGACCCCGATGAGCGCGAGCACGAAGAACGTCATGGCATCCAGTCCAGCGCCGACCGTGGTGGCAAGCAATCGATGTTCCGTCGCAGGCCTTCGAGAGTTAGCCTCGACGGGTGCGCAACGTCCGGGTCGAGGACCACGATCACCTGCCGCTCGACGTCCTGCCCATCGGGACCGAGTACCCGCCCGACTTCCTGCTCGCCCGGCACGCGCACCGGCGCGCTCAGGTGCTCTACGGTGCCAGCGGGACGATGCTCGTCGAGACGGACGAGGGGTCGTGGACGGTGCCGACCGACCGTGCGGTGCTGATCCCTCCGGGGGTCCAGCACGAGGTCAGGATGCTCGACGTCACCACGTGGAGCCTCTACGTCGAGCCGGACGCGGTGCCGTGGTGGCCGACCTCGTGCACGGTCGTCGAGGTGGGACCACTCCTGCGTGAACTCCTCCGCGCGGCGTTCGACCTGCCGCTCGACCTCGACGTGCACGGCCGTGACGGCGCGGTGCTCGACCTCGCGCTGCACGAACTCGAGCGCGTGGCGCCCGTCCCGCTGTCCATCCGGCTGCCGGCGGAGGGCGTCCTCCGCGACCTGTGCCGCGCGTACCTGGCCGACCCCGACGTGCACGTGACGAACGCGGACTGGGCGAGCCGGGCCTCCGTGAGCGGTCGGACGCTCGACCGGCGGTTCCGGGCGGCCACGGGGGTGGGGCCCGCGGTGTGGCGCGTGCGTGCGCGACTGCTGGCGAGCCTCCCGGCCCTCCGCACGACGTCCGTGACGGACGTCGCGGGCCGACTCGGCTACGCCACCCCCGCCGCGTTCACCGCGGCGTTCACCCGTGCGTTCGGGGTGCCGCCGTCGCGGTTCCGCTGAGGCCTTGACGAATGCTGCTCGCGGGCGCTCGAACGCGCCGGACTCATCACCCGTGAACGGCAGGGGCAGTGGCGGACGTGCCGCCTCCGTCCCGGCGCCGTCGACGAGCTCAGCGCATGGCTGGGCGCTGCTGGCGACCCCGAAGGAGTTCTTCCAGCTGCCCTCCTGACGGTTGCTGCACACGGAACCGGTCCGGACCACCCCCCGGTACTGGGGCTGTGTGCGCACCCCGTCGCTTGTGAGCATCGTTCGGCGGCGTGTTCAGGGCGCGTCGCCGAACGGTCCGCACCGGACCGGCGGTCCGCGCCGTCCTCCGCGGGAGCAGGGGAACGATGCGCAGCACCAGGATCTGGACCAGGACCGTCACGGCCGTCACCGTGATGGCGATCGCCCTCGCCGGGATCGTCGTGACGGCGGCACCGGCGCAGGCGGCGACCTACACGGGACTGCTTCCGGCCGGCTCGAAGCTCTACCCGGGTGACTCGCTGACCTCGGCGAACGGGCAGTACCGCCTGGTGATGCAGGGCGACGGCAACCTCGTCGAGTACGGCATCGGCAACGTGGTCCTCTGGGCGTCCAACACCGCGAACAAGCCAAGCGCCGTCGCGGTCGCCCGGATGGACGGGTACCTCGTGCTGACCATGAACGGCGGCATCTTCGCCAAGTGGGGGCCGAACGGGTACGCGTCGAAGGGGTTCTCCGTCGAGCCGGACGGGTCCATGCGCACCACCGACACTGCGGGCGTCGTCCGCTGGCAGCTCACCGCCTTCCAGAACCGCGTCCCCGCCGGGACCGTCCTGAAGGCCGGCACGACGCTCCGCTCCGACGCCAGCACCGCCCGCGTGCTGACCATGCAGGCAGACGGCAACCTCGTGCTCTACGTCAACGGCCGTGCTGCGTGGTCGACGAAGACCTACCGGAACCCGGGCGCGTGGACAGCGGTGCAGACCGACGGCAACCTCGTCGTCTACCGCGCGGACGGGCGGGCCATCTGGTCGACACGCACCTACCGTGCCGGAGGCGGACAGCTGCTCGTGCAGGTCGACGGCAACGTCGTCCTCTACGGCAAGGCGGGCACCCGGTCGTGGTCGTCGAAGCCGGTCACCACGCTGCTGTGGCCCGTCGTGAGCAGCACCATCAGCGGCCGCTACGGTGACGACCGGGGCGCCGGGCACGTGCCGCGCTACCACCAGGGGACCGACGCCGCGGTGAAGACCGGGACGCCGGTGTACTCGTCCGGCCCGGGGACGGTGACGAAGACCGTCGCGAACGACCCGTCCTACGGCAACTACGTCGTGGTGACCTACGGCGTGACCACGGTGCTCACGGCGCACCTCAGCGTGATCGAGGTCTCCACGGGGCAGGTCGTCGGCGCCGAGCAGGAGATCGCGAAGTCGGGGAACACCGGGCAGTCGACGGGGCCGCACGTGCACGTCGAGACACGGGTGAACGGGACGCTGCAGGACCCGCTGACGGTGCTGCGCTTCCGGTAGGTCGCGCGAGCGTCGGGCGCCAGGCGCCGCCGCCGACGGGTCGAGTGCGCGGAAACGAAGGCCCGCAGCCGCACGGAGGCACCGTTCCTGCGCACTCGACCGCGGGAGACTTCAGATCGCGGGGCCCGCGGACCGCAGGGCATCGGCACGGTCGGGCGACGACCGCGCCGCGTACCCGATGCGGCTCTCGCGGACGTGCCACCCCATCCGCTCCGCCGCCGCATCCACGTCGCCGGCGTCGATCGCCGCGAGGATGCGCCGGTGCTCCGGCCACAGCCGCTTGCCACGGGAGAACGTGTCCGTGGCGTACAACCACTCGATCTTCCGGGACAACTGCCGGAGCAGCGTCGCGAGCGTCGCACTGCCGGAGAGTTCGGCGACCAGGAAGTGGAAGCGGTCGTTGAGGTCGACGAGCAGGTCGAGTTCGTCCCGCTCGACCGCGTCGTCGCCGGCGTCCAGGATCGCGCCGAGCTCGCGCCGGGTCCGCCACCAGTCCTCGGGCGGGGCGTCCCCGTCGAAGAGCGTGCGCGCCCGGGTGGCCGCACGCCGGGCGGTGGCGATCTCGAGCGACTCCCGCACGGCGAACAGGTCGTCGGCCTCGTCGAACGGGATCGCCGCGATCCGGGAGCCCACGTTCGGCTGCGACACGACGAAGCCCTCGCCCTCGAGGCCGCGCAACGCCTCGCGCACCGGGACCCGGGAGACGCCGTACCGCTCCGCGAGGAACGCCTCCGTCACCCGGGTCCCGGGCAGCAGCGCGCCGGCGACGATGTCGCGGCGGATCGCGTCGAGGACGCCGGCACCGTTCAGCACGGTCACGATCGTCTCACGCTGACGACGGCCCACGGCGAGCGCGTCACGCGGCGTGCTCCGCCAGTGCCCGACCGGGGATCGCGTCGAGCAGGTCCCGTGTGTACTGCTCAGCGGGGGCGTCGAACACCTGCGCGACCGACCCGTGCTCCACGACCTTCCCGCGGCGCATCACCACGACGTCGTCCGCGATGCGCCTGACCACTCCGAGGTCGTGGGTGATGAACAGGTAGCTCAGACCGAGACGGTCCTGCAGGTCGTCGAGCAGCGCCAGGATCTGCTCCTGCACGAGGACGTCGAGCGCGGAGACCGCCTCGTCGAGGATGAGCAGCTCCGGCTCGAGTGCGAGCGCACGGGCGATCGCGACGCGCTGCCGCTGGCCGCCGGACAACTCGTTCGGGCGGAGCTGCGCGACCGTGCGTGGCAGGGCGACCTGGTCGAGCAGCGTCGCGACCCGCTCGGTGCGGGACGCCCGGTCGCCGATCCCGAACACGCGCAGGGGCTCGTCGATGATCCGCTCGATCGTCGACGTCGGGTCGAGGGAACCGTACGGGTCCTGGAACACCGGCTGCACCCGACGACGGACGCTCCGCCGTTCGGCACCGCGCGCGGTCCCGATCGAGAGCCCGTCGACGAGCGCACTGCCCGACGTCGGTGTCTCGAGCCCCAGGACGATCCTGGCGACCGTCGTCTTGCCCGACCCGGACTCCCCGACGACCGCGGTGGTGGTGCCGCGTCGGACGGTGAACGAGACGCCGTCGGACGCGCGGAGGGTCCCGGCCCCGCGCCCGCGCAGCTTGTACTCCTTCACCAGGTCCGACACGACGAGGATCGGTTCACCGGCGGCCACCGGCTCCGGCGCGACGCCCGTCAGCGCGGGTGCCGCCGCGATGAGCCGCTTCGTGTACTCGTGCTGCGGGTTCCGGAGGATGTCCTCCGGCGCACCCTGCTCGACGACCTCGCCGTCGAGCATCACGACGACGCGGTCGGTCCGGTCCGCCGCGACCCCGAGGTCGTGCGTCACGAAGAGCAGCGTCGTGCCGTGCTGGTCCACCAGGGTCTGCAAGTGGTCGAGGATCTGCCGCTGCACCGTCACGTCGAGGGCGCTGGTCGGCTCGTCGGCGATGAGCAGTTCCGGCTGGCGGGCGAGCGCGATCGCGATGAGGATGCGCTGCCGCATGCCGCCGGAGAACTCGTGCGGGTACTGGTCCGCCCGTCGCGCGGCCTCCGGGATCCCGGCCTCGGTCATGAGCTCCACGACGCGCTGTCGGACCGCCGCACGGCCGCGGAGCCCGCCGGCGCGGAGCGAGTCGGCGATCTGCGCGCCGACCTTCATCGCGGGGTTGAGGTTGGTCGACGGGTCCTGCGGCACGAGCCCGATGCGTCCGCCGCGGACCGGGCGCATGGTGGCCTCGTCCGCTCCGGAGACGTCGAGGTCGCCGAGGCGGATCGATCCGTCCGTGATCCGTCCGGCTCCGGGCAGCAACCGGAGCACCGCCGCGATCAACGTCGACTTGCCGGATCCGGACTGGCCGACGATCGCGACGCGCTCACCGCGACGGACGTCGAGGTCGACGCCGTGCAGCACCTCGGTGCCGCCGAACGCGACGCGCAGGTCGCGGATGGTCAGCAAGGGGGCGGACGGGAGGCTCGGGTCGGCTCCGGTGGGCATCGTGCGGTCCTCAGCGTCCTGCGGCATGTCCCTGTGCTCCTCTCGGGTTGGCTGCGGCGCCCAGGACGCCGGTTGCTGGGTCGCGCGTCACGCACGACAGGCGGCCGAGCGCCCAGTCGCCGGCTCGGGTGACGACGTGGCCGAGTTCCTCGAGGCCGGCGATCACGTCCTCGCCGAGGCGGTCCTCGACGACGAGACCGCCCGGGGTCCAGGTCCGCGGCCAGAACGACCCGGGGAACGAGGTCGTGTGCAGTGCGGGCGCGTCGATGGCCTGCTGGGGGGAGTACCCGCCGACGATCGTGCGGAGCAGGAAGAGCAGCTGCCACTGGTCCTGCTGGTCGCCGCCGGGGGAGCCGAGCGCCACGACGGGCGCGCCGTCACGGAGCACGAGCGTCGGGGTCAGGGTCGTGCGAGGACGCTCGCCCGGGCGGAGCGTCGACGCGGTGCCCTCCTCGAGCCAGGTCATCTGCATGCGGGTGCCGAGGCAGAACCCGAGTTCGGGGACCGTCGGGGAGGACTGCAGCCAGCCGCCGGACGGTGTCGCGCTGACGATGTTCCCCCAGCGGTCGACGACGTCGATGTGGACCGTGTCGCCGCGGGTCTCGCCCGTTTCCATCACGATCGGCTCACCACGATCCTCGACGGGTGCCGGGACGGTCGGTTCGCCGACGCCGGCGACGGGTTCGCCGCCCGGTGTGTACGTCTCGCGGAGCGGCGGGAGCGTGCTCGGGCCGTCGGCGGTCGTCCCCGGGCGGAACTCGTGGGACGCGCGGTCGCCGATCAGCGCACGACGGGCATCGGTGTACGCGTCGCCCAGCAGTTCGTCCATCGGGACGTCGTGGTCGCCGTAGTACGCCTCGCGGTCGGCCATGGCGAGCTTCTGCGCCTCGACGATCGTGTGCGCTCCCGCGACGGTCGACGGGTCGAGCAGCGCGTCGTCGAAGGGCTCGAGCATCCGCAGGGTCTGCAGCAGTGCGGGACCCTGCCCCCACGGGCCGGTCTTCGCGACCGTGTACCCGCGGAACTCGGCGGTCGTCGCGGGCTCGTAGGACGCCCGGAACGCGGCCATGTCGCTCGCGCGGATGACGCCGGCGTGGTCGGTGCCCGAGGCGTGCCGGTGCGGGGCGCGCACGAACCGGTCGATCGCCTCCGCCACGAACCCGCTCGACCACGCATCGCGCGCAGCGTCGATGCGGGCGACACGGTCGTCCGCGCTGCCACCCGTGTGGGCGGAGCCGGCGTCGACGAGCCGGTCGAGCACCGCAGCCCACGTCTCGTTGCGGATGACGCTCCCGGGGACCGGCACCGTGCCTCCCGGCAGCCACCGAGCAGCGGAGGACGGCCAGTGGTCCCGGAACAGGTCCTGGACCGTCGCGATCGTGGCGACCACGCGGGGCGCGACCGGGTGGCCGTCGCGCGCGTAGCCGATGGCGAAGGCGAGGACGTCGGCCAGTTCCCACGTGCCGTGGTCGCGGAGCAGCAGGAGCCAGGCATCGACGGCACCGGGCACGGCGGCCGCGAGTGCGCCGGAGCCGGGGACCAGGTCGAGGCCCTCGGCACGGAAGTGTTCCGGGGTCGCGCCGGCCGGTGCCGGACCCTGGCCGACCAGGACGGTCGGTGTCTTGTCCTCGGCGGTGGCGAAGACGGCGGTCATGTCGCCGCCCGGGCCGTTGAGGTGCGGCTCGACGACGTGCAGGACGAACGCGCCGGCGACGGCGGCGTCGAATGCGTTGCCGCCGCGCTCCAGGACGGCCTGCGCGCTCGCGGTGGCGATCCAGTGCGTGGCGGCGGCCATGCCGAACGTGCCCTGCAGGTCGGGACGTGTGGTGTGGGCGCTCGGCTGGACGAAGGCGGGGTTGGTGCTCATGGTGCTCACTTGCGGTCCGATGCGGTCGGGTCGAGGGCGTCGCGCAGGGCGTCCCCGAACAGGTTGAAGCCGAGGCAGATCACGGCGATGGCGATGCCGGGGACCACTGCGGCCCATGGTGCCTGCCCGAGGTACTGCTGCGCGTCCGAGAGCATGATGCCGAGGCTCGGGGTCGGGGGCTGGATGCCGAGACCGAGGAACGACAGCAGCGCCTCGCCGATCACCGCGACCGGCATGATCACCGTCGCCTGGACGATGATCGCGGAGACGCAGTTCGGCAGGACGTGCTGCGCGATGATCCGGGCACCACCGGCGTCGAGGGTCTTCGCGCTCGTCACGAAGTCGGCGCTCGTGATGCGCAGCGTCTCACCGCGGACGATGCGGATCATCGCCGGGACGTGCGAGACGCCGATCGCGATGACGGCGTTCGACAGGCTGGGGCCGCTGATCGCCGCGAGGCCGACCGCGATGATGAGGAACGGGAACGCCAGGGCGACGTCCGTCAGGCGCGAGATGATCGCGTCCAGCCACTTCCAGTAGCCGGCGAGGAGCCCGAGCGGGGTCCCGACGACGACGGCGACGAGCACGGAGAGCGCGCCCACGACGAGGGAGACCTGCACGCCGTAGAGCGTGCGGGACAGGATGTCGCGGCCGAGGTCGTCGGTGCCGAGGCCGAAGCCGACGGTGAACGGCACCTGGAACGGCAGGTCGAAGTGCGTCTGCGTCGGGTCGTGCGGCGCGACGAGCGGAGCGGTCAGCGCGGCGAGCACGACGACCGCGAGCATGACGCCGCCGGCGAGCCCGAGGCGGTTCGCCCTGACCTGCTTCCAGACGCGGCCACGGCTGGAGCCGAGGTCTGTTGCGGTGATGGCCGTCATCGGGATCCCCCTACGCGGATCTTCGGGTTGATGACCGAGTACAGGACGTCCACGGCCAGGTTGATCACGACGTAGCCGACCGTGATGACGAGCACGACCGCCTGGATCACCGGGTAGTCGCGGGTGAACACCGAGTCGAGCGTCAGCTTGCCGAACCCGGGCAGCGCGAAGATGCGCTCGGTGACGACGGCGCCCGAGATGAGCCCGCCGAGCTGTAGCCCGACGATGGTGACGACCACGATCATCGAGTTCCGGAGGCCGTAGCGGAACAGCACCCGGCCGCGGCCGAGCCCCTTCGCCCGTGCGGTCCGGACGAAGTCGGTCTTCATCGTCTCGATCATCGACGCACGGGTCTGCCGCATGATCACGGCCGCGAGCGAGGTGCCGAGGATGAGTGCCGGCAGGGTCAGGTGGTAGAGCGCGCTGAGCGGATTCGACGTCATCGGGACGTACCCGGACGCCGGGAACCAGCCGAGCCCTGCCGCCAGCCAGACGATCGCCAGGATGCCGAGCCAGAAGTTCGGCACGCTGAGACCGACGAGGGCAGCGGCGTTCGCCATCCACTCCGGCCACTGCCCGCGGTAGCGCTCGGCCAGGGTGCCGAGGGCGACCCCGACGAGCACGGCGACGACGATGGCGTAGAGCGCGAGCCACAGCGTGACGGGGAGCGTCGAACCGATGAGCTCGGTCACCGGGGTGCCCGTGCGGGTCGAGCGGCCGAAGTCGCCCTGGAACGCGTTCACCAGGAAGCGCCAGTACTGCACGACGATCGAGTCGTCGAGGCCGAGCTGGGCCCGGACCGCGGCGAGCCGTGCAGGGCTCGCCTCCTCGCCGGCGAGCGCGAGTGCCGGGTCGCCCGGGAGCTGCCGGACGCCGAAGAACACGACGATCGAGGCGAGCACCAGCGTGATCGCCGACTGCCAGATGCGGGTGCTGACGTAGCGGATCACTTCGCCGCTCCTTCCACGAACGCGGCCTTGCTCAGCCGCACGACGCCGTCCGCGTACGTCGAGACGCCCGCGATCGTGTTCCCGACGCCGGTGATGCTCCGGGTCCGGTACAGGTAGATGATCGGGTTGTCCCGCTGCACGATCGTCGTCATCTCGCCGTACAGGTCGGCTCGCTCCTGCTCGTCGGTCGACTGCGCGGCGCGGGTGATGAGGTCGTCGACCTCGGCGTTGCTGTAACCGGCGTAGTTGTTGCCGCCACCCGTCGTCAGGAAGCCGCCGATGTTGCCGTGCGGGTCGACGCGGCCGGACCAGCCGAGCTGGAGCGCCTGGAAGTCGCCGCGCGTCTGGTCGTCGAGCAGGGTCGTGTACTCGACCGGGGTGATCGTGATCGCGAAGCCGCCGCTGCGCGCCTGCGCCTGCAGTGCCTGGGCGAACCGCACGGTGTCGGGGGTGTTCGTCACCTCCATCTCGATCGGGAACGGCTGCTGGACGCCGGCCTTCTCGAGGGTCTTCTTCGCGGCATCGGGGTCGTACTCCGGGCACGCCTTGCTCGCCGTGCTGGCGAAGACGCTCGTGTCCGGCACGGGCGAGCAAGCGACGTCAGCCCAGCCGTGGAATACGCTCTGCACGAGCTCCGCCCGGTTGATCGACATCGACAGTGCCCGACGGACGTCCGCACGCTTCGCCAGCGGGGTGTCGATCTGCTTCGGGTCCGTGCCGACGCCGTCCTGGTTGCCGATGTTCACCGTGATGCCCTGGTAGCCGAGGGACCCCGTGCGCAGGATCGACAGGTCCTTGCGCTTCCGCAGGTCGTCGACGTCCTGCGTGGAGATCGTGTCCGCCACCTGGACGTCACCCGACCGCAGGTTCGCCGCCCGGATGCTGGCGTCCGTGATGATCCGGTACGTGATCGTGTCGAAGTGCGCCGACGCCGGGTCGTAGTACTCGGGGTCCTTCTCGACCTGGATCGACGTCTGCGGGACGCGCTTGACGAACTTGTACGGGCCGACGCACACCGGGGCGTCGCCGAAGTCGTCGCCCTTCTCGGCGAGCGCCGTCGGCGACATGACCATGCCCGCGCGGTCCGCGAGGGCCGCGGTGAGCGGGGCGAACGGGGTCTCGTAGTGCAGTCGCACGGTGTGGTCGTCGACTGCCTCGACGTCGGAGACCGGGCCCAGCTCGCTCTTCCGGCTGGAGTCAGCCTTCGTGAGGTTCCGGTCGAGCGTCGTCACGACCGCGTCGGCGTCGAACGGCGTGCCGTCCGCGAACCGCACGCCGGTCTTCACCGGGAACGTGACGGTCGTGCCGCCGTCGCTCACCGTCGGGAGCTCCGTCGCGAGCATCGGGACGAGGGTGCCCTCGTCGTCGATGTCGTAGAGCTTCTGGCACATCGTCTCCATGACGTACCGGGTGTACAGCGATGACGAGGTGGTCGGGTCGAGGCGGTCGGGCTCTGCCGACAGCGCCATCACCAGGTCACCGCCCTCCTTGACCTGCTGGTCGCCGATCGGGGCGGTGGTGACGGTGCCGGCGGTGGTGCCGCCGGCCTTCGAGCGTTGGACGGGGACGCAGGCGGTGAGTGCGAGCGTCGCGGCGATGAGGACGGCGGGCATCGCGATGAGCGTGCGTCGTCGTCGGGGGCTGATCGGGGACATGCGGTTCCTGATGCTGGGGAGGTGCGTGGCGTCCCTTGTGGGGTCGCGCTCAGGAGCGGGGTTGATTGCATACAATCACACCTGCGGAGCCTTGCTTGTATACAGTTTGTTTCTGTTGTGTAAAACGACGAGCTGTCCACCGGTGTCGTCTGCGTGGTCCGCCGCGGCGGATGTCACGCAATTCTCGCGAGATGCGCCCTTCTCGCTCGCGCCCGACCGCCGCCGTCTACGTCGACGGCTTCAACCTGTTCCGACGGGCTCTCCAGGGGCGAGATGACCTGAAATGGCTCGACCTCGAACTGTTGTGCACTCGTCTCTTGCCTGGCTTCGACGTCGGGCAGATCCGGTACTTCACGGCACGGGTACGGCATGTCGAGGGAAAGGACCCGCGCGTCCCGCAGAACCAGGAGCGCTACCTCCGGGCGCTGGCCACGCTGCCGTCGGTCTCGGTGCACTTCGGGACGTTCCGGGCGGACAAACGATGGATGGCGCTCTCGCCGCTCGTGCTCGACGATGCCGGTGAGCCACGGCGCGTCCGGGTCCGGAAGATCGAGGAGAAGGGGACGGACGTGTCGCTCGCTGCGCACATGGTGGCGGACGCGATGGCAGGGACCTTCGACGTGTCGTTCCTCTTGTCGAACGACTCTGACTTCGCCGACGCGCTCCGCATCGTGCGAGAACGGGCGAGGGGGAAGATCGGCCTCGTCGTCCCGACTGAGGCAGCGCCTGCGCGGAGTCTGCTCGAAGTCAGGCCAGATCACATCCGGCACGTCAAGCAGGCGGCGCTCCGCGAGAGCCAGTTCCCGGCGCGGCTGATCGATGAGCTGGGTACCTTCGGCCGGCCGAGCGCCTGGCAAGTACAGAAGCCCCTCTCGCTGGAGAAGGGCTTCTGGCCGGTTAGCCGTTGACGTGGCACCCCGGGGGGTGACTTCAGCCTAGGCGGCCACGAGCGCTTGACGCAACTGGAACTTCACATACGCTATGGTCGGCGCAATGACCCGCGAACTGGGGTCCTGAGCGATTCTCGATGTCGACTGTCCTTCAACTACGGTCGCATTGATCGAGGGGAGAGACGATGGAGTTCGAAGAACGACTCGCAGCGCTGGCCGCGAAGGTGCAGAACCAGCGAGACGCGATCCAGACCGAAGAGGCCACAAAGAACGCGTTCGTGATGCCGTTCATCTCGACGATCCTCGGCTACGACGTGTTCAACCCGCTCGAGGTGGTGCCGGAGTTCACGGCCGACGTCGGCGTCAAGCGTGGCGAGAAGGTCGACTACGCGATCATGCGAGACGGGGAGGTGCAGATCCTCATCGAGTGCAAGAAGTCGACGGAGCCGCTCAAGATCGAGCACGCGTCCCAGCTCTTCCGGTACTTCTCGGTCACGAACGCTCGGATCGCCGTCCTCACCAACGGCGAGGTCTACAACTTCTACACGGACCTCGACGCGCCGAACAAGATGGACGACCGTCCGTTCCTCGTCCTCGATCTGGCGGACATCGACGAGACGCTCCTGCCGGAGCTCCGGAAGCTCACGAAGGACGTGTTCGACCTCGACTCGGTGATCAGCGCGGCCGAGGAGCTGAAGTACGTCGGCTCGATCAAGCGCGCGATCGCCGCGCAGTTCCGTGAGCCGGAGGAGGACTTCGTCCGGCTGTTCACGAACCGCGTCTACGACGGTCGCTTCACGCAGGATGCGAAGGTGCAGTTCACGGCACTGGTCGCGAAGGCGTCGAAGCAATACCTCAACGAGCAGGTGAACGATCGTCTGAAGACTGCGCTCGGTGCCTCCTACTCGGCGCCGGTCAGCGTCGAGGCTTCGGAAGAAGCGGTCTCGAGTGAGTCCGTCGCTCGAGACGACATCGACCGGGACACCGAGATCGAGACGACCCTCGAAGAACTCGAGGGCTACCAGATCGTCAAGGCGATCGCCTGCAGCGAGGTCAAGCCCGACCGGATCGCGCACCGCGATCAGAAGTCGTACTTCGCGATCCTGCTCGACGACAACAACCGCAAGCCGATCGCGCGCCTCTGGTTCAACGGCAAGAAGCAGAAGTACCTCGGACTGTTCGACGAGGACAAGGTCGAGACGAAGCACGCGATCGAGAACCTCGACGACATCTACCTCCACGCCGCCGCGATCCGCGAGGCAGCACACCGTTACGCGGGCTGAGGACGGAGCGCGTTGACCTCGACGGCATCGCCAGGGTCGACGTTCGCCGTGTTCTCGAGTGACCCGTTCGTGATGAACGTCGACCACGCCGCGATGAGCATCGACTTGGCGACACCGACCATGCCCATCGGCTGAGAGCCTCGCCGCCGACTCGGGTCGTACGCTGGAGGGGATGAGATCCCGCGCTGCGCAACTGACCGTGCTCGTCGCGATCGGGATCGTCGCCGGTGTCCTCTCCGGCCTGTTCGGCGTCGGCGGCGGGGTGATCGTGGTCCCCGCACTCATGGCGTTCCTCCACATGGACCAGCGCAGCGCCTCCGCGAGCTCCCTCGTGGCGATCGCCCCCGCGGCCGTCGTCGGCGCGATCACCTACGCCCTGCAGGGTGAGGTGCACTGGCTCGCGGCGCTCACCCTGGCGATCGGCAGTGTCGTCGGAGCGCCCATCGGCTCCAGACTCCTGCGGGCGATCCCGCTCCGGATACTCCCGTGGATCTTCGTCGGCTTCATCGTCGTCGTGCTCGTCTCCCTCTTCACCAATGTGCCGACCCGCGAGGGCGACGTGCACTTCGGCCCGATCGAGGCGGTCGTGCTGCTCGGGATCGGACTGCTGGCCGGCGTCCTCTCCGGCCTGATCGGTGTCGGCGGCGGGGTCGTGATCGTGCCCGGGATGGAACTCGCACTCGGCGCGGGTGACCTGCTCGCGAAGGGGACGTCGCTGTTGACGATGGTGCCGACGTCGGTGTCGGGCACAGTGGCGAACCTGCGTCGAGGGGTGGTGGACCTCGGCGTGGGACTGACGGTGGGCATCACGGCGGCGGTCTGCTCACCGATCGGGGCGTTCATCGCAGGGGTCATCGTCCCGCAGGTCGGGACGTGGATGTTCGCCGGGTTCTTGGTCGTGGTTGCGGTGATCGTGCTGCGACGCGGTCTCGGGCGGGCGAGCAAGCCCGATCCGCAGGTCGCGTGAGGGTCACCGCCGAGGACGTCCTCGCCGCGTTCGCGAAGACGCCGGGCGACGTCGCGGGTGCCCGGCGGGTGGCTCGGGCGCACCGGGACCTCGACGAGGGTGAACGGTCTGCGCTGCTGTGGAGCGAGGATCCCGGCGCGCGGCTCGTCGCCGTCGTGCTGCTCGTGCAGGCGATGCGGGAGCGCCCCGACCCGGAGCTCACGGAGGAGTACCTGTCTGCGGCGCGCGCCGAACGGATCGACCGCGTTGAACTCGTCGACACCGCCGCCGAGGAGCTCGTCGGCGCGCCGATGCTCGACGGCTCGACCGGTCCGCTGTTCGCGCTCGCGAAGTCGGACGTCGCGTGGGTCAGGCGCATCGCGGTGGTCGCGACGTTGGCGTTCGCAAAGCAGGGCGACGCTGACGTGCCGCTCGCGGTGGCCGGCCGGCTCGTCCGGGAGCGCGGGGACACCGTGCAGTCGGCGCTCGGCTGGGTCCTGCGCGAGGTCGGCAAGCGGGCGTCCGAGCCGGCCCTCGTCGCGTTCCTCGAGCGACAGGGGCGGTTCCTCAGCCGGAGCGCGCTCGAGACCGCGACCGAGCACCTGCCGGCGGCCGAGCGCGACCGTCTCCGCCAGAACGGCTGAGCGCGCTAGCTCGCGAACACGTCGTCCAGCGTGAACGTCGACAACTTCCGCTCCTGCAACAGCGCGTGCAACCGCGGCAGTGCTCCGATGGTCCCCCGGAAGTTCGCATGCCCGATCACGATGTGCGCAGGCTGGAACCACTGCTCCGCGAAGCCGACGATCTGGTCCGACGTGATGTCACCGGAGTCGGCCAGCGACCCGTACCAGAGCAACGGCGTCGTGTACCCGGCGCGGGCGGCTGCGGCGTCGACCCGGGCGTCGTGGTACCCGAACGGCGGCCGGAAGTACGGCTTCGCGTCCACGCCGTAGGTGTCCCGGATGAAGTCCTGGTTCCGGGTGAGCTGGTCGATGATGCCCTGGTCCGAGAGCTTCGTGAGCGCCGGGTGGTCCCACGTGTGGTTCCCGAGCTGCACCTGCCCGGATGTCACCAACGGTCGCAGCAGGTCGGCGTGCTCGGTCCACGCCGGGCGCACCCCGTTCACGAAGAACGTCAGGCGGGTCCCGGTCTCGGCGGCGAACCGGGCGTAGGCCTCGACCACCTCGCTGGACACCCCGTCGTCGACGGTCCAGGCGATCCCGGGCGTCCCCGCCGGCAGCCCGGTGATCGTCCCGGCGGTGAGCGGCTGTCGCTGCAGGGCGACCGGCGGAACCGTCGCCGTCGCCGTCGCGGATGACGAAGCCGAAGCCGACGGCGACACGGAAGCCGGAGACGTCGGCGACGCAGAAGCCGGAGCCGTCGGCGAACCCGTCGGCCCGGCCGAACACGCGGCGAGCGCCCCCGTCAGCACGCTCCCACCGACCCCGGCCAGCAGTGCGCGACGGGACGGACGGGAAGGGGCACGGTGGTTCATCGGACGACATCGTCCCGAACGGGAACCGATCCGCACATCAGTCGATCGGAGGATTCCAGATGGCCGGTCGGCGGCCGGAGGCCCGGAGCCTAGACGCACGCCCGGGCACACGACACGATGTCGGGATGCTGATCGACGCCGATCTCGTCCGACGCCTCGTCGCCGAGCAGTTCCCCGCATGGTCGGACCTGCCGGCCACCGAGGTCGACCCGCAGGGCTGGGACAACCGCACGTACCGGCTCGGCGATGCACTGTCGGTCCGGCTGCCGAGCGCGGAGGGCTACGTCGCAGCCGTCGAGAAGGAGCAGCGCGTCCTGCCGTACCTGGCGCCGTACCTCGACGTCGCGGTTCCCGAGCCCGTCGGACTCGGACGCCCGGGCAGCGGCTACCCGTTCCCGTGGTCGGTCCGCCGCTGGCTCGACGGCACGGTGGCAGCAGGCGCCGATCCGGACCGGTCGGAGCTCGCCGCGGACGTCGGTCGGGTCCTCCGGCAGCTCCGGGCCGTCCCGGCCGACGGCGGTCCGGCCGCCGGAGCGCACTCGTTCCACCGCGGCGCACACCCGTCGTTCTACGACCACGAGGTCCGCGACGCACTCGACCGACTCGGGAACGACGTCGACCGGGCGGCCTGCGAGGCGGTCTGGGACACGGCGTGCGCCACGACCTGGGAGCGCCCTGCCGTGTGGTTCCACGGTGACGTCGCCCCGACGAACCTGCTCGTGGGCGACGACGGCCGGCTCACGGCGCTCATCGACTTCGGCACGTGCGGTGTCGGCGACCCGGCGTGCGACCTGGTGCTGGCGTGGACGTTCCTCGACCCGGGAGCGCGGCAGGTGTTCCGCGATGCCGTCGGGCTGGACGATGCGACCTGGGCGAGGGGCCGTGGCTGGGCCCTATGGAAGTCCCTCATCATGCTGGCCGGCAGCGCCGGCCCGGGCGACCGCGCGGGCCACCAGGCGGTCCTGGCCACCGCCCTGGACGACCCGGTCGCCTGACGGGAGGCTCGTGGCGGCGCCGCCACGAGCCTCCCGTCCGACCCGCGCTGAGAGGGCGCGCCGGTGCGTCCGGGTACACGGGACGTACCGACGATTGGAGCGCTCATGCGCGCACTCACCTGGCAGGGCACCGAGAAGGTCTCGGTCGAGACCGTTCCGGACCCGACCATCCACGAGCCCACCGACGCGATCGTGCGGATCACGTCCTCCGCGATCTGCGGCTCCGACCTGCACCTGTACGGGGTGCTCGGGCCGTACCTCGACAGGGGCGACGTCCTCGGCCACGAGCCGATGGGCATCGTCGAGGCCGTCGGCAGCGCCGTCACGAACCTGAAGGTCGGGGACCGCGTGGTCGTGCCCTTCAACATCTCCTGCGGCCACTGCTGGATGTGCCAGCGAGGCCTGCAGTCGCAGTGTGAGACCACCCAGGTCACCGAGTACGGATCCGGCGCCTCGCTGTTCGGCTTCACGAAGCTCTACGGGCAGGTCCCGGGCGGCCAGGCCGAGTACCTCCGCGTGCCGCACGCCGACTACGGCCCCATCGTGGTCCCCGACGACGGCACCCCAGACGACCGATGGCTCTTCATGAGCGACATCCTGCCGACCGCCTGGCAGGGCGTGCAGTACGCGAACGTGCCGGACGGCGGGACGCTCGCCGTCATCGGCCTCGGCCCGGTCGGGCAGTTCGCTGCCCGGATCGGCAAGCACCTCGGCTACCGGGTGCTCGCGATCGACCCGGAGCAGGTCCGTCGTGACCTGGCGGCGAAGCACGGCGCCGAGGTGTTCGACCGCACGAAGGACGTGGTCGCGCAGCTCGTCGACCTGACCGACGGTCGTGGGCCGGACGGCGTCGTGGACGCGGTCGGCATGGAGGCGCACGGCAACCCCGTCGCGAGCTTCGCCCAGCGCGCCGCCGGCCTGCTGCCGGACGCCCTCGCGCAGAAGGCGATGGAGACCGTCGGGGTGGACCGGCTCGCCGCGGTGCACGCCGCGATCGACCTGGTCCGCCGCGGTGGCACGGTCTCGCTGAGCGGGGTCTACGGCGGCATGGCGGACCCGATGCCGATGATGAAGATGTTCGACAAGCAGATCACGCTCCGCGAGGGGCAGTGCAACGTGAAGCGCTGGATCGACGACGTCCTGCCGCTCGTGTCCGACCCGGCCGACCCGCTGGGCACCCTGGACCTGGTCACGCACCGGGTCCCGCTCGAGGACGCTCCGCACATGTACGAGGTGTTCCAGAAGAAGGAGGACGGCTGCGTCAAGGTCGTCCTCGAACCGGCCGCAGCGTGACCCGCATCGTGGTCGTCGGCGCGACCGGGAACGTCGGTACCGCCGTCGTCCGCCGACTCGCCGCCGAACCCGACGTGCAGGTCGTCGGGGTCGCCCGTCGCCTGCCCGACGTGCACACCGCGCCGTACGGCGATGCCGTCTGGCACGCGGTCGACGTCGGCGCCTCCGACGCCGTGGACCAGCTCGCCGCCGTGTTCCGCGGCGCTGATGCCGTGATCCACCTGGCGTGGGCGCTGCAGCCGACGCACGACATCCCGGTGCAGTACCGCACGAACGTGACCGGGACGGCGAACGTGCTCGCCGCCGTGGCCCGGGTGTCGGTCCCGCAGGTCGTCGTCGCGTCGTCGGTGGGGACCTACCGCGGGGTGGACGCAGCGGGCAAGCGCCTGCGCGTCGACGAGTCGTGGCCGGTGGACGGCATCCAGACGGCGACGTACTCGATCCACAAGGCGGAGAACGAGCGGGCGATGGACGCCTTTGCTCAAGCGAACCCGGACGTCGTGGTGACGCGACTCCGGCCGGGGTTGATCTTCCAGCGGGCGGCTGCGGCCGAGATCCGGCGGCTGTTCCTCGGGAAGCTCGTCCCGATGCGAGCGGTCCGGTGGATCCAATGGGCCGTGCTGCCGTTGCCGCTGCGCTTCGTGTTCCAGGCCGTGCACGCCGACGACGTCGCCGACGCGTACTGGCGCGCGGTGGACCGGCGAGCGGCCGGGGCGTTCAACATCGCCGCGACGCCCGTGCTCACACCGCCCCGGATCGCGGCGGTGCTCGGGATGCGCGGGGCCGTCCGGATCCCGCTCGGGCTGCTCCGCGGCCTGGTCACCCTGACCTGGCGCCTCCGGATCCAGCCGACGGACGCCGGGTGGATCGACATCGCCGCGTCGGTTCCGATCATGCGTACGGATCGCGCCCGCACGGAACTCGGGTGGGAGGCACGGCACACCTCCGAAGACGCGTTGCGTGCGCTCGTGTCCGGGTTCGCGGACGGTGCGAACGTCGAGGGGTCGGGTCCCCTCCGCGGATAGCGGGCGGGGGCGGGGCAGGGCGGGGGCCGTTTCGCGCGTGGGAAGACGAATCGCGCGTAGGAGGTCGACTTTCCGGGCCTCCTACGCGCGAAACGGCTTCCTACGGCGGGCGTGATGGGAACGACCGTGCGGGTACGCTCGCCCCGTGATGCCGGACCAGCTGCTCGGGGAATGGGCGCTCGAGCGTGTCGTGGTCGATCGGCGTGCAGGTGTCCGGGGCACCGTCCGAGGGACCACGACCCTGACGCTCGAACACGCCGGGCTCGTGCGGTGGGAGGAGTCCGGCACGATGGAGCTCGCGGGCCGGACGACACCGGTTTCCCGAGCGCTCACCGTGCGGCGGGACGACGACGGCACCTGGACGGTGTGCTTCGCCGACGGACGGACGTTCCACGACTGGGTCTGGGGCGCGTCCGTCGTCCATGCTTGTGCGCCGGACGAGTACACGGGCGTGCTCGCCGGCGACGCAGACCGCTGGACCGTGCGGTGGGACGCGGTGGGCCCCGCGAAGGACTACCGGCTCGACAGCGTCCTGACCCCGATCGACGCTCCGCTCGTGTGAGCGTCGGCGGGGCACGGCAGACTGGGCGCATGGCCCGCACCTCCGGCAAGTCCTCCGGCACCGACGCCCCTCGGATCACCCTGACCGAACCCGCCGACCTCGACGACTGGGCCCCGGCGCCGGGCGACGTGCTGTCCGGCGACCGCATCGACGGCAAGCGCATCGCGTCGCTCGACATCGCGGGTGAGCGCCTGCCCGACCTCGAGATCGAGGAGTGCGTCATCGAGGACCTCCGTGCCGACGGCGCCGACCTCCGCGGGGTGCGCGTGCACGACACCGTGATCGATGCCCTCGACGCCCCGGTCCTCCGGGCATCGAGCAGTTCCTGGCGCGAGGTCCGGATCGGCGGCGGCCGTGTCGGCTCCGCAGAGCTCTACGACGCCGGGCTGAACGGTGTCGAGTTCGTCGGGATGAAGCTCGGGTTCGTGAACCTCCGCGGCGCGACGGTCACCGACGTGGTGTTCCGCGACTGCGTCATCGACGAGCTCGACATCGCCGACGCCAAGCTCCTGCGGGTGTCGTTCGAGGGGACCCGCATCCGCGCCGCCGAGGGCTCGAACACCCGGATCGAGCACGTCGACCTGCGCGGCGCCGACCTCGACCGTGTCGAGCGGCTCGAGGGCTTCCGCGGTGCGACCATCGCGGCGGACCACCTCTACACGCTCGCACCGTTGCTGGCGGCGCAGGCGGGCTACCGCGTGGACTGACCCACGGGCGTCGTCACCGCAGCCAGCGCCGCGGCGAGGTCGGCCTGCACGAGGTCGCCGTGCACAGCAGCGCCCGCTTGAGTCCCCGCTGCGGACGACGCGATGACCGTGGCCATCGGCGACACCACGTTGCCGGCCGCGTAGACCCCGCGCACCGATGTCTTCCCCATGGCGTCGGCCGTCACCGCACTCGCGATCCGCACGTCGCCCATCAGCACGTCCTCCGCGACGATCCCGAGTCCGTCGAGGCCGTCGACGCGCGCCTCGACAGAGCTGGCGGCAGCGAGCGCGTCGAGCGACACGGTCGTGCCGTCGGCGAGCTCGACGCCGGTCAGGACGTCGCCGTCCGACACCACCCGGGCCACCGGACCGTCGTGGACCGCGATCCCGTGGGCAGCGAAACCGGCACGGGCGGTGTCGTCGACGAGCGCAGGGTCGGTCGCGAACACGGTGACGGCCGAACTCAGCGCACGCCAGAGCAGCGCCTGGTGCGCCCCGAACGGTGTCGTCACGAGCACGCCGATCCGTCGGTCGCGGACCTCCCACCCGTGGCAGAACGGGCAGTGCACGACCCCGCGGCCCCACTGCTCCGCGAGACCCGGCACGTCCGGCAGGACGTCCACGGCGCCGGGGGCGACGATCACGCGCCGGGCCGTCACCTGCGCACCGGAGTCGAGGGTGGCGGTGAAGGCGACCTCGTCGGCATCGCTCGCCGGTGCGGGGGACGCGGCCACGAGCCTCCCGGCCGTGACGTCGACCCCGTACCCGGCGACCTCCTCGCGACCGATCCGGGTCAGCTCCAACGGTGGCGTGCCCTCCTGCCCGAGGTAGTTGTGGACCCCCGCCGCCGGGGCGTTGCGGGGGTGGCCCGAGTCGACCACCAGCACGGAGCGGCGGGAGCGGCCGAGGATGAGGGCGGCGGCGAGGCCGGCGGCTCCGCCGCCGATGACGATCACGTCGTAGGTGTCACGCATGCGGACATCGTGCGGCGCCGCTCGAGATCCGGCAACGATCCTTGCCGATCTGGCAACATGGCCGACATGGACCACGGACAGGAGGCTCGGCTCGCCTCACGGACGACGGCTGAGGTCGTCGACGGGGTCGGGCCGCGACTGCGCACCCTGCGGCAGCGACGGGACGTCACGTTGGCAGCGCTGGCGGCGGAGACCGGGATCTCGGTGAGCACGCTCTCTCGGCTGGAGTCCGGCCAGCGCAAGCCGACGCTGGAGCTCCTGCTGCCGTTGGCCCGGGCGTACCAGGTGCCGCTCGACGACCTCGTGGGGGCGCCGCAGACCGGCGATCCGCGCGTGCACATGAAGCCCGAGATGCACGGTGGGCGGGTCGTCGTGCCGCTCACCCGTCGGACCGGGGGCGTGCGGTCGTTCAAGCAGCTCTTCCCGCCGCACTCGCCCGGTGGTGAGCCGTCCCCGAAGACCCACGAAGGCTACGAGTGGCTCTACGTGCTGTCCGGGCGGCTGCGGCTGGTGCTCGGCGAACACGACTTCGACCTCGGGCCGGGTGAGGTCGTCGAGTTCGACACGCACACGCCGCACTGGATCGGGAACGTGACGGACCACGTGACCGAGGTGCTCTGTCTGTACGGGCCGCAGGGGGAACGGGCCCACGTGCGGTCGCGGCCGGTGTCGGCCGGCTGAGGCGCCGATGCGGTTTGCGACCTTCCTGTGTCGCAGCGCATCGCCGGCCGCGCAGCGTTGCACGGGCACGTCGTCCACAGTTCGTGGGCCGTGCACGCGGGAGGCCGCTCATGAACACCAACCGATCCGAGGACGACCTCGGGACCCCGATCCACGATCGCACGGCGGCTGCTGAAGGCCACGAGGCGCATCCGGGAGTGACGGTGCCGTCGTGGTCGAACGCCACGCCGGTGCCGCCCGCTGCCACGCCGGCTCCGGCTCCGGTTCCGGCTCCGACTGGCGCTGGTGCTGCTTCCGGTGGGGGCGCTGCCAGTGGGGGCGCTACCGGCGGATCTGGCGCTTCCGGCGCGAAGGACGCCGCGAAGGACGTGGCTGGGGATGCGAAGGCGAAGGCCGGTGACGTCGCCGGCACGGCGAAGGAGCAGGCGACGAAGGTCGCCTCCGAGGCCGCCGACCACGCCAAGGAGCTCTACGGACAGGCGTCCGAGAACCTCAAGGAGCAGGCGTCGCAGCAGCAGCAGCGTGCGGCGGGCGGTCTCCGGAACCTCGGCGAACAGCTCGGGCACATGGCGGAGAAGGACGACGAGCAGGGCATCGCGGCGAAGGTCGTCCGTGACCTGGCCGGGAGGGCGACCTCGGTCGCCGGGTACCTCGACGACCGTGACCCCGGATCCCTCCTCGGCGAGGTGAAGTCGTTCGCCGCCAAGCGTCCAGCGACCTTCATCGCGATCGCTGCCGGCGCTGGGATCCTCGCGGGCCGCTTGACGAAGGCGCTCACCGCGGACGCGAAGCACACCCACGAGGCGGAAGCAGCACGCCACGACCCGACGACGGGGCCGACGGCATGAGCCACTCCGGTGCGCTCCCGACCGAAGAGCCGACTCCGGGGGAACGCGCGGCGAGCACGCCGCTCGGCACCCTGCTGTCCGACGCCACCCGCGACCTGTCGGAGCTGTTCCGACAGGAGGTCGCACTGGCCAAGGCCGAACTCACCGAGTCCGGCAAGAAGGCGGCCAAGGGTGCCGGCCTGCTGAGCGGTGCCGGCGTGGCCGGACTGTTCGCGCTGCTGTTCCTGACGATCGCGGCCTGGTGGGGCCTCGGCTCCCTGATCGGCAACGCCTGGTCGGGCCTCGTCGTCGCCGTCGTCTACGCGATCGTCGCCGCCGTGCTGGCGCTGCGAGGACGCAAGGAACTGAAGACCATCACGGGAGCGCCGCAGACGGTCGCCACCGCCAAGGAAGTCCCCGAAGCACTGAAGCCCAACCGGAGGAAGCCATGAGCACCCCAGACGAGATCCGCGCCGAGATCGAGCGCACCAGAGGGGACCTCGGCTCCGACGTCGACGCCCTCGCCGACAAGGTCAGCCCGTCGTCGATCGCCCACCGACAGTCCGAGAAGGTCAAGACGCGCTTCCAGGGCCTCCGCGACTCGGTGATGGGTGCTGCCGATTCTGCTCGGTCGAGCGCTTCCGGGAGCGCCTCCGACGCTGCCGACTCGGCGAAGGGAGCCGTACGACAGGCCACAGGAACGGCGAAGGGCAACCCGCTCGCCGTCGGGCTCATCGCCTTCGGGGCAGGGTGGCTCGTCTCGGCGCTGCTGCCGTCGACGGACCGCGAGGAGGAGCTCGCGAGCGAGGTCAAGGAACGCTCCAAGCCGCTCGTCGACGAGGTGAAGGAGCAGGCGCAGGACGCCGGCTCGCAGCTCGGTGACACGGCGAAGGGGCACGTGTCCGACCTGAAGGACTCCGCGCAGCACGCGGCGCAGACGGTCAAGGACGAGGCGCAGGGGGCGGCGTCCGACGTGCGCGACCACGCGCAGTCGGCCACCGAGGACGTGCGCGGGGCCTGAGGGTCTCGTCGCGGGCGGTCGGCGTCGTGCCGGCCGCTCTCCGCGTCAGGGCGTGTGTGCTCTCGGGTCAGAACACGTCGCCGTCGCTGCCAGCACGATCGCGATCCCCGCGGCCTGCCGTCGTGCGTTCCCCATGGCGTGCTCCCCCTTCGCTCCCTGAATCTACGGACGTCGCGCGCCTGGTGCGGTTGCTCTTCGATCACGATGCGGTCCCGACGTGGTGGTCGCCGCCACGACGCCCCGGAGGGCGTTCGGCGCCAGGCGATACGGTCGGGGCATGGACTCGCCCGATGACCTCGCCGACGAACTCCGGGAGTCGATCGGGCGGATCGTCCGTGCGACCCGCGGCAAGGTCGACACGATCCCGCCGGCGCACTCGGCGACGCTCGGGCTGCTCGACCGGCAGGGTGCGATGACGATCGCCGACCTCGCCCGCAAGCGTGGCGTCAAGCACCAGGGACAGTCCCGCACGGTCGGCGAGCTCGAGGAACGCGGACTGGTCGCACGGGAGACCTCGGCCGAGGACCGCCGGGTGTCGGTGATCGGCATCACCCCGACCGGACGCGACGTGGTGTTGCGAGACCGACGGGCGCGGGCGGATTGGCTCGCCACGGCGATCGCGGAGGACCTGTCGGCCGACGAACGGGAGCTGCTCGCCCGGATGCCGCCGTTGCTGCACCGGATCGCCCGGCGCGTCGAGGAGTGACGACCACGCCGCATCGGTGACACGTCGTCCGCCGCGTCCGTCACACGTCGTCGCGGACTGAGCCGGTGCAGAGGCCGGCGGAGTTGCCTGGGGTGATGTCTGCCGACCCCAGCACCGCCGTCCTGTTCGACATCGACGGGACGCTCGTCGACTCGAACTACGCCCACGTCGACGCGTGGTGGCGGGCGTTCCGCGCCGTCGACGAGTCCGTCGACGCCTGGCGCATCCACCGTGCGATCGGCATGGACTCCTCCCGCCTGCTCGGGTCGTTGCTCCCCGACGCACCGGACGACGTCCACACGACCGCGAAGCAGTACCACTCCGCGTACTACGCCGAGCAGATGCCTCGATTGCGTCCACTGCCCGGAGCCCGCGACCTGTTGCGGGCCGTCGCATCCCTGGGGCACGCGGTGGTGCTCGCCACGAGTGCTCCCGCGTCCGAGCTCGTCCGGCTGCGGGAGGTCCTCGCCGCCGAGGAGTGGATCACGGCGGTGACCAGCTCCGAGGACGTCGACGAGGCGAAGCCGGCGCCCGGGATCGTCCAGGTCGCGCTCGACCGGGTCGGGGTGGTCGTGGAGCGGGCCGTCATGGTCGGGGACGCGATGTGGGACGTCGAGGCGTCGGCCAAGGTCGGCGTGCCGTGCATCTCCGTGATGACGGGCGGCATCGGCGGCGACGAACTCCGGCGGGCCGGAGCCGCTGCCGTGTACGACGACGCGGCGGCGGTCCTGGCGGACCTCGACGGCGGCCCGATCGGCGCGCTCGGGTCGCCCGGGGCGCCCGCGTCGCCCGGCGCGCTCGGCGGGCGCTCGTGACGGTGCGCGGCGTCGACCACGTCGGCGTGACCGTGCCGGACGTCGACGCGGCGACCACCTTCCTCGTCGAGGCGTTCGACGCGGTCGTGCTGTACGACACGCTCCCCGCCGACGCGCCACCGAAGGGCGGCCACGAGACGGACGAGCGACTCGGCGTGGCCGACGGTGCCCGCGAGGTCCGCGTCCGGATGCTCGCCGTGCCCGGCGGCCCCGGCATCGAGCTGTTCGCGTTCGACGGTGCTGCGCAGGGGGCTCCAGCGGTGCCGACGGACCTCGGATGGCAGCACGTCGCGCTGTACGTCGACGACCTCGACGCGACACTCGACCGGGTCGTGCGTGCCGGCGCCGTCGCACTCGGTGCACCCCGTCCGCTCCCTGGGCCCGAGGCCGGTCCGCGGAACCGGTTCGTCTACGTCCGGACCCCGTGGGGGAGCACCGTCGAGCTGCTGACGTACCCGGACCCGCAGCCGTACGAGGCGCACACGGACCGTCGCCGCTGGCACCCCTGACCCGCACACACGCGAACCCGCGTACCCGCGTTCGGCGGTGTCGTCCGTGCGTGTCAGGATGGTCGATCGTGATCACGATCGAACGCGTCGCCTGGGAAGACCCCCGTGGAGTCGTCCTCCGCGCCCGTATGGACGAGGAGATGCACGAGCGCTACGGGTCGGCCGCTGCCGACGAGGACCCCGCCGTCACCGCCGAGCGCGACCGGTCGCTCGCCGTCGATCCGGCCACGGTCATCACCTCCCTGCTCGCCATCGACGAGGACGGCGAGGCCGTCGGGCACATCGCGGTCCGTCGGCTCCGAGACGAGGTCGAGCTCAAGCGCCTCATCGTGCTGTCGTCCGCCCGGGGCAAGGGCGCTGCGACAGCGCTGCTCGACGAGTGCGAGCGCGTCGGTCGCGAACAGGGCGCTACGCGGCTGATCCTGCAGACGGGCAACCGGCAGCCCGACGCCGTCGCCCTGTACGAGAAGACCGGATGGCGCTCGATCCCCGTGTACGAGCCGTACGCGGCCACGATGCCGTGGTCGTTCTGCTTCGACAAGGCGCTGTAGCACTTCCCGTATTGCACTTTCGCGCCGCGAGTGCAATTCTTGTGCGGTGAGCACAGCCGAACGCACCCGCACGCTGCGTCGACGCATGATCGTCGAGGCGCGTCGGTCGACCGTGGAGTGCGGTCTGCACGGCTTCACGATCGAGCAGCTCTGCGAGACGGTCGGGGTGTCCCGTCGGACGTTCTTCAACCACTTCGCCTCGAAGGAAGACGTCGTCCTCGGCATCGAGCTCAACGCTGACGAGAACCTGCTCGTGGCGTACGCGCGCGGGCAGGTCGTCCCGGCGACGCTCGACCCGCTGAGCTCGATCGTCGCGCTGGCGATCGAGCAGGTGCACGTCGTGGGGCTCGACCGCTCCGACGAAGCGCTCGTGCGCAAGGTCTTCGACCGAGAACCCGCACTCGTCGCCCGGTTCCTCTCGGCGACGGACGTGCAGCTCGCGAAGGTCGCCGACGCCGTGCGGGAACGCTTCGGGTGGACCGTCCCGGACGACCCTCGCGCTCGGCTCGTGACCGAGTCGGCAGCCGGGTTGCTCAAGGTCACCGCCGCCGCCTACTTCGACGACGACTTCGACGAGTCGACGGGTCCGTCCTTCGACGACCTGCTCACCACGAACCTCCGCCTCATGCGGGCGGCCATCACCACCGGACAGGAAGACACCGAATGAGCACCTCAGCGCCGCGCACCGCCAAGCGCGCACGCCCCGGGAGCGACGGGCCGCTGCTCCTCACCCAGCGTCGGATCTGGATCATCTTCTCCGCGCTGATCGCCGGCATGCTGCTGTCGAGTCTCGACCAGACGATCGTCTCGACCGCGATGCCGACCATCGTCGGTGACCTCGGCGGTGTCGCCCACCAGGCGTGGATCACGACCGGCTACCTGCTGGCATCGACCATCGTGATGCCCATCTATGGCAAGTTCGGTGACGTCATCGGTCGCCGCAACCTGTTCCTCGTCGCGATCGCGCTGTTCACGCTGGCATCGCTGGGGTGTGCGATGTCGACCGACTTCTGGCAGTTCGTGGTCTTCCGTGCCCTCCAGGGCCTCGGCGGCGGTGGCCTCATGATCCTGTCGCAGGCCATCATCGCGGACATCGTCCCGGCGTCCGAGCGCGGCAAGTACCTCGGGCCGCTCGGTGCGATCTTCGGTCTCTCCGCCGTCGGTGGCCCGCTGCTCGGCGGGTTCTTCGTCGACCACATGACCTGGCACTGGGCGTTCTGGATCAACATCCCCGTCGGCATCGCGGCGTTCTTCGTGGCCTGGTTTGCGCTGACCCTGCCGAGCAAGAAGGCGACGAAGCGCATCGACGTCCTCGGTGTCGCGCTGCTCTCCGCGACCACCGCGTGCCTGGTGTTCTTCACCGAGTTCGGCGGCAACAAGCAGCACGGGTGGGGTGCGCTCGAGACCTGGGCCTGGGGTGCCGGCTTCATCGTCGCGGCCGCGCTGTTCGTCTTCACCGAGTCCCGGGCCGAGGACCCGATCATCCCGCTGTCGTTCTTCCGGAACCGCACGTTCGTCACCGCGACGGCGATCGGCTTCGTGCTCGGTCTCGGGATGTTCGCCGCGATCGGCTTCGTCCCGACGTTCCTGCAGATGGCGTCGGGCACGTCGGCCGCCGTCTCGGGTCTGCTGATGCTGCCGATGATGGTCGGGCTGATGGGGACGTCGATCCTCTCCGGCACGCTCATCACCAAGACGGGCCGGTACCGTGCGTTCCCGATCATCGGCACGATCGTCGTCGGCATCGCGATGCTCGGTATGACGACCCTGGCCGCGGCGACCCCGATCTGGCTGATCTGCGTCTACCTGTTCGTGTTCGGTGCCGGCCTCGGCCTCATCATGCAGGTCGTCGTGCTCGTCGCGCAGAACGCCGTCCCGCCGGAGCACGTCGGCACGGCGACATCGACGAACAACTACTTCCGCGAGGTCGGCGCCTCCCTCGGTGTCGCCGTGTTCGGTGCGATCTTCACGTCCCGCCTCACCGACTCGCTGACGGACGTCTTCACGAGCGCCGGCGGGAGTGCCTCGCAGGCGGCGAGTGCGAGCGCGAGCATCGACCCGACGCAGCTCGCGAAGCTGCCCGAAGCGGTGCAGGACGGCATCGTGAACGCCTACGCCGACTCGCTGTCCCCGGTGTTCTGGTACCTGCTCCCGTTCATCGCGGTGGCTCTCGTGCTGGCCCTGTTCATCCCGCAGATGAAGCTCGCGGACGTTGCCGGCATGGTCGCCCGCGGCGAGGCAGTGGGCGGCGCCGAGGCGGACGAGCTCGAGCGCGCGCAGCGCGGTTCGGACGCGGAGCGTCCGGCCGAGTCGGTCGGCTCCGGAACGGGATCGGTCCCGACGGCGCGTCACGACGAGTAGACGCTCACCACAACGGACGGGAGGCACGGCGCCAGCTGGCACCGTGACTCCCGTCCGTTGTGGGGCGCGTTCCGGGCCGCGTGCCGGTCGACGGTGTCCGCACCCGTTGCGCGTGCAAGGGGTGACACGATCGTTGTCGTACGACAGCGAGCATGTCGTTCCGAGTCGGCAACGCTGGCCCCGCGCCGGACACGCGCCCCCCCCCCCCCCCCGCCGGACACGCGCCGCCCGCCAGCCGCGCACCACGCCCGCGTCAGCCGCCCGTACTCGCGCGCGGCACCAGGCGCGTCGGGAGCGACGGGGCCGGCGCCTCGGTGCCGTCGAGCGTCGCGAGCAGCCGGAGTGCTGCGGCACGACCGAGTTCCGCGCCGGGAAGTGCCACGCTCGTGAGCGCGGGCGCCGTGACCGAGGACGACGGCAGGTCGTCGAAGCCCGCGACGGCGAGCGTGCCCGGGACTGGGACGCCACGGGAGGCCGCGACCCGCAGCACTCCGTACGCCAGCGTGTCGGCTGCGGCCACGACTGCCGTGACCCCGGAGTCGAGCCACGCGTCGAGGACGCCGGACACCGCGGTCGTGGCGGCCTCGATCGTCAGGTCGGCGCTCGCGGGGAGGTCCGACACGGTGATGCCCGCGGTGGCACAGGCGTCCTCGAACAGGGTGCGGCGCACGGCGAAGGTCGTCGCGCGCGAGGTGCCGTCGAGGTAGCCGACGTGCCGATGCCCCGCGTCGGCGAGATGCGAGACGAGCGCGGAGACCCCGAGGGACAGGTCATAGTTGACGGCTCCTGGGCCTCCCGGCGCGTCGAGGAGCACGACGGGCACGCTCGCGGACATCGACTCGGCGGCTGCCGGGGCGTCGACGAGGATCCCCGCGGGCCGGAGCCGCTCGAAGCGCCGGACGTCGGCGTCGACGGGCTGCTCGCCGCGCTCGGTCACCGACAGGACTAGCTGGAACCGGTCGCCGATGGTGTCCCGCACGCCGCGGATGACCTCGGCGAAGAAGGGGTTCGACAGGTCGGGCGCGATGAGCACGACGAGGTCGCCGCTGCCCCGGGCGAGGGAGCTGGCGGCGTGGTCGACGACGTACCCGAGCTCCTCGACGGCATCGCGGACGCGGGTCGCGATCGGCACGGAGACGCGGCCGCGGTCCTTGCCGTTCACGACGAGCGACACCGTGGCGATGCTGGTGCCGGCGCGCTCGGCGACCATCGCGGCGGTGACGCGACGAGGGGTCCCGGAGGATGCTGGCACCCGTCGATGCTACCGACCGAGCCCTGCTCGACTTGACGTCAAGCGTTTGATGAGGTGTGATGTCAAACGCTTGACGCGGAGTGCATGGCCGCGTCGAGCCACAGCTACCGCCGGCGAGCCCGGCATCCCCGACGAAGTGGAGCGCACACGTGCCGAACGCGACCAAGCAGAAGATCATCCTCGACTGCGACCCCGGCCACGACGACGCCGTCGCCATCCTGCTGGCGCACGGCAACCCGGACATCGAGCTGCTCGCCGTGACGACCGTCGTCGGCAACCAGACGCTGCCGAAGGTCACCCGCAACGCCCTCGCGGTCGCCCGCATCGCCGGGATCACCGGCGTGCCGTTCGCCGCCGGCGCCGACCGGCCGATCCTCCGCGAGATCGAGGTCGCGCCGGACATCCACGGCGAGAGCGGCCTCGACGGGCCGATGCTGCCCGAGCCCTCGTTCGACCTGGACGAGCGGCACGCGGTCGACCTGATCATCGAGACCGTCATGGCGCACGAGCCGGGCACCGTCACCCTCGTGCCGACCGGCGGCCTGACGAACATCGCCCTCGCCGCCCGCAAGGAACCCCGCATCGTCGAGCGCGTCAAGCAGGTCGTGCTGATGGGCGGCGGCGTGCACGTCGGCAACTGGAGCCCGGTCGCCGAGTTCAACATCGTCATCGACCCCGAGGCCGCGTCGATCGTCTTCGACGCCGGCTGGGACGTCGTGATGGTCGGCCTCGACCTGACGCACCAGGCCCTGGCCACCCCCGAGGTCGCCGAGCGCATCGCCGCCGTCGGCACCGGGCCCGCGGCGTTCGTCGGGGAGCTGCTCGACTTCTTCGGCCAGACGTACAAGGACGCGCAGGGCTTCGACTCCCCGCCGGTGCACGACCCCTGCGCCGTCGCGTACGTCATCGACCCGACGATCGTGCGCGCCGTGAAGGTCCCGATCCACATCGAGACCCAGGGCACGCTGACCCTCGGCATGACCGTCGCCGACTTCCGTGCCCCCGCGCCGGAGGACTGCCGCACGAGCGCCGCGATGGAGCTCGATCACGGCCGGTTCTGGGACCTCGTCGTCGACGCCCTCGAGCGCATCGGCGAGACACCCGACACCGGCTGGACCCCCCGAACCGAGACCCAGAAGGCCTGACCCCCATGACCACCACCTCGACGAAGAAGTCGATCGGCGCCCTCACCGCCGCACTCCTCGCAGCGTGCATCGCGTTCCAGCTGAACGCGAGCATGCTCAGCCCCGCTCTCGTCACCATGGCGCGGGAGCTGCACACCGACGACGCGACGATCGGCCTCTCGCAGACGCTGTACTTCACGCTCGCCGCGCTGTTCTCGCTGTTCCTGCCCCGCCTGTCCGACATCGTCGGCCGCAAGCGCGTGCTGCTCGGCATGCTCGCCGTGATGCTCATCGGCAGCGTCGTCGCCGCACTCGCGGTGAACGTGCCGATGCTCTTCGCCGGCCGCATCATCCAGGGCGTCACCGGCCCGGTCGTCCCGATCTGCCTGCTCGTGCTCCGCAACGAGATCGCCGACCCGAAGCGCTACGGCGCCGCGCTCGGCCTCCTCACCGCGGTGAACGGCGGCATCGCCGGGATCGACTCGCTCGCCGGCGGCTGGATCGCCACGAACTTCGGCTTCCGCGGGATCTTCTGGGTCATCGCCGTCGTGACGGTCATCGCGTTGGCCCTGGTCGCCGTGTGGGGCGTGGAGTCCCACCCGTCCAAGGGCACCCGGATGGACTGGATCGGTGTCGTGCCGCTCGTGGTGAGCGTCGGTGCCCTGCTGACCGCCTTCAACGAGGCCGGCAAGCTCGGCGCCGCGAACCCGGTCCTCGTCATCGGCGGGATCGTCGTCGCGCTCGCTGCCTTCGCCGTGTTCTGGGCGGTCGAGTCGCGCGTGACGGAACCACTCGTCGAGACGCGGTTCCTGAAGCGTCGGGCGACATGGGCGCTCCTCGCGACGACGTTCCTCACGATGACCGGTGTCTTCGCCGTCGTGAACGGACTCGTCACGAGCCTCGCGCAGAACCACGACGCCGGCTTCGGGATGGAGGCGGACCTCGCCTCCCTCGTGTTCCTCACGCCGTACGCGCTCGTCGGCTGGATCGTCGGACCGTTCGCCGGACGCCTCGCCCCGACCCTCGGCTACCGGGCGATCCTGCGCGTCGGGCTCGTCGGCAGCATCGTCGCGACGCTCCTGATGGCGTTCGTCGGCGTGCACTCCCTGCCGGTGCTCATCGCCGCGACCGTGCTCATCGGCATCACCTACGCCGGCATCGCGAACATCATCCTGAACGGGCTCGGCATCGTGCTGTCGCCGGACTCGAACCCCGGGTTCCTGCCCGGCCTCAACGCGGGGGCCTTCAACCTCGGAGCCGGTGTGAGCTTCGCCGTCCTGCCCGCGTTGCAGATCGCCCTCGGGGTCGGCGGGTCCGCGGGCACCGCCGGGTACTCCGGTGGGATGCTGCTCGGTGCCGTCATCACGATCGCCGCGCTCGCGACGTCGTTCCTCATCCCGCGCCCGTCGAGCGCCGAGACGACGTCCGTCGCCCCGCAGAAGGAGACCGTCCGTTGAACACCATCGTCGTCGTCGGGTCGCTGAACGCGGACCTGGTGGTCCGCACCGAGCGCTTCCCGAAGCCCGGTGAGACCCTGCACGGTTCCGACCTCGCGATCCTGCCAGGCGGCAAGTCCGCCAACCAGGCGGTGGCTGCCGGGAGGCTCGGGGGCACGGTGCGCATGATCGGTGCGGTCGGCGACGACGGGAACGGTGCGCTGCTCCGCGACTCCGTCGCGGCTGCGGGTGCGGACACGACGCACGTCGCCGTCCGGCAGGGAACGGCGACCGGCACCGCCGTCATCACGGTCGACGCGCACGGCGAGAACACCATCGTGATCTCCGGCGGCGCGAACTCCACGCTGACGCCGGACGACGTCCCCGCCGACGCCTTCGACGGGGCCGCGGTGCTCGGGCTCTGCCTCGAGGTCTCGATCGACGTCGTCCTCGCCGCCGCCCGAGCCGCGCACGAGGCCGGCGTGACCGTCCTCACGAACCTGTCCCCGTTCGGCGACGTGCCGCGCGAGCTCCTCGACCTCACCGACGTGCTGCTGGTCAACGAGCACGAGGCGGAACTGCTCGGCGACCACGGCGTCGCCCGGTCGATCGTCACGCGGGGTGGCGACGGGTCGATCGTGCACGACGGCGACGCCGCGCCCGTCGAGGTCCCCGCGATCCCCGTCGAGGCCGTCGACACCACGGGCTGCGGCGACGCGTTCATGGGTGCGGTGGCGCTCCGACTCGCAGCAGGCGACGACCTCGCGGACGCCGCGCGGTTCGCCGCCGGTGTCGGGGCGTACGCCGCGACCGGAGCCGGGGCACAGGCGTCCTACCCGACCACGGAGCAGCTGGAGTCGTTCCTGCGGTCGTGAGACGAGCCCCCAGGCCGCTACGGTTTCCGCATGCGCGTGGGAGTCCTCGACATCGGGTCCAACACCGGTCACCTGCTGGTGGTCGACGCCCACGGCGGCGCCGCGCCGCTGCCGGCCTCGTCCTTCAAGCAGCCGCTCCGGCTCGCCGAGCACCTCGACGACCGGGGCGCCGTCACGCAGGTCGGCATCGACGCGCTGACCGGCTTCGTCGCGGAGTCGGTGCGCGTGGCCGAGGAGCGCGGCTGCGAGGACATGCTCGGGTTCGCGACCTCGGCGGTCCGTGACGCCGTGAACTCCGAGGCCGTCCTCGCCCACGTCGAGGAGCGCACCGGCGTCGAGCTCGCCGTGCTCTCCGGCTCCGACGAGGCGCGACTCACCTTCCTGGCCGTCCGCCGCTGGTTCGGCTGGTCCGCCGGACGGCTCGCGGTGTTCGACATCGGCGGCGGCTCGCTCGAGATCGCCGGCGGTGCGGATGAGGCGCCCGACGTCGCATGGTCGATGCCGATCGGTGCCGCTCGTCTGGCTCGGTCGTTCTTCGCCGCGGGCACCCCGACCGAGGACGACGTCCGCCGGATCCGCCACGAGATCCGCGTCGAGATCGCCCGGGATGCCGGCAAGCTGCTCCGCTCGGGTGCGCCGGACCGGGCGGTGGCGACCTCAAAGACCTTCCGCTCGATCGCCCGGATCTGCGGGGCCGCGCCGTCGGGAGCCGGGCCGCTGGTGCCGCGCTCGCTCGACGGGGCGACCCTCCGGGCGAAGCTGCCGTCGCTCCTGCAGATGTCCGTGGCCGAGCTCGCCACGCTCCCCGGGGTGTCCGCGAGTCGGGCGCACCAGGTGGTCCCCGGTGCGCTGGTCGCCGAGGCGTGCCTGGACATCTTCGACCTGTCGGCGCTGGAGATATGCCCGTGGGCGCTCCGCGAGGGCGTCATCCTCGAGCGGCTCGATCAGTTGTCGGTGCTCGGGGCGTAGCGCTCGCTACCGTTTCCGCGGCGGCGCCAGCAGCCACGGGCGGATCAGCTTCGTCACGAACGGCAGCACCCAGAACGTCATGATCGGCGTGAGCACCAGCGTCGTGATGAGCACCCGGGGCAGCGCCGCCAGCCCGGCGAACGACGGCACGAGCAGCCCGACGATGATCGTGAACGCCAGGTTCACCGGGAAGAACCCGAGCCAGATGCTCACCGCCTGCTTCCACCGCGGGGGAGCGCTCGACGCCGGAGTGTCTGCCGGGGCGTCGAACCAGCCCTCGATCCCGGTGCGCTTCTCGACGCGGGACTCCACGACGAGGTCTCGCCCGAGGTCGAGCCACCGCAGCCGGTCGTCGGAGTTCTCCCACGTCGCGAGCGAGTCGTGGTCGGCGAACCGGTAGAGCATGTGCCATTCGCGTGACTGTGCCCGGGAGCGCACCCATCCTGAGCCGAGGAACCCCGGGTAGCGGTTGGCGAGGTTCACGCCGGACTGCACCCAGCGGGTGACCTCGGGGATGCGGTCGGGTTCGACCAGGCGTGTGATGGACACGGTGACGGGCGGGCCTGCGGTCTCGGGTGACGACTGCAGGGCTCCTGGCTCTTGTGGAGTCATGGCACCAGTGTCCCCGACCCGTGTTTCACGCTCGTGACGGGTACGCCTTCGACGGGATCTGCGTCGCGAGCTTGCCGCCTGACACGTCGTGAAGCGTGCCGGTGATGTACCCGGCCTGGTCGCTCGCCAGGAACAGCAGCAGGTTCGACACGTCGTCCGCGGTCTCCCACCGCCGCAGCGACAGCGTGTCGAGCAGCACGTCCTGTTCCTCCTGCGGCCGCGTGGCGAAGCCGTTCATCGCTGTCGGCACCATCCCCGGCGCGTAGGCGTTCACGGTGATGCCCCACGGTCCGAGCTCCGACGCGAGCACGCGGGTGAACGACACGACGGCCGCCTTCGACGCCGCGTAGGCCGCGCTGCCGACGCTCGGGATGATCGCCGCGAACGAGGCCGCGTTGATGATCCGCCCGCGGCCGGCGCGCTGCATGACCGGCGCCACGGCCTGGCTCATCAGGAACACCCCGCCGAGGTTGACGTCCATGCACCGCTGCCAGTCGGCCCACCGCAGCTCGGCGACCGGACCGTCGACGTTGATCCCGGCGTTGTTGACGAGGACGTCGATCGTGCCGTGCCGCTCGACCACGGTGTCGACGGCTGCGCGGACGGAGTCCGGATCGGCGACGTTGCAGGTCACGGTGTCGACCGAGTCCGCCGGTGCTCCGTCCAGGAACGCCAGGTCGATCGCGACGACACGCGCTCCGTCGGCGGCGAACCGCTCGGCGATCGTGCGACCGATCCCACGACCGGCTCCGGTGATGACGACCACGCGGTCGGTGATGTCGAGTTCCATGCAATGAGCATACTATTGAGCCATGACGACGGAACGTGTGCTCTGGATCACCGGCGGCGGCAGCGGCATGGGTGCCGCCAGTGCCGAGGCCGCCGCCCGCTCCGGTTGGACCGTCGTGCTGAGCGGTCGTCGTGCAGAGCAGCTCGACGAGGTGGCCGCGGGCATCCGTGCCGACGGTGGGACTGCCCACGTCCTGCCGCTCGACGTGACCGATCCGGACGCGGTACAGGCCGCGCGGGACGCCGTCCTCGAGCAGCACGGTCGCATCGACGGACTCGTGCTCGCAGCCGGGCTCAACGCTCCCGCCCGACGGTGGGAGGACCAGACGATGGACTCCTTCCGGAACATCGTCGACACGAACCTCACCGCCGTGGCGACCGTCACGGACGCTGCCCTCCCCGCACTCCGTGAGACCGGCGGTGTCGTCGTCGTGATCTCCTCGTACGCCGGTTGGTCGTTCCAGCCTGGTGCCGGCGTGGCCTACTCCGCGAGCAAGACGGCGCTCGGGGCCCTCACGAGGTCGCTCAACCAGCAGGAAGCGCAGCACGGCGTCCGGGCGACGCACCTCTGCCCCGGCGACGTCGCGACGGACTTCCTCGCACAGCGCCCACAGGTCCCCGACGAAACTGCCCGTGCCGTCATGCTCACCCCGGAGGACATCGGCCGCACCGTCGCCTTCGTGCTCGACGCCCCCGCGCACGTCCGGGTCGACGAACTCGTCATCTCGCCGGTGTCGCAGCGGTGATCTTCGACCGGGTGCTCGACGAGCTCGGGAGCGCCATCGTCCGCGGCGAGCTGCCCGTCGGGCACGCCGACAGCGTCGAGGGCTTCGTCGCCCGCACCGGCGCCTCGCGGAGCATCGTCCGCGAGGCCACCCGTGTCCTCGTCTCCCTCGGCATGCTCAGTGCCGGCCGACGCGTCGGACTCCGGGTCCTGCCCGCCGAACAGTGGGACGTGATCGACCCCCACGTGGTCCGGTGGCGTCTCGACGGCCCCGACCGGGCGGTCGCGCTGGACGAGCTCCGTGCCCTCCGCCGTGCGGTCGAGCCCGCGGCTGCTGCGGCAGCCGCCCGTGCCGTCGCGTCCGGAACGCACGACCGATCCGACCTGGAGGCCCTGCTCGCCTCCGCCGACCGTCTCGCCTCCGCCGCCGGTGCGGCGGACCCGGCCCCGATCCTCCCGGCCGACCGTGCCTTCCACGGACGGTTGCTGGCCCTGTCCGGGAACGCGATGTTCGCGCGGCTGCAGCGCGTGGTCGAGCGGGCGCTCGAGGAGCGCGCCGACCTCGAACCGGACGCCCACGACGTGGCACTGCACCGCACGCTCGCCGACGCGGTCGCCGCCGGCGATGCCGACCTCGCCGCCGCCGCGATGCAGGAGATCGTCGACCGCACCTGATCGCCGCCCGCGTCGCACCCCCACACGGACATCGCGCCCCGTCGCGGCAGGGCGCGATGTCCGCAGCGGGCTGCGACCTGTGGGCTAGCTGGCCTTCTTCTTCGCGGCGGGCTTCTTGGCCGGGGTCTTCTTGGCCGGTGCGCGCTTGGCCGGCGCCTTCTTCGCCGGAGTCTTGTCGGCTGCGGAGTCCTTCGACGAGGAGCGCGACCCGGACGACGAGCGCGACCCGGAGCCTCCTGTCCGCTTCTTGTCCACGGACGCGCGGAGGGCGGCCATCAGGTCGATGACGTCACCGCCCTCGTCGTCGGACGACTCCTGCTCGCCGAACGTCTCGGCCGTGTCGACGTCATCGCCGGACTCGAGCTTCGCGTCGATGAGCTGCTGCAGCTCGGCCTGGTACTCGTCGGTGTAGCGCTCCGGATCGAAGTCGGTCGACATGCTCTCCACGAGCGACGACGACATCTTCAGCTCGTTGGCGCTGACCTTCACCGAGGTGTCGAGCGCCTTGAAGTCGGCGGCACGGACCTCGTCGCCCCACAGGAGTCCCTGCAGGAGCAGCACGTCGTCGTGCACGCGCAGGACGCCGAGTCGGGTCTTCTGGCGGAGCGTGAACTGCACGATCGCCAGGCGGTCGGTCTCCTCGAGCGTCCGGCGGAGCAGCACGTAGGCCTTGGGGGAGCGGGAGTCAGGCTCGAGGTAGTACGTCTTCTCGAACATCATCGGGTCGACCTGGTCGACGGGTACGAACTCCAGGACCTCGATCTCGTGCGACTGCTCCTGGGGGAGCTTCTTGAAGTCGTCGGCGGTGAGCACGACGGTCTTCTCGCCGTCGTCGTAGGCGCGCTCGATGTCGGCGAACTCGACCTCGTGTCCCAGCTCGCACACGCGCTTGTACCGGATGCGGGCCTTGTCCTCGTCGTGCACCTGGTGCAGGGACACGTCGTGGGTCTCGGTGGCGGCGTAGACCTTGATGGGCACGTTGACGAGCCCGAACGCGATGGAGCCCTTCCAGATCGACCTCATGCGCTCATGATGCCCGTGCCGAGGCTGGAGCGCCCGGAGTTCGCAGGGAGCACGATGGGCGCATGAGCCAGCTGGACAAGGACGACCCGCGGACGAAGTACGCGCGGCCGCCGTTCCCCGCGCAGACCCAGCAGGGGTCAGGGAGCGCGAGTGCGATGGACCCGCAGCCCGACAACGGGGAGACGAGCTACCTCGGCACCGGGCGGATGCCCGGCTACCGGGTGCTCGTGACGGGGGCGGACTCGGGCATCGGGCGCGCAGCCGCGATCGCGATGGCCAAGGAGGGCGCCGACGTCGCGCTGAACGCCCTCCCCGAGGAGCTCGACGACCTCACCGAGGTCCGCGACCTGATCGCCGACCTCGGCCGGAACGCCGTGATGCTCCCGGGTGACCTCACCGACGAGGCGTTCTGCGACGAACTCGTGCGGACCGCCGTCAGCGAGCTCGGCGGCCTCGACGCACTCGTCCTCGTCGCCGGGCACCAGCGCGTGCACGAGGACGTCACCGAGCAGTCGACCGAGGACTTCGACCGGACGATGAAGGTCAACGTCTACGCGATGTTCTGGCTGGTGCGTGCGGCAGTCCCGCACATGGCCCCGGGGAGCGCGATCGTCACGACGAGCTCGGTGTCGGCCTACCAGCCGCAGGACCGGATGATCGACTACGCCGCGACGAAGGCGGCGATCATCGCGTACACGAACGGGCTCGCGCGGCAGCTCGCGGCGAAGGGCATCCGCGCGAACACCGTGGTGCCCGGGCCGGTGTGGACGCCGCTGCAACCGATCAGCTACCCGGGCGACGAGATCGCGCACTACGGCGAGGGCACGCCGTTCGGCCGTCCGGCGCAGCCCGTCGAACTCGGCAGCGCGTACGTGTACCTGGCCGGGCCGGAGTCGTCGTACACGTCCGGGTCCACGCTCACGGTGGCCGGAGCGACCGGGGTCGCGCTGTGAGTCCGGTCTCCAAGAAGACCACGGTGCTCGTCGGAGACCGCCGCGTCGCGCTCACGAACCTCGACAAGGTGATGTACCCGGAGACCGGCACCACGAAGGGCCGCGTGATCGAGTACTACACGCGGGTCGCGCCGTGGATGATCCCGCACGTCAAGGACCGCCCGGTGACCAGGAAGCGCTGGGCGAACGGTGTCGACGGCAAGGTGTTCTTCGAGAAGAACCTGCCGGACTCCGCGCCCGACTGGGTCCGCCACCACACCATCGAGCACACCGAGCACGACAACGAGTACCCGATCGTGGACGACCTGCCGACGCTCGTCTGGATGGCGCAGCAGGCCGCACTCGAGCTGCACGTGCCGCAGTGGCGGTTCGGTCCCCGCGGCGGCCAGCAGAACCCCGACCGGCTGGTGCTCGACCTCGACCCCGGCGATGGGGTCGGGCTGCCGGAGTGCGTCGAGGTCGCGGTCGCCGCACGGGAGATCTTGCAGGGCATGGGCCTCGAGCCGTACCCGGTGACATCAGGGTCGAAGGGCATCCACCTGTACGCGGCCCTCGATGGGAAGGCCGCCACGAAGCACGTCTCCGAGGTCGCCCACGAACTCGCGAAGGCCCTCGAACAGGACCTCCCCGACCTGGTGCTGTCCTCGATGAGCCGGGCGGAGCGGAAGGGCAAGGTCTTCGTCGACTGGTCGCAGAACAACGGCAACAAGACGACGATCGCGCCGTACTCGCTGCGCGGCCGGTCGCAGCCGACCGTCGCGGCGCCGCGGACGTGGAAGGAACTCACCGAGAAGGGGCTGGCCCAGCTGACGCTGGACCAGGTGCTGGAACGCCTGGAGGACCGTGGCGACCCCCTGCACCCGGTCGCGGCCGCCTCGTTGGCGGTCGGGCGCGCCGACCACGGTCACTGGGACAGCGACCGGACCCAGCAGGCGAACGACGCGGAACGGAAGGAGCGGACGGGAGGCTCGGGGAACGACCGCCTGTCGGCCTACCGTGCGAAGCGGGACGCGTCGAAGACGCCGGAGCCAGTCCCGGAAGGTGCGCCGACGGTCCGGCAGGACGGCACGCCGACGTTCGTCATCCAGGAGCACCACGCCACCAGGGATCACTACGACTTCCGGCTCGAACACGACGGCGTGCTCGTCAGCTGGGCGCTGCCGAAGGGGGAGCCGACCGACCCGGGGAAGAACCACCTCGCCGTGATGACCGAGGACCACCCGCTCGAGTACGGCGGCTTCGAGGGGACGATCCCGAAGGACGAGTACGGCGGCGGGACGGTCACGATCTGGGACGACGGCACGTACGACCTGGAGAAGTGGCGCGAGGGCGAGGAGGTCATCGTCACGCTGCACGGCCGGACGAACGGCAACCGACGCCTCGCGATCCTGCACACCCGGGGCCGCGGGCGTGGCCGCGAGGGCGACGAGAAGAACTGGCTCATCCACCGCACCAAGGACCAGCCCGACCCGACGGTGGACGCGACCGGCGGGACGGAGTCGAGCCGAGCCTCGCGTACGCCGCGCGGACACGACGACGGCCGTGAGCGGATCGACGGGGCCGCCGCGTCGGAGACCGAGCCGGTGGAACGCCGGACGATGCAGGCGACCCTGGCCAAGGGCGAACCCCGGCTCGATCCGACCGAGTGGGCGTTCGAGCTGAAGTGGGACGGCGTGCGCGCCCTGGCCACCGTCCGTGACGGCGAGGTGACGCTGCGGAGCCGCAACGGCAACGACCTCACGGCGCAGTACCCGGAACTCGAGGAACTCGGCGACCGGGCGGGTGTGGACGGGGTGTTCGACGGGGAGATCGTGGCGCTCGACGAGCGTGGGCGGCCGTCCTTCCAGCTCCTGCAGAACCGGATGGGCCTGACGAAGCCGCGCGAGGTCGAGGCCGCACGGAAGGCCACGCCGGTGCGCTTCCTGCTGTTCGACGTGCTCGAGGCGGACGGGCACGAGCTGACGCGCCTGGCGTACACCAACCGACGCGAGGCGCTGTCGACGGTCGTCGACGCCGGCGGCGTCATCGAGGTGCCGCTCGCGCACGACGGTGACCTCGACCGGGCGATGCGCGACTCCCGGGAGGCCGGGCTCGAGGGGGTCGTGGCGAAGAAGCGCTCGTCGAAGTACGCCGAGGGCCGTCGGTCGGAGGCCTGGCTCAAGCTGAAGCACCATGCCACGCAGGAGGTCGTCGTCGGTGGGTGGAAGCCCGGGAACGGTCGGCGTGCCGGCGGAGTGGGCTCACTGCTGCTCGGGATCCCCGGCCCGGACGGACTGGAGTACGTCGGCAAGGTCGGGACGGGGTTCAGCGATCGAGACCTCGACGAGATCGCCGCGGTGCTCGGCCGGCTGGAACGGAAGACGCCCCCGTTCACGGACGTCCCGCGTCCGGATGCCCGCGACGCGCACTGGGTGACCCCCGAGCGCGTCGGCGAGGTCGAGTTCGCGGAGTGGACCGGGGACGGGCGGCTCCGGCAGCCGTCGTGGCGCGGCTGGCGGACCGACAAGTCGGCGGGTGACGTCGTCCGCGAGTGAGCGCGCACACGATCGGATGCGTGCGCATGGGGTCCGCTGCGGGCGAACTTCCGTCCCCCGTCGGCCCCCGTTGCGGGGGACGAAATCCTCACGATCGTTGGGAAAACGTGCCGGGCTGTTACGTTCCTCGGGACGAAGGGAGCGGCGATGAGCGCGAGCAACTACCTGCCACCGTTCACCACGGAGGAGCGCGTCGCCATGTCGGGGGATCGGCCGCCGCGAAAGCCGGTGGACCCGGCGGCGGCGACGGACCCGGAGGCGACCTACGCGGACTTCCTCGGCGACGAGGTCGACGACTGAAGACGGCCCGTGCGCCGGATCAGGGAACGCACGGGCCGCCGCAGGAGCGCCGTGACCGGTCGTTCAGGGTTGACCGGCCACGGCGCGCTCGAGACCATCAGCACGCAGGCGCCGATGGTAGGCACGTACTGAAGACGTGCCGAACCCCGAATTCGTCACGCGAGAACCGGAATCCGATCCGAGAGGCCAGACCCTGACCGAGGACACGCAGCTGGCGTCCCTGTCGGACGGGTCGCTCGTCGAACGTTCCGCGGACGGAGACGCCGCCGCGTTCGGCGTGCTCATCCGCCGGTACGGCCCGCTCATGCGTGCGTACGCCGCCCGGATCCTCGGGCACGGCGACGGTGAAGCGGACGATGCCGTGCAGGAAGCGTCGCTGCTGGCCTGGCAACGGATCGACAGCGTCGAGGAGCCGGACCGCGTGCGGACGTGGCTGTTCCGCATCGCGGCGAACAAGGCGCTCGACCGACTCCGCCGCCGCCACCCGCACCTCGACCTCGAGGCGTTGCCCGAGGCGTCGGACGACCGCCCGGTCGACGAGGTCGTCGCGACGCGCATGCAGGTGGACGCGCTGGCCGGGGTCGTCCAGAACCTCCCGGATGCGCAGCGAGCAGTGTGGGTGCTGCGCGAGATCGGAGGCGCGTCCTACGCCGAGATCGCCGAGCAGACCGGCCTGTCGGCGTCGAGCGTGCGCGGGCTGCTCGCACGTGCGCGCCGAACCGTGCTCGAGCGGATGGAGGGGTGGCGATGACCGACGACGACGTCGACGACCGGTACGGCGCCTTCACGCTCGACGAGCTCTCGGACTACCTCGACTCCGGCCGGGATCCCGTGCGGGACGACATCGAGGCGGACGCGGCTGCCCGCGCGGCGCTCGTGCGTCTCGGCGAGCTGCGAGCGGCATCGTCGGAGTTGCTCGACGCGGACGTCCGCGCTGCCGACGGCGCCGACGAGCGGTGGATCGCCGGTGTCCTCGCCTCGATCCGCACCACCGCGCACGCCGGCCGGGACATCCCGGTGCCCGACGACGACCCGTCCAGCACGCTCGTCGTGACCGAGGGGGCGATCCGTGGGGTGATCCGTGCGCTCGGTGACACGCTCCCCGGCGTCCTCGTCCGTCGGACCCGGTTCACGGGGGACCTGTCGATCCCCGGTGGACCGGTCGACGTCGAGGTCGCGATCGTGGTCGATCCCGCCGCCCCGATCCGCAGCCGTGTCGACGAGCTCCGCACGATGGTGGCCGGCGTCCTCGCGGAGCACGCGCCGTTCGAGGTGCGCTCCCTCACCGTCCGGGTCGCGGACCTGCTCGCTCCCGGGAGGAACCCGTGACCGCTGACACCCGTGCGCTCTCCCGCGCAGCGACCGAGGCCGTGCTCGCCGTCCCCGGGGTGCGGTCGGTGATCCCGCCGGGGCCGAGTCTCGCCGCGCTCGTCCGCGACGTCCGGTCGGTGCTCGACCTGCCGCGGGACGGCGGTGCTGTGCTGGTGGACGACCAGGGCGAGGTGCTCCGGGTGCGCGTCGTCGTCGCCGTCGACGCGGGGACGTCGGCCATCGGGAGCGCCAAGGCCGTACGCGACGTCGTGGTCCGACGCGTCCAGGACGTCGCCGGTCGACGGCCCACCGACGTCACCGTCCGCGTGGTCGAGATCGTCTGATCGTCAGGCCGCCGGAGCGGGGCCGTCGGACGGCTCGGCGTCGTCCGCGACCGGGAGACCCTCGTCGACGAGTTCGTCTTCGTCCGGCTCGACGACGTCGGCCGCTGCGGCCTTTGCGTCGTCGATCGCCTGCTGCGACTCGCGCAGGAGTGATTCGTCCGCCTGGGGTGCCTGATCGCTCATGCCGACGACGTTACGCGGGCGTCCCTGAACCGGTCTCCCGACGCGGACGGTGCTGCGGCTCGTAGTCGACCGCCGAGGTCGGGGCGGGCGACGTCGGCATCGCGGGCGCCGCCGGAGCGCCGTACGCATCGGCGGCGTCCAGCACCGCTCGGGTGGCCGCCGCAGCCGTCCGCAGTGCGTCGGCGATGGGGAGCGCTCGGTGCGCAGGGGTCCTGACCTCGACACCCCACGGTTCGTCGTACCCGAGCTCCCGAGCGACACGGATGAACCCGGGGATGTCCCATGCGCCGGCGCCCGGGAGGTACCGGCCGTCCCGCGACTCGTCCGCCAGCGTCATGCCGCTCGGGGTGGAGAGCAGCCCGTCGCTGAGTTCCACTGCGGCCAGGGTCGACGGGGCGATGCCCTGCCGGATCGACGCGAGCGTGGAGCCACCGCGCAGCGCGTGCATCGCGTCGAGCAACAGGCCGCCGTTCTGGTGACCGGCGGCCGCGACGAAGCGGGATGCGCGCTCGACCGTCGGCAGGTTGGACCACGGTTCGGGTTCGAGCACGAGTTGCGCGCCGACGCTCTCGGCCTGGGTCGCGAGCACCACCCAGCCGTCGAGCATCGCGGCGGGGGAGACGCCGGGGAGTGTGACATCGGCGCGTGCGATCACCTGCCACGCGCGGAGGGACGCTGCCGCCTCGAGGAGGACCCCGCGGTCGGCGTCCTCGCCGGTGGTGCGGCTCGGACACGTCCACCAGTTGCCGAGCGTGCCGAGCTGGATCCACACGATGCCGGCGTCGTCGAGCATGCGTCGGAGCGAGCCGAAGCCGATGGTGGCGCGGACCTCGTGCAGGTCGTCCAGTGCGAGTGAGATGCCGGCGAACCCGGCGTCACCGACCGCACGGACCCGTTCGTCGATGGGCTCGTCGCCGTCCCACGTCCAGGACGTCGCGAGCAGGTCGTGTTCCAGCACGTCGGCACCTACCGTCTCCGGGCGCGCGGTGGCCGTCCTGACCGTGCTCGGTCCCGCTGTCCCTGTCAATGAGAACCACGACGCCGGTTCCCGTACACGGCGTCACCGACACTGATACGCTCCGCGGCTCCGAGTGCTCCCAGGTCACCGTGACACGCAGGAAACGTGACCGTCGTCGTCAGACGATGCGGGTCGACACCGTCCCCACGCCGTCGATCGTCCCGTGGAGCACGGCGCCGCGGTCGATCGGACCGACGCCGTCCGGGGTGCCCGTCATCACGAGGTCGCCCGGCGCGAGTGCCACGAACCGGGAGAGCGTCGCGACGACCTCGGCGACGGACCAGATCTGGTCGGCGAGGTCGCCGCGCTGCCGGGGCGCCCCGTCGACGTCGAGTGCGATCGAGCCGCGGGTCGGGTCCACCGTCGCTGCCGGGACGAGCACGCCGATCGGGGCGGATGCGTCGAACCCCTTCGCGAGGTCCCACGGGCGCGCGAGTCGTTTCGCCGCTGCCTGGAGGTCGCGCCGGGTCAGGTCGAGCCCGACGGCGTAGCCCCAGACGTGGTCGAGCGCGGACTCGACGGGGATGTCCGTCCCGCCGACGCCGATGGCTGCCACGAGTTCGACCTCGTGCTCCAGCTGCCCGGTCATCGTCGGGTACGGCGTGTTCGCGCCGTCGACCACGATCGCGTCGGCTGGCTTCGTGAAGAAGAACGGCGGCTCGCGGTCCGGATCGTGGCCCATCTCGCGGGCGTGCGCGGCGTAGTTCCGTCCGACGCAGAAGACCCGCCGCACCGGGAAGCGCTCGCCGGTGGACGTCGGGACGGTGGGGACGGACGGGGCCGGGATCACGAGGTCGGACACCCGTCCAGCGTGCCACGCCGCCCGGCCGTCAGTCGGCGAACGACGCCTCGTCCTTGAGCTTGCGTGCCCGAGCCCGCTCCTGTCGCTCCCGCCATTCGGCACGCAGTTCCGCGAGTTCGACGTCGCGGCCCTTCGCGCGCATGAGCGGTCCGTAGTGCGGATCATCCAGGAGATCGGGAATGCAGATCTCCGCCATGTCCAGGCGACGCTTGAACTGTCGGTCAGTCAGTTTCGAGATCATCGAAGTCCTCCAGGACCGTGTCGGGGATGTGCGCGCGGACTGCGTCGAACATCCACTTGTCGTCAGGAGCCGTCCAGCCGCGTGTCGACAGTGCGGTCGCCATGATTGCGGCCGCCGTCTGGTCGTGGTCGTCGGCGGACACCGCCCGGTCGACGACCCACGACCAACGCTTCCACCACTGGTCGCGGTGTGCCAAGAAGTCCGTATTTCGCCGGAGTGCCCGCCCTTCGCGCACCGTCAGACGACCTGACGGCCAACCTGTGGACGGTGATGCGTGCCTCCCGGCCTGTGCAGGAGGGACCCGTCAGTCGTCGTCCTGCGGCCACCCCGAGAAGTGCCAGTCGGCGACGGACGAGTGGTCCTCGCCGTTCGTGTAGGCGTAGGCGCGAGCCGCGTCCCGAGCCTCGGTCAGCCGCGCGAGCAGCGGCCCGAACCGGTCGGACCCGTCCGCCACCCGCGTCAGCGCGTCGTGTGCGAGCGCGAACCGGTCCATCTGGTTCCGGATCAGCATGTCGAACGGGGACGTCGTGGTGCCCTGCTCCAGGAAGCCGTGCACGTGCAAGTCGTCGTGCCCGTGTCGGCGGTAGGTGAGCTGGTGCACGAGCGCCGGGTACCCGTGGAACGCGAACACCGCGGGCGTGCCGGGGAGGAGGAGCTCGTCGTAGCGTTCGTCCGACAGAGCGTGCGTGTGCTTCCGCGGATCCCCGAGCGACAGCAGGTCGACGACGTTCACGACCCGCACCCCGACGTCGGGGGCGTGCTGGCGGATGAGGTCGGCTGCGGCGACGGTCTCCACGGTCGGGACGTCACCGGCCGAGACGAGCACGACGTCCGCGTGCCCGATCGTGTCCTCGGTCCCGGCCCAGTCCCAGACGCCCGACCCGGCGGCGGCGTGCGCGACGGCGTCGTCGATCGACAGGAACACCGGCTCCTGGTGCTTGCCCGCGACGATGACCTCGATGCGGTCGGTCGTCTCCATCGCGTGCGAGGCGACGGCGAGCAGGGTGTTGGCGTCGGCGGGGAGCTTGATCCGGACCAGGTCCTGCTGCTTCGACGCGACGACGTCGAGGAACCCGGGGTCCTGGTGCGAGAACCCGTTGTGGTCCTGGCGCCAGACGTGCGACGACAGCAGGATCGTGAGGTTCGACACCGGCGCGCGCCAGTCGATCTCCGCCGAGGACTCCAGCCACTTCGTGTACTGCCCGGCCATCGAGTCGATGATGTGGGCGAACGCCTCGTACGTGTTCAGGATGCCGTGCCGCCCGGACAGGACGTAGCCCTCGAGCATCCCCTCGAGCAGGTGCTCGGACAGGATCTCGATGACCCGGCCGGTGGGGGCGAGGTGTTCGTCGTCCGGACCGTTGCCGGCACGCCAGACACGGTTCGTCACGTCGAAGACGGCATCGAGCTTGTTCGAGATCGTCTCGTCCGGCCCGAACAGGCGGAACGACGAGGGGTTCCGCGCCGTCAGGGCCGCGACCCACGGACCGAGGGTGCCGGTGGAAGACGCCGAGGACCCGGCTGGCACCCCGAAGTCGGTCACGGACGGCCGGTCGAGTGCGGTCCGGATACGCCCGCCGTTCGCGTGCGGGGTGGCGCTCATCCGCAGGTCGCCGGACGGACGGATCGCCTCGAGCAGTCCGATGCCGTCGCCGTCTTCGGAGAGCAGCTCGTCGGGACGGTAGGACTCCATCCACTCCTGGAGCTGCGCCCGGTGCCCGTCGTCGGTGCGGACGGCGGACAGCGGGACCTGGTGCGCGCGGAAGGTGCCCTCGACCTTCTGACCGTCGACCTCCTTCGGCCCGGTCCACCCCTTCGGCGTCCGGAGGATGATCATCGGCCAGCGCGGTCGGAGGTCCGCAGCACCGGCCATCTCGCCGGCCGCCGCGCGTGCGGCCTGCCCGCGCGCAGCGGCCTGGATGTCGTCGATCGTCGCGAGTGCCCGGCGCAGTGCCCCGTCGAACAGGGCGTGCACCGCGAACGGGTCGTCCTCGACGCGGGCGGAGTCCACGACGATCGGGTCGTACCCGAGCCCGCGGAAGTACGCCGTCAGGTCCTCGCCGGGGATGCGGGCGAGGACCGTCGGGTTCGCGATCTTCCATCCGTTGAGGTTGAGGATCGGCAGCACGGCACCGTCGGCGACCGGGTCGATGAACGTGTGCGCCTGCCAGGACCCGGCGAGCGGACCGGTCTCCGCCTCGCCGTCGCCGACCACGCACGTGACGACGAGGTCCGGGTTGTCGAGGGCTGCTCCGTACGCGTGCGCCAGGGAGTAGCCGAGCTCGCCGCCCTCGTTGATCGACCCGGGGGTCTCCGGCGCGGCGTGCGACGGGATGCCGCCGGGGAACGAGAACTGCCGGAAGAACTGCTGCAGCGTCGTGCCCGGGTACAGCTCCTGCCAGGTGCCGTCGAGCCAGGCGTTCGCGTTCATCGCGGGTCCGCCGTGCCCGGGGCCGCACACGTAGAGCATCTGCCGGTCCAACGACGCGATGAGCGCGTTGCAGTGCGCGTAGACCAGGTTGAGCGCCGGCGAGGTGCCCCAGTGTCCGAGCAGGCGTGGCTTGACGTCCTTCGGCTCGATCGGACGGGACAGCAGCGGGTTGTCCATGAGGTAGATCTGCCCCACGGTCAGGTAGTTCGCGGCCCGCCACCACGCGTCGATCGCCCGGATGCGTTCCGTGCTCTGCAGCTGCTCTGTCGCCATTCCTCCACGGTACGGACCGCCCGTCGAAAGGGCTCCAGAAACTCGTCCAATCCGATCCCGGAGGGGTGCCGAATCATCTGCACAGGGCAAATGCCCAGGGCGCTCTCCGGTCAAGTTCGGCCGGCGATCTGAATACACACAGCCGGCGTACGCACAGGAGCGTGCCGGAGGAGCCCACCACAGCAAAGGATCAACCCTCATGCGCAAGTCCCTCAAGACCACCATCACCCTCGCCACGACGGGTGCCCTCGTCCTCGGCGGTGCCGCGTTCGGT